>JBAYOI010000101.1:0-9725 GCA_041678365.1 Pigmentiphaga sp. | reverse complement strand
TCCTCCAGCTGGCTGAGCTGCTTGCTGGTGGCGGATTGAGTCAAGCACAGCAATTGCGCCGCTTTGGAAATATTGAAGTTCTCGTCAGCCAGAACACTGAGGGCGCGTAGTTGCTGGAGGTTCATGATGGGCGGAGCCGTTGAGGTTGGGAGCACGCTTTTCTTGCCACGGCGTTCACTTTAACAAACGGCGGATGGCTGCGGGTATTATCTCGGTACGGACTTTATTTGCTTACGTTTCTTCGCGCATTCCACCGCCATGGCCACTACCCGAAAAACCAAAGAAAAACCCTTGCTGAATGCAAGCGCTTCCAACAGCCAGATGGAGCAGTTGGACCAGCATCCGGGCCACTTGTTCCGCCGCGCTCAGCAAATATCCACGTCGGTCTTCTACGATATTCTGGGACCGGACGTGACGCCGATCCAATTCGCCATGATGAATGCCATCAAGCAGAATCCCGGCGTGGACCAAGTCACGCTGGCCAGCCTTGTTGCGCTGGATACTTCCACCACCGCGGCCACGGCCGTCCGGCTGGAAGAAAAAGGCTTGATCATCCGGGAGCTTGAAATCGTGCTGAGGCGCCAGCGCAAGCTGTATCTGACCAAGCTGGGCGAGCGGGCGCTGGCCACGCTGACGCCGGGGCTGGAGGAAATGCGGGCGCGCCTGTTTTCCAATATGAGCGCGCGTGAGCAAGAGCAACTGATCCGTTTGCTGCACAAGTTCGTCGCGGTCAATAATGAGTTCAGCCGCGCGCCGATGGGCGGCGTCAGCAAGCCGCCGCGTCAAAAGAAGTAGGGGAACGGGCAAGCCGTTCCCGCTGTGTGTTCAATCCAGGCGCAGGCCGATCCGTTCAATGGTGACAGCTGCGCTTGTTGCTTTTTCGGCCAGTGAGGCACTGACTTGATCGGGCAGGCGGCCTAAGGGCTCCAAGCCATTTTCGGCCAGCGTGGAAACCACGTTGGCTTGTTTCAAGGCCTTGGCAAAGCCGCTGTGGAGCTGCTGGATCAAGGCGGTCGGCGTGCCCGCGGGGGCATAGACGATGAAGCTCACGCTGGGCTGGATGTTGGGATAGCCCGCTTCCGAGAAGGTCGGGGTGTTCGGGATCAGTGCACTGCGCGTGTTGCCTGAAACGGCAAGCGCCTGGAGTTTTCCGCTCTGGATGTGGCCGAGCGCGGGCGAGCCCACGCCGCCTGACACCAGCTGCACTTGACCCGCCAATAAGTCATTGATGGCGGCGGCATAGCCCTGATAGGGTACGTTCACAATATCGACCTTGGTCTCCTGTTTGATGGCTTCGAGCAACAGGTGATGGGTGTTTCCCATCCCGAGCGTGCCGTAATTGAGTTTGCCAGGGTGGTTCTTTGCGTACTGGACCACCTCTTTCAGCGTCTTGCCCGAGGAGCCATTGGTTGATAGAACAATTCTGGATTCGGCCAGGTCAATCACTGGAACAATGTCAGAGACGGCGTAGGACAGCTTTTTGAAGAGATGCGGGTTGAGTGTCAGGACGACGTCATCGGCCAGCAACAGGGTGTAGCCATCCGGGTCGCTGCGTGCCACGGCGCTGGTGGCGATGATCTGATTCCCTCCGGGCCGGTTCTCAACCACAACGGTTTGGCCAAGCGCCTGGCTGGCGGATTGCGCCACGGTCCGCGCCAACAGATCCGCCACACCGCCCGGGGGATAGGAGACCACCAGACGAATGGATTTTGCCGGGAAATCTGAAGCAGCGGCTGGGCCCAGTCCCGCTGCGCTCAGTGCCAGGAACAAGGTTGATGCACTGGTAAACCTACGGCGATTGTGACGCATACTCACCTCCGTTTTATACCCTTGATGGGCGGGAAAACCGTTGCAGCTGGAAATTTCATTAGCAATTCAGTAAACTGAATGTGAAGTGTAGGTGAGTCATCAAATTCTCTCAAGCTAAAGGGATGAATGGTTTTCCCCAGTCCTTCTCTGCTTGACCTAGCTGAAAAACGCAATACAATTCAGTAAACTGAATGGGATTGAGCCAGCCCTGATAAACATGGGTGGAAAGCCACCCAAGGACCGGCGTTTGCAGCCGCCACCGGATGCGTTGTCGGCGCTGAATAAGCCGCCTCGCTTGCTTCGCCGTGAAAGGCCGGAGCTGGCAATGAGGCCCGTTGTCATTGGTATAGAGGTTGATATGTGGATTAGAAATGCTTGGTATGTTGCCGCCTTTTCCAAGGAGCTGCCCTCGGGCCTGCTTTCCCGGACCATTCTGGGCGTCAAGGTGGTGTTCTATCGTCGCCAGGACGGAGCCGTGACCGCGCTGGAGGACAAGTGCTCGCACCGTCGCCTGCCGCTGTCTTTTGGCTATCAGCAAGGAGACAACCTGGTTTGCGGCTATCACGGACTGGTCTTCGCCCCGGACGGAAAATGCGTTGCTATTCCGGGCCAGCAACGGATTCCGCCCGCGGCATGTGTCAGGACCTTTGCCGTGGAAGAAGCGAATGGCTTGATCTGGATCTGGATGGGCGAGGCGCAATCGGCGGACCTTTCCTTGCTGCCGGACGTCAGCCGGATGGGCGATCCGGAGTGGGTGCCGAGCGAGGGGTATTGCCATCTTGAGGCTGATTACCGCCTGCTGGTGGACAATTTGCTTGATCTGTCACACGTCGCCTTCGTGCATGGCCGCACCATTGGCAATACCGCGGTGGCGGAATCGCCGATCAAAGTGAGCCAGGAAGGCACAGTGGTGAGCGTGCATCGGGACGTGGTCGGCGCGATGGCGCCTCCCTTCTATCAGCATCTTGGCGAGTTTCAAAAGCCGATTCACCGCTGGCACACCGTCAATTATTACGCGCCCGCCGCCTGCATTATTGAGATCGGCTGTGAAGCGCTTGAAGAAGGCGATGGGCAAGGGCGTATCGAGGGCTGCGTGATGCACTTGATGACCCCGGAAACAGAAACCACTACCCACTACTTCTGGGCGTTTGTCCGGCACTTCAGGCAGCAGGACCTTGCCTTGACGGAATACATCAAGCGCGCCATCACCACCACGCATGGCGAAGACAAGGTCGTAGTCGAGTTGCAGCATGCCAACTTGACGCCCGAACAGCGGGACAATCCGATTGACGTTGCCATTATTGTTGACGGCGGGCCGGTCCGCGCAAGACGGGTTCTGGCGGAAATGATCGAGGCCGATGCGCGGACTCCCGTTGCCGAGCCCCGCGGCGTACAACCATGCAGCCATGCTTGAGAGGCCGGAGGAGCCATCATGATCATTGCCAAGGAAACCGATATTACGCAGGCCGTTCTGGCCGAGCTTGAACACGCCTCCGATCCGCGATTCATTGAGATCATGGGAGCGGCGGTCAGGCATTTGCATGCTTTCATCCGGGAAACCAAACTGACCGAACGCGAGTTCCAGCAAGCCTGTGCCGTGATTGCCGAGTTGGGACAGCGTACCAGCCCGTCACACAACGAAGTGGTGCTGGCCGCCGGTTCGCTGGGGATTTCTTCACTGGTGTGCCTGCTCAACAATGGGCACGGCGGAGAGACCACCGCAAACCTGTTGGGGCCTTTCTGGCGCGAAGGCGCGCCAGTGATGGAAAACGGATCAAGCATCATCCGCAGCGAAACGCCGGGTACGCCAACGCGGGTGCGCGTCAGCATTGTTGATCCCGACGGGAAGCCCGTTCCGGAGGCCGAGGTGGATGTCTGGCATTGCTCGTCGGAAGGGTTCTATGAAAACCAGGACCCGGCGCAAGCCGATATGAACTTGCGGGGCAAGTTCCGGACTGATGCGCAAGGTCAGGTCGAGTTCATTTCCATCAAGCCGGTTGGCTATCCGATTCCGATCGAGGGACCAGTGGGAGATTTGTTGCGCAAGCAAGGTCGACACAATATGCGTCCGGCGCACATCCACTTCCTGGTTCATAAAGACGGGTACAAAACGCAGTTCGCGCAGATTTACTCCAATGATGATCCCTATCTTGAAACGGACGTCCAGTTCGGTGTGACGCGCAGTTTGGTTGGCGCTTATCAGGCGCATACGGAAGACAACCCGCGGCTGCAACGCCAGGCAGGAGAGACCTGGTACGCGCTGGACCATACGCTGGTGATCGAGCCGGGCGTGGCAACCCTGCCCCTCCCGCCGATCAAAGGCAAGGCGCAGGGGGATCGGCCGAGCTTGGCCGTGCTTGAGGCCAAGCGGTAAAAAGTAACGGATGTTGTACTGCGTGGCGTGAGCCGTTAGACTTCAAATCAGTAGGCTGAATGGGTTGTGCCGCTGTATCCAGTAAAAGAATTGAAGCATCAATCTTTGAATAACGCATCACGTTTTTATAACAGCATGCCAAGTGTTGGAGAGAGACTGAAATGAAGCAATATGAATACTGTGCAAGGCGCCGCCACCTGCTTCAGGCCGCGGCGGCGGGACCGTTGTTGGGATTCGGCGCGGCGGGAGCGGCGCAAACGCTCGCCCCGGGCATCGCCAAATTCATCATCCCGTTTACGCCCGGCACCACGCCTGACGCCATTGCGCGCGTGCTGGCGCCGCATTTGTCGGCCAAGCTGGGGCGGGATTTCGTTGTGGATAACCGGGCGGGCGCGTCAGGCATCATCGGCATGGACGCCGTGGCCAAGGCCGAGCCCAATGGTCTGACCGCCATGGTTACCACCAACACGACCTTGACCTTGCCGTACTTCTATAAGAAAGTACCCTTTGATGTTATTGACAGCTTTGAGCCCATCGCGCTGGTTGGCGCCATCAACTTTGCGCTGGTTGTCCATCCTTCGGTGCCCGCCAAAAACGTGAAGGAATGGGTCGCCTATGTGAAGTCCCAGCAGGGCAAGGTGGACTACGCCTCGCCGGGGCGCGGCACTCTGCACTCGTTGGCGCTGGAAAAAATTGCCATCGCCACAGGCGTCCAGCTCAACCATATTCCCTACAAAGGCACGGCGGGCGCCATGGCGGACTTGATGGGCGGTCACGTGCCCATGATGATCCTGCCGTTGAACATGGTGGTTCCGCTGGAAGCGGAAGGCAAGCTCAGAATCATCGGCTCCACACGGGCCGGGCGGGACTCGCTGCATCCCCATGTTGTGCCGCTTCAGGAAGGCGGCGTGCCTGATTTTGATGAATCCGCCTGGGCGGCGGTCTGGGGGCCGAAAGGCATGGACCCGCAGCTTGTTGCGGCCTACAACCGGGCCATCAATGAGGCGCTGACCGACGAAGGCGTCAAGAAATCCATGCTGAGCCAGGGGGTCGTGTTGACGCCGGGCAGCCCTGAAACGCTGCGCAAGATGGCGGTGGCGGAGTATGAGAAGTGGGGACGCGTGGTCCGTGAGGCCAATCTGCAAGCCGAATGACAGGCGGGCCATTTGCCCGACTGGTCCCAAGAAAACCAATCTTGAAGGAGAGCAACAATGAGTCAACCTGAAGTTTCCCCCGCGCGCCGTCCCGGCAAGGCGGACTATCTCCGTATTGCCACCGAAGAAGCCTTTGCTCCGCCGGAGCTGTTCAATATGTACCGCAAGGTCCTGGCGGACGGTATTGATGACCCCGGCTTCGTCAGCCTGTGGGGCTTTCACTTCAGCAGTCCGGCGCCGCGGGTCCAGCACATCATCCGATGCAACCAGGATCTGGACCAGCTCCGGCTCCAGCACATGGATGAGGCGGGCATCGATATTCAGGTGCTGTCCCTGACCTCACCCGGCGTACAGGTGTTTGACGCCGCCACGGCGGTGGACTATGCACGTACGGCGAACGATTACCTGGCCGAAGCGGTGCGCAGGCATCCCACCCGGTTCGTCGGGCTGACGGCGGTCGCGCCGCAGAATCCGGCGGAAGCCGCCAAGGAAATCGAACGCGGCGCGAAAGAACTGGACATGCGCGGCGTGATCATCAACTCGCACACGCATGGCGAATACCTGTCCGATCAGAAGTTCTGGGACATTCTGGCCGCCGCCGAAGCGTTCGACATGCCGATCTATCTGCACCCGAGCAGCCCACCCGCCAAGATGATTGAACCCTTCATGGAAGTCGGCCTGGATGGCGCGGTGTATGGGTTTGGGGTGGAGACGGGCTTGAGCGCGTTGCGGATGATGACCAGCGGCGTGTTCGATCGCTTTCCGAAGCTGCAGGTGATCCTGGGGCATATGGGAGAAGCGCTGCCGTTCTGGGCGTATCGCCTGGACTATATGCACCGCGCCACCGTTGCCGCCAATCGCTATGAGACGCTGAAGCCCACGCAAAGGAAACCGAGCGAATACCTGCGTGAGAACTTCTACGTCACCAACAGCGGCGTGGCCTGGGACGATGCGATCAAGTTCACGCAGAAATTCATGGGCGCGGACCGGGTCATGTATGCCATGGACTATCCCTACCAGCACGTCATTGATGAAGTGATCCTGCTCGACAATATGGAGATGAGCGCCGAGCACAAGAAGATGTTCTTCCAGACCAACGCGGAACGCTTGTTCAAAATCAAGTAAGGCGTTGCCGCGTAGCAGTGAGAAATCCGGCCTGCGCGGGCCGGATTTTTACGTCAGCGAGGGCAAGGTAAAGCGGGGTTCCGTTCTTTACTCCGCTTGAATGCCCGTCAGTTTGACGGCATCTTTGTATCGGTCAACACTGCTTCTCAGTTTTTCGCCGCAGGCTTGTGGCGAGCTCCACGAGGGAATGGAGCCAAGCGTCTGGAGACGCGCCTGGATTTCCGGGCTCTCCAACGCGACCTTCAAGGCGCGTGAAATTTTATCTATCGCTTCCTGGGGCGTGCCGCTTGGCGCGAGCAAGCCAAGCTCAGAGGGAAACTCATAACCGGGGAACAGCTCGGATAAGGCGGGTACTTCAGGCATCGACGAAAATCGCTGGGCTGAAGTCGTTGCCAGCAGCTTGATTTCTCCTGACGCCACATAGGGACCGACGGCGGGCAAAGCCGTCATGCCGACGGGGACTTCACCGGCCACCAGGGCGGGGACGGCCTGGCCCGATCCTTTATAAGGGACATGGGTGAGGGCGATGTCCGATTGCTTGATGAACACCTCCATGGCCACATGATGCAAACTGCCGATGCCGGAGGAGCTGTAGTGGATGGAAGCGGGCGACTGTTTGGCACGTTCGATGAAGGTTTGGATCGAGTCGATGCCCGCTGTCGCCTTGGCGTTCGCGGCAATGAACAAGGGCGTGATGGCAACCGTCCCAATCGGGGCGAAGTCTTTTTCCAGGTCATAGCCAACGGATTTGAACAGCCAGGGCGCCATGGCCAGCTGTGGGATCTCCGCCATCAGCAAGGTATAGCCGTCAGCCGGTGCGCGGGCGACTTGTCTGGAAGAGATCGTGCCGCCCGCGCCAGGGCGGTTCTCAACCACAATCGCTTGTCCCAGTTCGCGGGTCATGGTTTCGCCCAGGGTTCTGGCAATGATGTCCGGCGCGCCGCCGGGCGCCATGCCAACGACGATTTTGATCGGCCGGGTGGGATAGGACGCCCAGGCCGACGCCGCGTAGGCGCTCAACAAAATCGCGGAAACAGAAAGGAATGCCAACTTCTTCATTGATGGTCTCCTGTTGCGGCTCGGCTTCAGCCAAGCGCTGATGATCAACGATGCATGGAAGGGAACGAAGATGGGGCGCGCAGAAGAAAATGTACGGAGCGGGGGAGCCCCCGTCCATGCCGCACAGACAATAGACCGAATTGGAAAAACAGATAAAGGTTGCGCTTTCAGTGGGGGCGCTGAGGGGTGGGGCCGTGATCAGTCGCGAAAAATATCCGCCACGATGGAGCGCAGCCACCGGCAGGCTGCGTCTTTATGGTAGCGCTCGTGCCAATATTGGCGCACCGGATAAGAAGGGAGCGCAAAAGGCACGTCAAGGAATTTGACGGAACCGTTGGCGGAAATAAGCCGGGCCAGATGGATGGGGGCGAGCGCCAGCAGATCGGTCTTGGCCAGGATTTCTTCCAGCGCCAGGAATGAAGGCACCCACACTGCAATGTCCCGGGTGATGCCCGCATCTTCAATGGCTTTGTCCAGCATCCAGTGGGCCGTCCCCGAAGTCAGGACGGAAACGTGCCGCTCCTCAAGGAACTGAGCGTCCGAGAGTTTGTGCTTGATGCGGGGGTGGCCCGTCCGGACCAGACAGACGTAATACTCGGAAAAAAGCTTTTGTTGATGAAAGCCCGCTTGCATGTTGAGCGTGAAGCCCATGGCCAGGTCGGCTTCCCCCGATTCCAGCTGGCGGGGCGTATCCGAATCCAGATCCTTGATGTCAATGCGAACACGGGGCGCGACTTGGCTCAAGTGGTTCAACAGCCTGGACAGGATGACCATCTGGCCGGTGTTGGTCATGCAGATTCTGAAGGTCCGGTCCGACGTGCCGGGGTCGAAGTCGGACGCTTGCCCCTCCAGACCGCTGAACAAGGCCAATGCGGCTTGCACGGTCGGCAATAAGGCGCTTGCCCGGGGCGTGGGCTCCATGCCCTTGGAGGTCCTGACGAACAGCGGGTCATTGAAGTGCGTGCGCAGTTTCCCCAGACGTATGCTGACCGACGGCTGGCTCAGGCCAAGCACTTCGGCGGTGGCCGATACCGCGCCCGTTTTGGTCAGGGCGTCGAGCAGCGCCAGATCGGTAAGGTCGAGTTTGCTCATGAGCACGAATTTGTATTTTCCAATGGACTGTATAAGGACAGCTTAGTTGACGCAATATAGCGTCAACCCTAAAGTTCCGCTGAATGCTCGTGCTCAAGGAGATATGCATGTTGCTCTGCCGGTTTGATGACAATCGTTTGGGGGTGGTGGAAGGAGACCAGGTGAAGGATGTCACCGAAGCACTGGCCGTGCTGCCCGGCTACCGCTATCCATTGCCTGTTTTTGATCCCTTGATCGCTCATCTGGACGACGTCATGGAAAAGGCGCGGCAACTGCTGCCGTCAGCCAAGTCTGTGTCCCTGAGATCGGTGAAGCTGCTTGCGCCGGTCGCCAGTCCCGGCAAGATTGTTGCCGCGCCGGTCAACTATCTGAAGCATTTGATCGAAGCGCGGGAAGACGACCAGATTCATCACAGCAATCGGGTGGAAGAAATTCAGCGGGCCGGACTGTTCCTGAAGGCCACCAGTTCTCTGGTGGGCGCGTCGGAAGGGGTGGCGTTGAAGCACCTGAACCGCCGCAATGACCATGAGGCGGAAGTGGTGGTCGTAATCGGCAAGGAAGGGCGCGACATCCCGGCGGATAGGGCGCTGGACTACGTGGCCGGTTTCTGTGTCGGTCTGGACATGACAACGCGGGGGCCGGAAGAACGAAGCTTTCGCAAGTCGATTGACAGCTACACCGTGCTGGGGCCCTGGCTGACCACGATGGACGAAGGCGTTGATCACACCCGCATGCCGTTCACCCTGACCGTCAATGGAGAGCTCAGACAGCAGGCAAACACCCAGGATCTGGTCATGGGGATTCCCGCGCTGATCGAGCTGGCTTCGTCCTTCTACACCTTGCATCCGGGTGATCTGCTGTTCACCGGAACGCCGGAAGGCGTGGGGCCGGTGGTGCCGGGAGACCGTATCCACGTTGAGGTGGCGGGCTTGGGGGCAATGGATGTGGCGGTACGCGCACAATAAGCAGGAGGCCAAGATGAATACCAAGAACAAACCCGTGATCGTCGTGGGTGGCGGCATTGGCGGCATGGCAAGCGCGCTGGCGCTTTCCCGGCAGGGCATTGCGACCCGCGTTTTTGAACAGGCCAGTGAGTTCAAGGAAATCGGGGC
>JBAYOI010000100.1:0-9827 GCA_041678365.1 Pigmentiphaga sp. | reverse complement strand
TAACGGGGGCGGCGTGGTCTTAGCTTCTTGGGGCGGCGCCCCTCACGACGTTCATGAGGCGGCAACCTTCCTGTTACGCAGATGAACCAATACGCCCGCAACCGTATGGAATGATCCAAAGACTATAATTCTATCACCGTCGGCTGCTTGCTCCGTTGCCGCAAGGTAAGCCTCTGCAACGTTTTCATGGGTGGCAAGAGACGACTCCTTGCCGTTGACCACGCCCGCCGCCTCCAGCTTCTGCCGCAAAACCTGCGCCGACGCGCCGCGCGGCACATCAAGCGTGGCGCAATGCCAGTGATCAATCACGCCCTTCATCTTTTCAATGACCTGGGCAATGTCCTTATCGTCCAGCATCCCGAACACCGCATGCGTGTAAGGATAAAACCCCATATTGCCGAGATTGTCGGCCAGCACCGCTGCCGCGTGTGGATTATGCGCCACATCAAGAATCACGGTGGGCTGGCCGGGAAGAATCTGGAAACGTCCCGGCAATTCCACTTTCAGCAAGCCGAGACGCACGGCCTGCTGAGGGACGGGCAGGCGGTCAGACAGCGCTTCAACCACCGCCAGCGCGCCTGACGCATTCAGCAGCTGGTTCGCCCCGCGCAAGGCGGGATAGGCCAGCGCATTGCGACGGTTATGGCGGCCGCCATAATTCCACTGCTGCCGGTCACCCGCGTAATTGTAATCGTGGCCGAACCGCCAGAGGTCCGCCCCAATCTGGTGCGCATAATCCAGCAGCGATTGCGGCGGCATCGGGTCCGCGCAAATGGCGGGACGGCCCGGCCGATAAATATGCGCTTTTTCAAACCCGATGGCTTCACGGTCCGAACCAAGCCAATCCACGTGATCAACATCAATGCTGGTGATGATCGAGCAATCTGCATCAAGGATGTTGACCGCGTCCAGGCGTCCGCCCAGGCCGACTTCCAGAATCATCACGTCCAGGCTGGATTCAGAGAAAAGGCTCAGGATGGCCAGTGTTGAGAACTCAAAGTATGTCAGCGGGGTGGTGCCGCGCGCTTGCTCGACACGCTCGAAATGCGCGATCAATGCCGCATCGGAGGCGATTTCGCCATTGACCCGCGCCCGCTCATTGAAATCAATGAGGTGCGGCGAGGTGGACAGGCCCACACGATAGCCCGCGGCCAGATAGACCGCTTCCAGCATGGCGCAGGTCGAGCCCTTGCCATTGGTGCCACCCACAATGATGGTGAGGCAATTCGGCTGCAACAGGCCCATGCGTTCGGCCACTTCCCGTATCCGGTCCAGGCCCAGCTCGATGGGACGATGGTGGATAGACTCCAGATACGACAGCCATGCCGACAGCGGCTGCCCGGGGCCCGGGCGCACCGCCGGGCCGTGCTCAACCTGCTTCGTTGCGGTCACGCTTTACTCGTTTGCTCAAGTTGATCGCAATAGGTTTGCAGCTTCTGCAAGGCCGTGAACAAATGGGTTTTCTCCGTTTTGCTCAATGCTTCCAGCAAGGCGCCCTGCTTTTCGCAGGCGTGGGGCAGAATCTTGTTGTACATATTCTGCCCTTTGCGGGTAATCAGATAGGGCAGCTTCTTCTGGTTGACCGTTGTGCCTTTCTGCACCTTCGCAAAGCCACGCATCTGAAGCGCTTGCATGGAACGGCTGACGAGTGCCTTGTCAGAGCCGGACACCTCGACCAGGGTCGTGAAGTTGACCGGCGAAGACTCGGCCAGCAAGGCCAGAAAACGCCACTCCGAGACCGTCAGGCCAAATTGTTCGGCATAGTTTGACGTGATCGTCCGGCGCAGCGAGTTGGCCAGATTGACGATCAGGTTGGTGGGGAAGCTATCGATCGTCAGGTTTGAACCATCGGGTTCGACGTCGAGCCAGGGGTTGACTGAGCGCGCGGCGCGAGCAGGCGCTGCTGAGGTTTCATTTTTTTTCATAGTGATAAGTAAAGAATAAGAAGGTTGAACGCTATTAACCCAAACCTACCAAACGACTGCTTTCCTGATAAAAGTCCAGATTGTTGATTAGCGATTTGACGGCCACGTTGTCAGGATGTCATAGCCATCCTTCGTCACGGCCACCATATGCTCCCATTGCGCAGACAATGAGCCATCGGCGGTCAGCACGGTCCACCCATCATCAAGCAGGTCTACTTCCGCCCGTCCCGCATTCAGCATCGGCTCAATGGTGAAGACCATGCCTTCACGGAGCTTTACGCCGGTGCCTGGACGGCCATAGTGCAATACCTGGGGATCTTCGTGATACTTGCGGCCAATGCCATGACCGCAATATTCGCGCACCACTGAAAAACCATTGCGCTCCGCATGCTGCTGGATCGCGGCCCCCACATCTCCCAATGTGGCGCCGGGTTTCACCGTTTCAATCCCCTTGATCATGGACTCATAGGTAACGTCCATCAATTTCCGGGCCTCGGGAGAAGGCTCGCCCGCGTAAAACATGCGAGACGTATCTCCGTGCCAGCCCTCATGAATGACCGTGACATCGATGTTGACGATGTCACCATCCTCCAGAACGTCTTTCTCGTTGGGGATGCCATGGCAGACGACCCCATTGACGGAAGTGCACAAGGTTTTGGGAAAGCCGTGATAGCCGACATTGGCGGGAATGGCTTTTTGCGCTTTGGTAATGAACTCGAAGCACCGGCGATCCAGTTCTTCGGTAGACACGCCGGGCACAACATACTCACTGATCATTTCCAGTACATCAGCGGCCATGTGGCCAGCGACCCGTAGCGCTTCAATGTGTTGCGGCGACTTAAGCATTATTGCCATGAATCCACTCCTTAAGTAGAGGATTCTACAGCCCATCAACAAAAAATAACTTGAGATACGTCAACCTTTCAAGGATTTTGACGCAACAATCTTGCACAGAGGCGGAAAACCGGCCTCTTCAAGCCATTTTTTCAATGAGCAGGCCCAGCCAAGCTTCGTAATCGTCAGCCAAGCCGTAGCGGCCGTAGTGTCCTGCCAGCGCCGTGCGCTCATGATAGTTGAAGTGCCGCCGCCACCCCGATTGCACGTCCAGCGCCGCCGCATAGGGAAGCAAGGTCTCAAACTCCGCCGTGCGCTGAGCGGGGCTCATCTGCACGAAACCCATTTGCAGCCCCGGTTCACTCAAATACCGCCTGAATCGGCGCAGCTCGCCCATCAGGCGGCGCCCCGCCCGGTTATAGCCGGACTGCACAAACAATAGGCACTCCAGGCCGAGCAGCAGCAATAAGGCGGGCACATAAACCAAGGCATCCAGGCTCAAGCCTTGGCGTTGCAGCACGTACAGGCTGCCCGCGGCCCATGCCCCGGCGCCAAGAATCAGCAAGGCATGGTTCAACGACAGTTTCTTGCGCAGATTCCAGCGGCGGAATCCGAACCAGGCCATGCACGCCGCGGGCACCCACAACAACGGTTTCCAGGTTTCCCACGACAGCGGCGCGCCCGACACCAGAGTGCCCACGGCAACCAGCAGGGCCAGCCAGATCAGCCAAGCGCCCAGTCCCGCCACGGCAGGCGTCGATCGATCAAGCAAATAATGGTCGCCGTAGGCGTTTTTGAGCCAATTGGACAGCTTGGCATAGACCTCCGCCACGCAGTGCTTGAAGAGCCCGTCCAGGCGCACGACCTCCCTGCCCGACTCGAACAGCCGCTCCAGCAGCATGGCGGAGGCTGTCGGCAGCTTGTCGAATTCACCCGGCGGCTGCGCCAGCAGCAAGAACTCGCCATCAGGCTTGCTCTCCATCCGGACCACACGCTGGGCGATCAGCTCCTGCAAGGTCAGCACAAGAACCAGCGGATCCACTTTGCGTTTCCAAAGATAGCGCACGGCGGAGACCGGCAATCCGTCGGGCGGCCGCGTCACAATACCGGCGCCGCTGCGCCAGACGCTCCATCCCTGCGCCAGCAGCAGGCCGACCCAGTACAACAGCAGAAGCAGTCCGCCCACGGTCAGGACCCACCAGACGGGCTGGCTGACGAAGCCCTGCCACAGTCTCAGCAGCGGCCCTGGGGGCGCGATAGCCGAACCGACCCAGTTCAGTTGCAGCATCAAGGCGGTATGGGAGGGCAGCCTGTCCAGCTCGAACACCACCCGGCCCGGCTCCGACTGCACTGGCTCCAGCGGCGTTTGTCCCGCCACCTGCAACTGCGCGCTCAGCGCCTGTTTCTCATCCGGCAGCACCACACGCACTTGCAGGCGGTCAATGGCATAAGCCTGTTGTTCACTGACGACCCGCCATCCCAGTTCAAGCTGATCGTTGCGAATCTTGACCAGGTTGTGCAAACGATACGCGAGGCTGAAGTCGTGATAGCCCGTCTCCAGCCGACGCGACGCATCGCCGGTGCTCAGCACCACCCCGTCAGGGCGGCGCGTCAGCTGATAGGGCTCGGCGCGCTGGTCGCGCAGGATCTGCCCCATGCTGACCGACGTGCCGAGCGTGGCGCCATGATGGACGAGCGGCCTGACCAGGCCATGGCGGAAGAGGTCGCCCTGCGCGGCGATGCGCAGGCTTTCCTGTACCTGCGCATCGCCATTGGGCAGCACTTTGACATCGATCGTCTGGTTGGCCACCCGTTCTTGCGCCGACAACGGCGCCGACAGCAACAGGCATCCGATCAGGACCAGCATCCATGTGATCAAAAAGCGGGATCGCGTGAAAAGGCTCGCGCCGAGACTTGGGGCCATGACACCAGGGAAGGAAAATGAGCTCGCCTATCCTATCATTCCTCTCTCTCCAATGTAGTGAGCGTTGATAAGCAGCCTAGCAAAAACCCTAGCTGACAACATTGCACTTTGCTTTTAATATTTTTTGAACATTATGTTCAAATTTGAACCAAAGGAAAGACATGGCTTCTCTTCGTATCGGCATTTGCGGCGCAGGCATTGGGGGATTGACGGCGGCAATCGCCTTGCGTCAGCTGGGTTTTGAATCCCAAGTCTATGAGCAGGCTGCCAAATTCGGGCAGGTTGGCGCAGACATCAACCTGACGCCCAACGCGGTGCTGGCGTTGGACGGCCTCGGTCTGGGCGAATCCCTGCGCGCCACGGCAGCCCGCCCCACCCACCGCATCAGCCGCACATGGGATACGGGTGAAGAGACCTCGCGCCTGCCGATGTCTGACGAAGCCGAGCAAAAGTACGGCGCGCCCCAATTGACCATCCACCGTGCAGAGCTGTTGAACGCACTGCTGGACAGGGTCCCTCCCGAGACCGTACACCTGGGCAAAAAAACCACCCGGGTCACTGAGTCCGCTGACGGCATCACGCTGCACTTTGCGGACGGCACCCAGGAAACTTTTGACGTTGTCATTGGCGCGGACGGCATCCACTCCCAAGTCCGCGAGCACCTGCATGGCGAAGACCGCCCCCAGTTCACCGGCCTGGTTGCCTACCGCGCCGTGGTGCCCGTCAACCGTCTTGAAGGGGTGCCCAATCTGAACGCCTTCACGAAGTGGTGGGGCCCCAATCCGGAAACGCAGATCGTCACTTTCCCACTGAACCTCGGCAAGGACATCTTCATTTTCGCCACCACCTATCAGGACAGCTGGCGCCATGAGTCGTGGACCATGCCGGGCAGCGTCGAGGAATTGCGCGACATCTACAAAGACTTCCACCCGGACGCCACCGCCCTGCTGGCCGCCTGCGACGAAGTCTTGAAGTCGGCGCTGAACGTCCGCGACCCGCTGCCGTTCTGGGCTCAAGGCGGCATTGCCATCATGGGAGACGCCGCGCACCCGATGACCCCGTTCATGGCCCAGGGCGCAGGCATGGCGATTGAAGATGGCGTCGTGCTGGCGCGCGCGCTGGCCTCGCTGCCGAATGACCCGGCCGAGGCGCTGAAACGCTTTGAGCGGGCCCGCCTGGACCGGACCGCCAAGGTGCAGCTGGGCTCGCGCGGCAACAACTGGCTCAAGGACGGCGGCAACGGCGATTGGGTCTATGGCTACAACGCCTGGGAAGCCGAGCTGGTTTAAACTCCCCTCATGCCTACCCCAGCTCCGGAAACCAAAGCGCTCGTCACGCCCGTGTTGCGCGGGCTGACGCTGATGCGCTACCTTGCCGAAGGCGGCGCCACCACCAACCTCTCCGAGGTCAGCCGCCTGACGAACATCAATCGCATCACACTGATGCGATTGATCCAGACCCTTGAACATGCGGGCATGATCGAACCGCTGCCGCAGGGCGGGCACCGGCTCGGGCTGGACTTCCTGACCTTGGCGGCCAACGCCTATAAACAGGATGATCTGCTGGCGGCGGGACGCCGGGTGCTGGAGTCCTTGCAAAGCAAATTGTCACTTTCCTGCTACCTGGTGGTGCTGGACGGCTGCGAGGCCGTCTACATGCTGCGCGCCATGCCCGAACAAGGCCTGGTCAGCCAGATCCGCGTCGGCAGCCGTGTGCTGGCCGTGCAAACCACGCCCGGCCGAATCTTGCTGGCTCAACTTCCACAAGCAGAGCTGGAAAGCCGCCTGCAACAAGCGCAGAAGCAGCAACTGCTGCCCCCCGCCCTGACCTTGGCGCAATGCCTTGAGCAGGCCCGGGAGGATGCGAAGCACACATCCCTGTGGAGCTATGGCGGCTATGAGGCCGATATTGACGCCTGCGCCGCGCTGGTGCGGGACGGTCATGGCACGGCCTTGGCGGCGCTGAGCGCGGCGGGTCCGCGCTCCCGCTTCAACCATGACCCCGAGCTTCGAACCCGCACGGAAAAAAGCCTGCTCCAGGCGGCCGACGAACTCTCGACCTTGCTCTGAAGCAGGCCCAGGCCTGCAAAACTGACAAGCCGGGATCAGCCGCGCTTCACTTCCCGCGTCATCTCGCGTAGCGTCACGAACTCTTCCGCCGCGCTCGGATGCAGCCCGACCGTGGCGTCAAATTGCGCCTTGGTTGCACCGCAGGTCAAGGCCACCGCAAAACCCTGGATGATTTCAGCCGCATCCGGTCCCACCATATGGCAGCCGAGCACGCGATCCGTCTGCGCATCCACGACCAGTTTCATCAAGGTTTTCTCATCCCGCCCGGACAAGGTGTTCTTCATGGGCCGGAAACGGGAGATGAAGACCTGGACCGTGTCATGCTGCTCCAGCGCCTGCGCTTCGCTCAATCCCACCGTTGCCAATTGCGGCTGTGAAAAAATGGCGGCGGGCACGGTCTGGCGATTTGGCTTGGCCTTGCCCGGCCCATACAGCCGTTCCACCAATGCGCGCCCGCTGCCAATGGCCCAGGGCGTCAGATTGATTTCATTGACCACGTCCCCGACAGCATAAATGGAAGGCACCGAGCTTTGATGCTCCGCATTGACCAGGATCTCCCCGCGCTGGCCAAGCTTGACCCCAGCCGCTTCCAGCCCCATATCCTGGGTATTCGGCGTGCGCCCGGTTGCCAGCAACACCTGATCGTAGCTGGCGGTCTGTCCGGACTTGAAGCGCACTTCCCTTTTTCCCTGATCCAGGCGAATGGACGCCACTTCGGTTTTGCTCAGCAACCGGATGCCGCGCCCGATCAGCGCTTCCTGCAAGGCCTGCTGCAAGTCCGTGTCAAAATTGCCAAGAATATTGTCACGCCGAAATGCAACGTCCACCTGCGACCCGACGGCATTGAAAATACTGGCCATTTCCAGCGCAATATAACCGCCGCCCACCACCAGCAAGCGATCCGGCCGCGCAGTCAGATCCAGCGCGCCGTTTGAGTCTATGGCCAACTCAGCGCCCTCGAACGCCGGCGTACTGGTCCGCGACCCGGTGGCAATCAGGATCCGCTCGGCGCGATAGCGCTTTCCCTTCACCTCAACCGTATGGGCGTCAACCACCGTGGCGCGCCCTTCCAATCGCTCCACCCCCGCCTTGGTCAACATGGTCTGATAAATTTGTTCAAGCCGGTCAACCTCTTTGTCCTTGGCCTGGACCAGACGCGCCCAATCATGCCGGGCGCCGTTGATTTCCCAGCCAAAGCCGCGCGCATCGTCAAACTCCTGGGAAAACGCACTGCCATACATCAATAGCTTTTTGGGCACACAGCCCCGGATCACGCAGGTGCCGCCCACGCGGTCTTCCTCGCAAATGGCAACGCGCGCGCCCAGCGCCGCCGCCCGGCGGGACGCCGCGACCCCGCCCGACCCCGCGCCTATCGTAATCAGATCAAATGTTTTGTCAGCCATATGTCCTCAATTCCATGGGATCCATTCATCCCTCTTACATCCCTATGATCGGGTTGAAGAACGCCAGCCGTATCGGCCGGCGCTTCTTCGCCACAATACGGGGGCACCGGCGGTGCCGTATTTAAAATTTGCCTCGCTTGACCTCGTCGTAAACGACGAGGCTTGCGCTTTGGCGCGTGGTCAACGCAAACCTTGCTGTCTGTGGTTTAACATAGCCAGCTTCACACCGCCCATCCCCCACCCCCTATGCAAGCTTTATCGTGGTGCACGGCACAAGGCCTGCCCCCTCCTCGCCAGTGTATTGAAGTTTCAGATTCGCTGAAGGCCGATGAAGCCTTTCGCCATCTGAACGAAGGCAGCGCGCTGCTGTGGCGCGGCGATTACCATCAGGCCCGGCAGATGTTGAGCGCGCTGGCGCGCCGCCTGGACCGCAAGCCGCCGCCAACGGGCAAGACCGTGACCGAACAGTTCCACCTGCTGCGCCAATTTCGTCTGCAGCGCGCCCGTTTGCTCAACGGGCTGCTGGTTCCGCTTGATCCCGGCTTTCGGATCCCGCTGCGCCGCGCGCCGGACGTTGAGCAGGCTTGCGCGGCGGTTTATCCCGCCCTGACGGAACCCGGCATGGTGGCCTTGCGGGAACTGCTCGGCCTCATCGGCGCGCATGAATGGCGGAAAAAAGGGATTGTCCTTCCCCATCTGCCGCAGCCGCTGATTCCGCATTACGGCGTATTCCCGCCCACTCGCCATGAGTACCTGGACCTGGTGGCGCGTGCAGCGCTGGACAACAAAAACAGCGCCCTTGACCTGGGCACCGGCACCGGCGTGCTGTCCCTGTTGCTCGCGCAGCGCGGCATCCCGCAGATTCTGGCCACCGACGTGTCCGAACGCGCCTTGACCTGCGCCCGGGAAAACCGCGAGCGCCACGGTCTGAACCACGTCATCACGCTTGCGCGGCAGGACGGCTACCCTGATGCGCGGGTAGACCTGATCATTTGCAATCCTCCCTGGCTGCCCGGCGCCGCGCCCACCTTGCTGGACCAGGCGGTCTATGATCCCAAGTCCGGATTCCTGCGCCATTTCCTGAGCGGTGCGTGCGCGCACCTGAACCCCGGCGGCGAAGCCTGGCTGATCATGTCCGACTTGGCCGAACGGCTTGGCTTGCGCCAGCCCGGCGAATTGCAAGGCTGGATTCAGGATGCTGGCCTGACCGTGCTGGAACGGCTTGACGCCCGCCCGGCGCATGGCAAGGCCAAGCAAAGCAAGGATCCGCTCCACCTCTGGCGCGCTCAGGAAATCACCTCCTTGTGGCACTTGGGCATGCAATGAGCGCTTCACCAACCGGGCTCAATAATGCTACGATACCGCTCATGGGGAAGTAGCTCAGTTGGGAGAGCGCGTCGTTCGCAATGACGAGGTCGGGAGTTCGATTCTCCTCTTCTCCACCATGCAACCTCGCCTGGCCAATCTTGGCTGGGCGTTTTTGGACTCTACCCCATAAACGGGGGACGGGCATTCACTGGCTCTACCCCATAAACGGGGGACGGGCATTCACTAGACACGGTTGATCACCCCCTTCAACGCACGTGTCATCGGCTCCACGGCTCGGCGCCTGACCCGGTCATTTCCTCCTCGCTACGCACGCCCACCCAGCAACAAGCCTTGAGCACGGCAT
>JBAYOI010000099.1:0-9834 GCA_041678365.1 Pigmentiphaga sp. | reverse complement strand
TCGTTCCGGAAGCCGACCCGGCGCTGCGCCTAGGGCGCTTCGTCGGTGGCGGTGACGTCCTCGGGCGGCGCCGTCAGGGCGCGGATCGCGGACTGCTCGGTCCGGAATACATATTCGCCGCCCAGCAGGCTCAGCAGGCCCGCGTGGTACAACACGTCTTCCACCTGTTTCTTCAACCCCGCCACATAGACCGTCTTGCCCTGGTCGCGCAAGGACGTGATCAGGAAGCGCAAGGTGTCCACGCCGCTGGTATCAATGCTGTTCATCGGCCCGGCATACAGCAGCACCCGCTTGATCTCGGGCCGCGCCCGGCAGCTGTCCAGCACGAAGTGTTCCAGATACTCCGACGTGATGTAGCTCATGTCGGCATCCATCCGCACCGCCAGCACGTCCGGCGCCAGCGCGGACAAGGAGAAACGCTTTCTGTCGCGCAAGGACCCATCCTCATGCGCGCCCACTTCAATGATGCGCGGGTGCGCCTGCTGAAACATGAAATAGCTCAGCGCCAGCACGAAACCGGCCAGAATCCCCCATTGCAGCTGCGGGGCGGCCAGCAGCGTTGCCAGGAAGGTGGCGGCGGCAATGCTGGCCTCGGGCCGGGAAAGCCGCCAGAGCCGCAAGAAAAAGGACGGGGAAATCAGGTTCGTGACCGGCACGATGATGACCGCCGCCAGAAAAGCCCGGGGCAGGTGCGCCAGCACCGGCGTGAACCACAGCAGCGTAATCAGCACGCAGACAAAGGCCACCATCGCGGACCAGCCGGTCCGCGCCCCGACGAACAGGTTCAGCGCCGAGCGCGAAAACGACGCGCTGACCGGGAAAGCGCCGCTGAATCCTCCGCTGAGCTTGGCAATGCCTTGCCCGATCAACTCCTGATTGGCGTTCCAGCGCTCCTTGCGCTGGCGGGAAATGGTTTTTGCGCTGGCCAAGGCCTCCACAAAGCTGACCACCGCAATCACCAGCGCCGCGGGCAACAGGCTCCGAAAGTCTTCGTAGCCGGGCAGCCCCGGCACCACCAGCTCAGGCAGGCCGGCGGGCAAATCGCCCACGACGCTGCCGCCCGAGGACTTGAAGCCGATGATCCAGCTGATGAAACACGCCACCACCGCGCCGATCAGCACCACCGGAAACTGCTTGCTCCACCGGCGCGTGCCCAACAGAAAAGCCAGCGTCAGCAGGCCAAAGAGCAAGCCTCGCCAATCCAGCCACGCCCCCCATTGCTGCACGCTGAACAAGTCCGACCACCCCCATCCGGACGGCAGGCGCAGCCCCAGCACGGTGGGGACTTGCGACAAAATGATCAGCAAAGCGGCCGCCTGCGTGAACGCGGCAATCACCGTGCCCGGCAGCAGATTGACCAGTCGGCCCAGTCGCAGAAACCCCATCAGCAGTTGAATGCCGCCCGCCAGCAGCGCCAGCCAGATGGCCAGGAACACCCAACGCGGCGACTCCGGCTCAGCCATGCCGATCAGCGAACCCGCCACCAGCATGCTGGTCAGGGCCACCGGTCCCGCGCCCAGCAATTGGCAGGAGCCGAACAGCACCCCCAACACCGGCGGGATCAGCGACGCATACAAGCCGGTGATCGGCGGCATGCCGGCCAGCATTGCGTAGGCCACCGCCTGCGGCACCAGGATCAGCCCCAGACTCAGCCCCGCCCGCAAGTCCGACATCAGGTCTTCACGCGTGGGAACCGGCCAGCGCAGGAAAGGGAAAAAACGGCTTAACCAAGGCATGACGTTCACTCGACGGTCTGACGGGGTTTACGGGGCGCATTGCGGGCGAAGTGATCGAACACCGCATTGGGCAACACGCGCAGCAGTTTGGCGATGATGCCCATCTGCCACGGAATCACGATTTGACGCCGCTGGCGCGCCAGCGCCCGGGCGGCTCGATCGGCAAAGACCTCGGCGTCCGTCAGAAAAGGCATGGAATAGGGGTTGTGGGCGGTCATGGGCGTGCGGATATAACCCGGTGTCAGCGTACAGACGCGGATGCCGTAGCCACTCAGTTCATTGCGCAGGCTTTCACAGTAGGCAATGACCGCGGCTTTGGAGGCACTGTAGGCGCTGGCGCCGGGCAGCCCCCGGATCCCTGCAACGCTGGCAATGCCTGCCAACTGCCCGGCGCCCCGCGCTTTCATACTGTCAAGAAAGGGTTCGAACGTCGCCACCATGGCCAGCAGGTTGACGTCGATGATTTGCTCGAAAACACGGAAATCTTCCTGGGCTTCGGTCAGGGTGCCAACGCTGATGCCCGCCGACGCGATGACCAGATCGACCGGGCCCGCTTTCAAGAACTGGTGTGCGGCGGCATGCAGGGCGGGGCGGTCACGCACGTCAAGGGGGTAGCCCTGGATCTGTCCCGGATAACGTTCGCTGAGTGCGTCCAGGACCGGTTGCTGGCGGCCCACGGCGCCAATTTGACTGCCTCGACTCGCATACCAATGCGCCATCGCCAGACCCAATCCACTGGTGGCGCCGGTGATAAAGACTCTCATTTTTTCCCTCTTTGCCCGCTATTATCGCCTGCTTGAGCGCTGAGAGATAGGATCGGACGCTGCCAGCGATTCGGGTCCCGGCTGGCGCGGTTCGCGCGCAAGCTCACTATAGCGAAGCCGCCGGGCGATCCAGCGCCAGGATCTGTGGCTTCAGATACATCAACAGCACCAGGCCCGGCAAGGCAATAAGCGTGGTCAACAGAAAAAAGCCGGGCCAGCCCATGGACTCCACCATCGGCGGTGCCAGCGGGCCCGCCAGATAGGTTCTTCCAACCGCCGACAAGGCGGACAACAGGGCGAACTGGGTGGCGGTGAAGCGCGCATTGCACAAACCCATCAGCAGCGCGACGAAGGCGGCGGTGCCCAGGCCGCCGCACAGGTTCTCAATCGTGATGCCCGCCGCCATCAGCAACATGTTTTTGCCGCTGATCGCGATCAGCCAGAAGCTCAGGTTGGACACGGCCTGCAGTAGGCCGAACACCATCAGGCTCCGATACAAGCTCCATTTCGCCAGGATGGCGCCGCCCGCGAGCGCGCCGAAAATCGTGGCGACCAAACCAACCACCTTGTTGATCGTGCCAACCTCGGTGGCGGTATAGCCCGCGCCGCGAATCAGGAAGGCGGTGGACAAGCTGCCTGCAAAGGCATCGCCCAGTTTATAGAAAACAATCAGCGCCAGCAGCGACAGCGCGCCCTTGCGGCCGAAGAACTCGGTAAGTGGGCCGGTCACGGCCTCGGACAGCGTACGGGGCGCATGCGCGATGTGGTCGGGCTCGGGCGCCCACAAGGTGGCCAATGCGCATAAGGCCATCAAACCGCCCATCAGCCAGTAGGTCTGGCCCCAGCCCAGCCACGCGTCGGCAAGAATCAGGGCGAGGCCGCCCGAAACCAGCATGGCGAGTCGATAGCCGAGTACCGAGAGCGCGGCGCCCGCGCCGCGTTCTTCCTGATGCAGGACGTCGGTGCGGTAGGCATCGAAGGCGATGTCCTGGGAAGCGGACAGAAAAGCCACGAACACGGCGGCCAAGGCCAGCCACGGTAGCGCGGTGCTGGGGGAAAGCAGGCCCATGACAGCCAGCCCGGCCGCCAGCAACAGCTGGGTCAGCAGCATCCAGCTGCGACGCCTGCCCAGCCAGGGCGGGCTGTAGCGGTCCATCAGCGGCGCCCACAGAAACTTGAGCGTATAGGCGGAACCGACCAGCGTCAGAAAGCCGATGGCTTGCAGCGATACGCCTTCGATCGTGGCCCAGGCCTGAAGCGTGCCGGTGATCAGCGCCAAGGGCAGGCCGCTGGCAAAGCCCAGCGCCAGCAGCGGCGTGACGCGGCGGCGGAAATAAAGCTGGAATGCATTGGGTTGTGCGGAAGCGGTGGACACGGAGGCCTTTCGATGGAGGTGGTGGGGAGCGGATGAGGAAGGCAAGCAATTATACTTCTCACATGAATCGCTCCCTCAGTCAACATCCGCCCTGCCCCGCGTCCGCGGACGGCACTGGCGGTTTTTCATTTCGCCGCGCCATCCTTGCCCTGGGCGTAGGCGGCTTCAGCATTGGCACGGGTGAGTTCGTCATCATGGGCCTGCTGCCCGATGCGGCCCAGGATTTGGGCGTTTCAATACCCGCCGCGGGCCATCTGATCAGCGCCTATGCCCTGGGGGTCGTGATCGGCGCGCCGGTGCTGGCCGTACTGAGCGCGCGCATGGGGCGCCGCAGCCTGCTGATGGCGTTGATGCTGCTGTATGCCCTCGGGAATTTCGCCAGCGCCGTGGCGCCGGGTTATGCGGCCATGGTGTTGATGCGGCTGCTCAGCGGCCTGCCGCATGGCACGTATTTCGGGGTGGCTGCGCTGGTGGCCGCGCGCCTTGCGCCCGCGGGCCAGCGGGCGCAAGCCGTGGGCTATGTCATGCTCGGCCTGACCGTCGCCACGCTGGTGGGGGTGCCGCTGGCGGCGGGCCTGGGCCAATGGCTGGGCTGGCGGGCCGCCTTCGCCCTGGTGGGGGCGATTGCCGTGTTGGCCGTGGGGCTGGTGTGGCGCTGGATTCCCGCCCTGCCCGCCCATGCCGCCGCCAGTCCTTGGCGGGAGCTGGGCGCGCTGCGCCGCAAGCAGGTCTGGCTCACGCTGGGCATCGCGGCAATCGGCTTTGGCGGCATGTTTTCGGTGTTCAGCTACGTCAAGCCCACGCTCATGAACTTGGCGGGCTTGCCCGAACAAGGCGTCCCTTTCGTGCTGGCGCTGTTCGGCCTCGGCATGGTGGGCGGCAATCTGGTCGGTTCGCGCCTGGCGGACAAGGCCTTGATGCCGACCATTGGCGGCCTGCTGGTCTGGTCGGGTGCGGTGCTGGCCTTGTTCTGCTTCACGGCCCATCATTTGTGGCTGGGCGCATTCAATGTCCTGCTGGTGGGAACCGCGGTGGCCCTCGGGCCCGCCTTGCAGATACGCCTGATGGACGTGGCGGGCGATGCGCAGACACTGGCCGCCGCGCTTAATCATTCGGCTTTCAATCTGGCCAACGCCCTGGGCGCATGGCTGGGCGGCATCACCATTTCAATGGGCCTGGGCTGGGCGTCCACCGGTTGGGTGGGCATGTTGCTGGCGCTCGGCGGCTTGCTGGTATTCGGCGTTTCGTGCGCGGAAATGCGGCGCCACCGTACAGGCTCCGCCCAGCTGCGTTAGCATGGCCGCTGTGTATACGTGGGACAAAAGGATATGTTGCGCATTATTTCGGCAAATTTGAATGGTATCCGTTCAGCCTTCAACAAGGGCTTTGGGGAGTGGGTGGCCGGGCAGCAGGCGGACTTCATCTGCCTGCAGGAGTTGAAGGCCCAGGCTGACAACCTGACGGAGGCCATGCGCAATCCCGCTGGATTGCAGGGCTACTTCCATTATGCGGAGAAGAAAGGCTACAGCGGTGTTGGCATTTATACGCGCCATACGCCTGATCAAATCATTGAAGGGCTCGGCATTCCGGAAATTGATGCCGAAGGGCGCTACCTGGAGCTGATTTACGACAAGCTCTCGGTGATCTCCCTCTATCTGCCGTCCGGATCGAGCGGCGATCATCGCCAGGCGGCCAAGTTCGCGTTCATGGACGTGTTCACGGATCATTTGCATGGCCTGCGTGAATCGGGTCGGGAAGTGGTGCTGTGCGGAGACTGGAACATTGCCCACCAGGAAATCGATTTGAAAAACTGGAAGGGTAATCTGAAGAACAGCGGCTTCCTGCCGGAAGAGCGGGCCTGGATGACGCGCGTGTTGGACGAGATGGGTTGGTGCGATGTGTATCGGGGCCTGCATCCGGAAGCCACGGACGCTTGTTATACCTGGTGGAGCAACCGCGGCCAGGCCCGCGCGAAGAACGTCGGGTGGCGGATTGATTACCACATTGCCACGCCAGCACTGGGCGTGACCGCGAAAGCGGCGAGCATTTTCAAAGACCAGTGGTTCAGCGATCATGCGCCGCTGACGATTGATTACGCGTGGGAGCCGCCTGTTGGCCGTTGACGCGGCGTGAGGGCAGGTTGCCGCGGGCGCGGGTTCGAGGGCAGAGTCCGCGCCCGGAAGAAGGGGGTGAGGGTTCTGTAGGAACGAGTCCAGCCCACGCATGAGAATGCGGACTTGATCATCGTCGCCGAAGCCAATATGCTATACCCCAGTATATCTTTTGTCTCAATGCGGATGCCATGCCTCATTCCCCTCAGGAAAAAAAACGCGTTCTGGCCCGGGTGCACCGGATTCGTGGGCAGTGCGAGGCCATTGAGCGCGCGCTGGTGGCCGAGGCCGAGTGCGCGAGCATCCTGCAGCAGATCGCGGCGGTGCGCGGCGCGGTCAATGGCTTGATGTCAGAGGTCATGGAAGCTCATATCCGCGAGTCCTTGGGCAATAACGAACTGTCCGACGCCGAACGGGCCGAACACGTGCAGGAACTGACGTCACTGGTGCGTTCTTATTTGAAATGATGTTGCCTTATACGGGCGGCCAGCGCCGTCCGGTCTTTTTTCCAAGCAGGAGAATCCTATGAAATCACGTGCCGCCGTTGCTTTCGAGCCGGGCAAACCGCTGCAAATCGTCGAGATTGACGTCGAGCCGCCTCGCAAAGGCGAGGTGCTGGTCAAGATCACCCATACCGCGCTGTGCCACACCGATGCCTACACGCTGTCCGGTATTGATCCGGAAGGCGTTTTTCCGGCCGTGCTCGGTCACGAAGGGGGCGGCGTCGTGGTGGAAGTGGGCGAAGGCGTGACCAGCGTCAAGCCGGGCGATCGCGTCATTCCGCTCTATACAGCTGAATGCGGCAAGTGCAAGTTCTGCACCTCCGGCAAGACCAACCTGTGTTCGTCGGTGCGCGCCACCCAGGGCAAGGGCCTGATGCCGGATGGCACCACGCGCTTCAGCTACAACGGCCAGCCGATCTATCACTACATGGGCACGTCCACGTTCAGTGAATACACGGTCGTGGCCGAAGTCTCACTGGCCAAGGTCAGCGATGAAGCGCCGCTTGAAAAAGTCTGCCTGCTTGGCTGCGGCGTGACCACCGGCATTGGCGCGGTCCACAACACGGCCAAGGTCAAGGAAGGCGACACCGTGGCGGTGTTCGGCCTGGGCGCAATCGGTCTGGCGGTGATCCAGGGCGCGGTCCAGGCCAAGGCGGGACGCATTATTGCGATTGACACCAACCCGAACAAATTCATCCTGGCCAAAGCCATGGGCGCCACGGACGCGGTGAATCCGAAGGATCATGACAAACCGATTCAGGACGTCATCGTCGAGATGACCGACGGCGGCGTGGACTTCAGCTTTGAATGCATCGGCAACGTTGACGTCATGCGCGCGGCGCTGGAGTGCTGCCACAAGGGCTGGGGTGAGAGTGTCATCATCGGTGTGGCGGGCGCGGGCCAGGAAATCAAAACCCGTCCGTTCCAGCTGGTCACGGGCCGTGTCTGGCGCGGCAGCGCATTCGGCGGTGTGAAAGGGCGCACGGAGCTGCCGGGCATGGTTGAACAAGCCATGAGCGGAGAACTCGATCTGGATCCCTACATCACGCATACCTTGCCGCTGGAGCAGATCAACGAAGCCTTCGATCTGATGCATGAAGGCAAGTCGATCCGTACGGTCATTCATTACTAAAGTATGAGGGGCGGCGCGGCTCCGGCCGGTTGGCCAGGGCTGCGCCGCCGTAGGAGAAAGGCGTGAGTTTGCAGAGAATTGAACAACGGCGTGTGGCGGGTGGCGTTCAGGAAGTCTGGTCGCATGATTCGGAGACGCTGGCGGGTACGGCAAAATTTGCCATTTTCCTGCCGCCTCAGGCGCAAGACAAACCCGTTCCCGTGCTTTACTGGCTGTCCGGCCTCACATGCACGGAACAGAACTTCATCACCAAAGCGGGCGCGCAACGCTATGCGACCGAGCATGGGGTGGCCATCGTGGCGCCGGATACCAGCCCGCGCGGCGAGGGGGTGGCGGATGACCCTGCCTACGATCTGGGCCAGGGCGCCGGGTTTTACGTCAATGCCACGCAAGCGCCCTGGGCGGCGCATTACCGGATGTATGACTACGTGTCGCAGGAGTTGCCCGCGCTGATCGAAGCCAATTTCCCGGTCACCCAGGCGCGCAGCATCAGCGGACACTCGATGGGCGGCCATGGCGCCTTGATCATTGCGCTGAAAAATCCGGGCCGTTACCGCAGCGTGTCCGCTTTTTCACCGATTGTCGCCCCTTCGCAGGTTCCCTGGGGCAATAAGGCCTTGTCTGCCTACCTAGGGCCGGATGCGTCGGTCTGGAAAGCGTGGGATGCGACGGCACTGGTGGCGCAGGCAACGGAAAAACTGCCCTTGCTGATTGACCAGGGCGCCGCCGATGAATTCTTGAAGGAGCAATTGCGTCCGGAACTGCTGCAGGCAGCATGCGAGGCGGCCAGCCATCCCATTACGCTGCGCATGCAGGAAGGCTATGACCATAGCTACTACTTCATTGCGAGCTTCATCGGCGATCACATCGCCTATCACGCCAAGGCGTTGGCCTGATACGCTCCGCCAGGCCGGAAGGGCGTTCCTGCCGTCACGCTGCTGACAGCGTGGCGGCAGACGCGGCGCATGACCCGGGTGGTGAAAACGCCCGCTCGGCGATTCCGCTAAAATCCAAAAATTAGAATAAAACCGAAAGCGCCCTTCCGTTTTATGCCTCTTTCCTTCCCCTTTGTTTTGTCCACGTGGCAAAACGTCTCGGCATTTTTGTTTTTTGCCTTTTGCCTATCCCTGCCTTCCGGCTATTCCTGGGGGGCGGGGTCAACGGCCTTGCTGGCGCTGCTCGGCCTTCCCTACTGGTTGAGGCAGACGGTCGATACGCGAGCGCGGACGCTTGCGCTGTTGTTTGTCGTTCTTGGACTCTTCTGGAGCAATGTCTTCTCGGGCGGGGCAAGCTGGGAAAGCGGCGAGCTGGGCCTGAAGTACGGGTTGGCGGCCGTGAGCGTCCTGGGCGCCAGCGTCATCACCGTTTCTGTCAGGGCGATTGCCTGGGGCCTGATCGCTGGCAGTGTGTCCGGCTGTTGGCTGGCTTTTCTTCAATTCAATGAAATCGGCCGCGCCAAGGGCTATACGAACGCCATTCAATTCGGCGATATTGCCACTGTCCTAGGCATTATGTCCGCTTGCTTTTGCTTGCTTCCCCACTTGCGCAAAGCGGAACGGGTGCTGCTCGGCGCGGCGGCCATGCTGGCACTGCTGACCTCGTTCCTGTCGTTGTCGAGGGGAGGCTGGCTATTGCTGCTGTGCATTCCTTTTTTGTTCTGTTTGTTTGCCGAACAAGCCAAGAAGCGGCTTCAGTACAGCCTGGTTCTGTCGGCGGTGGGGTTGATTGCGATGGTGGCGGCGTTTCAGGTGCCGATGGTGGCCGAACGCGTCGACGCTGCCTATGCCGAGGCGAGCAGTTACTTGAAGGAGCCCGAGAAGTATGCAACCACTTCCACTGGGCAACGCCTGGAACAATTGCGTTTGGCCTGGAAAATGGGCAATGAGAAACCGCTGACCGGCTGGCGGGAGCGGCTGGAGGAAGGCAAGCAGCACTTTGTTGATCAAGGCGCTGCGCATCCGTCCGTCCTTGATTACGACCATGCCCATAATGAATGGTTCGATACCTGGGCAAGGTATGGCCTGCCAGGGGTTCTGCTCTTATTTGCGGCTTACGCAGTGCCGGTGATCGTGTTTTATCCGAGCCGGGCGCGTTTGCAACGGATTGGGCCCGAGCGGCGAATGCAGTGCAAAGTCTTGAGAATTTCGGGCTTGAGTTTGGCGGTAGGCGTGTTTGTGTTTGGTTTGACTCAGGCCTTTTTCTCTCATAACAGC
>JBAYOI010000098.1:0-9849 GCA_041678365.1 Pigmentiphaga sp. | reverse complement strand
CGCGGGTTGTGGCTGCTGGCCTTTTGCTCAATGGCAATGGCCGGGGAAAGCCCTTCGATCAGATCGACGTCGGGCTTGTCCATCAACTGAAGAAACTGGCGGGCGTAGGCCGACAGGCTCTCTACGTAGCGCCGCTGGCCTTCCGCATATAGCGTATCGAAGGCTAGCGACGACTTTCCAGAACCCGACAGACCCGTAATCACGACGAGCTGGTGGCGGGGCAGGGCGAGCGAAATGTTTTTCAGATTGTGGGTGCGGGCACCCCGGATCCGGATGACATCCATCAATAATCCTGTACTTACCGGCCGACAAGGCAACTTGGTACTATAGCGCGCTGGACCTAAAAACGGCTATCGCCGCGCTCGTGCGGCTTTTCTTTCCCTTCGTCGATGAACTCTCCTTCCGCTTTCCGCATGACCGCTCAGGAGCGCCGCAGCAGTGTTTCGCTGGCGGGTCTCTACATCCTGAGAATGCTGGGCCTGTTTCTGGTCCTTCCCGTTTTTGCCGTCGCCGCCCAGGGACTGCCGGGCGGCACCGATCCCGCAAAAATCGGGCTGGCGCTGGGCATGTACGGCTTTACCCAGGCCGTCATGCAGATTCCTTTCGGTATGGCGTCGGACCGGTGGGGTCGCCGTCCGGTCGTGGTGGCGGGCATGCTGCTGTTCGTGCTGGGCAGCGTGATCTGCACCGTGGCCGACGATCTGTTCTGGATCACGCTGGGCCGCGCCATCCAGGGCTCGGGCGCCATTTCCGCCGCGATCACCGCCTGGCTGGCCGACTCCACGCGCGAAGAGGTCCGTACCAAGGCCATGGCGCTGATCGGCGCTTCCATCGGACTGACGTTTGCCGTGTCATTGGTGCTGGCGCCGTTGCTGGTGGGATGGGGCGGCCTGCGCGGCTTGTTCGGCACGATTACCGTGCTGGGCGTGGCGGCGCTGCTGGTGGCTAGTTTTGTCATCCCTGCCGCGCCGCCCACGCCAGCCAGCCCGGACCAGGCCTCGTTCGCCGACGTCCTGCGCAATCCGGACCTGTTCCGCCTGAACCTGGGCATCCTGGTGCTGCATCTGGTGCAGATAGCGCTGTTCGTTGCGATCCCGGCGGCGCTGGTGGAAACCGGCGGGCTGGATGCGGCGGGCTTGTGGAAGGTCTATTTACCCGTTGTCACGATTTCTTTCGTCTTCATGCTGCCGATCATCGGCGTCACCGAGCGTTTCCGGGCGCACCGCCCCGCGCTGCTGGCGGCGGTGGCCGCATTGGTGCTGGTTTGCGCGGCGCTGGTCTGGACGCAGCATCATTTTGTGGCGCTGGTGCTTAGCCTGCTGCTCTTCTTCACCGCATTTAATACACTGGAGGCTTTGCAGCCTTCGATGGTGTCGCGCGTGGCGCCGCCTCAACTGAAAGGCGCGGCACTCGGCGTGTTCAATACCTGCCAGGCCATCGGGCTGTTCCTCGGCGGGGCGGTGGGCGGCTGGTTGATCGTCCAGTGGGGCAAGGGCGGCATGTTCTGGGTCTGCGCGGCGCTGGCCGTGCTTTGGCTGCTGGTGGCCTGGCGCATGAGCCCGCTTCCGGTGCGTGCCCGCCCACGCGCTGAATAAGCAGTTTTTCTATCTGTCTTTCCTGTCCTGCCCGCGTGGCCGGACAGGATTTTGAGTCATAATCCAAGGCTATCGAGTCGTTGCTGTCAGCGGCTCCCGAAGTCCGGGGAAGGCCCCGACTCTTTAAGCCGAAACGCAAGGAGAAATGCAATGGCTTCCGTGAACAAAGTCATTTTGGTGGGTAATCTGGGGCGTGACCCGGAGGTTCGCTACAGCCCGGATGGCGCGGCCATCTGCAACGTGTCCATCGCCACCACCTCCAACTGGAAAGACCGGAATACCGGAGAGCGCCGTGAAGAAACGGAATGGCACCGTGTGGTGTTCTACAACCGCCTGGCGGAAATTGCCGGTGAATACCTGAAAAAAGGCCGCTCGGTGTACGTGGAAGGCCGCCTGAAGACCCGCAAATGGCAAGGCCAGGACGGCCAGGAGCGCTACACGACGGAAATCGTGGCGGATCAAATGCAAATGCTGGGCGGCCGTGAAGGCGGCGGCATGTCCGAGGGCGGCGGCTACGGTGGCGATGCCCCAGCCTCGCGCCCCAGCCGTCCGGCGCCGCAACAACAGCAGCAGGCGCCTGCCGCGCCTGCGCGCCAGCAGTCCAGCATGGCCCCGAACTTCGCGGACATGGACGACGATATTCCGTTCTGAACCCGCGCTGCCCAAAGGTGCCTGGAAAGCCGCTGCTCGCATTGCGCAGCGGCTTTTTTGTCGCCGGGCCGCTCCCAAGACAAAAAGCGCCCTCCTAGCCTGGGGGCCTTCCACCCTTTATCTCGTCATCTTTCTGGACCAGATAAATCAGCACCACGCCTATTGTCATGAAGAAGCGGAATGCGCTGGGCACGCCGTTCCATTCTGGTGACATCCACATACCGAACCACTCGCCGCCGATCGACATGAAGCCCACCTGCCACACCAGAAAACCCAGCGTCAGACCCGTCACGGCCATGGACTTCTGGCGGTTGAAGATGGAAGCCGGTCCATGCCGGTGCCGGAACAGGCGCCATGCGCCCCACCAGCAAAGGATTGCCGTCACGGTTTCAAGCGCGATGATGACGATATAAGCCGCATGGTGCAGAAAAATCGAATCAATGGCGCGGTAGGTGATCGTGGCGTCGGGGAAAATCGTGTCCATGCGCAGCACATGGTGAACGAAGGGGAAGTTGCTGCCGTAATCGGTGATGTTGCCGAAGGCGGCCAAGGTGGCGAACAAGGCGATGGCGCCCACCAGCAGGACTTTCGAGTAACGGATGACCATTCGGGATCTCTTTGCGTGGAGAGAATAAAAGGGAGCTTACACTGCTCGATTGTGAAAATTTGGCCATGAGGCGGGTATGTTGGGTGATGTCGCGATTCGCGTGGGTTTTCTGATCGGCATTACGCTGTTGGGGTGGAGCGCGGGCAAGCGCTTGAAGATCGATCCGGCGGGCTTGGCCGTGCTGCTGGTCTATGTCATTTCGCCGGTCGTGATCTTCGTCGTGATCCAGGAGTCCACCGCTGGACTGGCCTATTTGGGCTATAGCGCGGGCATGTGGGGTTTGTCCAGTTTGTCGGCGCTGCTGGCCTGGCGGTTTGCGCGGCGGTTCTGGCAGGACGCCCGGCTCAATTTGTTTTCCTTTGCCTGCGGAACCTGCAATACCGGCTATTTTGCGCTGCCGCTGGTCATGGGGCTGCTGCCCGCCGAGGCGGTCGGCATTGCCGTTTTCATTATTCTGGGCGCAAACCTGTATGAATATTCGGTGGGTTTCTATCTGACGGCGCGGGCGCAATACAGCTGGCGTACCAGCTTGAAAAAAATCGCCACGCTGCCGATGCTGCACGCTACCTGGATTGGTTTGCTGGTGCGTGAACTCGATGTGCCGATCAACGCGGTTGTGATGTCGGGCCTGCAAGGGTTCAAAGGCGCTTTCAGCGTGATGGGCATGATGGTGATCGGTCTGACCTTGGCGCGATTTGACCGGCTTGAACTGGATGGCAAGTTTCTTGGCCTGGCTTTGCTGTGGAAACACGTGTTTTTCCCGGCCGTTTCCTTGACGCTGCTGTTCACCTTCGGTGCTTTCTCCGTGCTGGAGAAGTCCGTCATCACCATCATGCTGGCAACGCCGATGGCAGGCAACGTGGTGGTGATTTCCAGCTTGTTGGGTGTCTATCCGCAAAAAGCGGCGCTGATGGTGGTGTCGAGCACGGTGCTCACTTTGCTGACGCTCCCTCTGATCATGGGCGTGGCGCTATAGGCGCGCCCGGAGCGGGGGTATTTCCGGAAAGCGTATTGATTTCATCCTTCATTCATTAGGGATATATGAATATGGGGGAATCTTCGTTGTTGATTAATCGTCAGGCTCTTAGAGTAAAGCCTGGTAACACCTGTTCACGATTATTCTGCTACGGAGTTTTTATGATCGATCAATTAAAAAAGAAGGCCCAACTATTGCGCTATGGCTCCTCGGTGGCAGTGCTGTTGATGGGTGGAGCCGCGTTGAGCGTGGCACATGCCGACCCGGCTGTTCCGTCCGGTCCGCTGGTCAGCACCGAGTGGCTGGCGAAAAACCTCAACAACAAGAATGTCCGCGTCATTGAGGTGAGTGTGAACCCCGGCCAGTATGAGCGCAGCCATATCCCGGGCGCGCTCAATTTCTCCTGGCACAAAGACCTGAACGACACCGTCCGACGTGATATTGTCAGCAAAGAAAATTTTGAGAAATTGCTGTCCCAAGCAGGGGTTGCAGACAACACCACGGTCGTCCTCTACGGTGATAACAATAACTGGTTTGCCGCCTGGGCTGGCTGGGTGTTTGATGTCTACGGCGTGCAGGACGTGAAGCTGCTGGACGGTGGACGCAAGAAATGGGAAGCGGAAAAGCGCCCGTTGGATAACCGGCAACCGAACTACGCCGTTTCCAACTACCAAGTCACCAAGGTCAACACCAATTTGCGGGCCAGCCTCAGCGATGCTGTTGCCGTGGCGCAAGGAAAGAGCCAAGCGCAGTTGGTTGACATCCGCTCGGCCGACGAGTTCTCCGGCAAGATTTTTGCGCCTGCGGGCGTGCCAGAGTTGAGCATCCGTGCGGGTCATATTCCCACGGCAGTGAATGTGCCCTGGGGTGAGGCCGTCAATCCGGATGGTACTTTCAAGTCCGCGGAAGACCTGAAGAAAGTATATGCCGCGGTTGGTGTTGATGGTTCAAGGCCAGTCATCACTTACTGCCGTATTGGCGAGCGTTCCAGCCATACCTGGTTCGCGCTGAGCAAAATCCTGGGTTATGAAGTCCGCAACTATGACGGCTCATGGACCGAGTACGGCAATGCGGTTGGCGTGCCCGTCAACAACCCGGCTGGCACGGTGTTTGGTGCAACCTGATCCGGGTGCCCGCCACGCACCTGAGCGCAAGCCCCGGCTGAAAAGCCGGGGTGTTTCCCCTGTTTTTTCGGGCCCGCGTTTGCGGGCTTTTCCGCGATGACGCTCTCTCATTCCTTTGCCGTGCTGTTGGCCATGCTGGCCCTTGCCAGCAGCTTCGCCCTGTCCGGTCTTGAAGACGGCAGCACCTTGAGCTTTGCCTGGGTGGTGGGGCTGGCTTTCGGGCTGCTGATGCAGCGCAGCCGCTTCTGCTTCTATTGCCATACCCGGGATTGGGTGCTGCATCGTGAGCATCGCGGCGTGCTGGCCATTTTGCTTGCGCTGGCTGTGGGTATTGCGGGCTACACCGTTGTGCTTGGCAGTTGGGTGCAGCAGCCCACACCCGCCTACTTGCCGCCGGATATCTTCATCGGCCCGGTCAGCTGGGTGTTGGTCTTGGCGGGTTTGGCCTTTGGCGCGGGCATGGTGATTTCGGGATCGTGCATCAGCGCGCACTGGTATCGGCTGGCAGAAGGGTCAAGGGCTTCGCCGTTCGCCCTGATTGGCACGGCCATCGGATTCATGGCGGGCTATGCCTCGTGGAACCGTCTTTATACAGAAGCGATTGTGGATGCGCCGGTGGTCTGGCTGCCCGCCCATCTGGGTTATGGTGGGGCTATTCTTGCGCAGTTTGGCGTGTTGGCGCTGCTGGCGGCATGGGTCTGGAGCCGCCGGAAAAAAGTCGATGAATTACTGTCCACTTCGTCTCCCGCCACACTCAAAGCCTGGTGGCGCGCGCTCTGGCAAGAGCGCTGGCCTGCCTGGGTTGGCGGCCTGGGCGTGGGGCTGATCTGTTTTCTGGTGGTCATTCGGATGCGGCCGCTGGGGGTGACGGCTTCGCTGGGGCATGTGGCGCGTGAGGGTGGAGAGGCCCTCGGCGTGGTGCCGACCCGTTTGCTCGGGCTGGATGTGCTGGCGGGCTGCGCTACCATTCCACAAGACGCCTGGCTGAATCCCCATGCACTGATTCTATATGGTTTGGTGATTGGCGCGTTGGTGGGCGGCCTGGGCAGCGGCCAGTTCAAGTGGTCGTGGCCGAGCTGGAGAGATGCCGCGCGTGGCCTGACCGGAGGGGTATTGCTGGGTTGGGGCGCGATGGTGGGCCTGGGGTGCAGCATTGGTACTTTGCTGTCCGGCATATCGGCAGGCGCCTTATCCGGCTGGGTGTTTGGCGTGTCGATGCTGCTGGCCGTCGTGGTGGGGGTGAAGCTGCAGCGCCGGATGCAGGGTTGAACGAAGAGGCGCCTGGCTGCTGCGCCTTTGCCTGCTTTTTTTATTGGTGTTCGCTGCCAACGTCCGACAGCGGCGGCGCTGTCCTAAACACCTCGTCCAGCGTGGTGGCGTCCAGCAGGTTCAGCGACCACGCTTCCAGTGTTTCGCTGGTGGCGGCGTGCAGGCGTTGCTCAACGTTTGGGGGCAAGGGACTGAATTTGCGAGCGAGTTGCTTGTGTAAAAGCTCGACTTGGCCCTCAACGCGCCCTTCTTTTCGTCCCTCAGCCAGACCCTCCATTTTCCACTGATGGGTCCAGGATCTTGAGTGATCAGTCAGCATGGTCTTGATCTCCAGTAAGTTGTGGGTTGGCGGCAGGTCCACCTTGGGGAGTGCGCGCGGCAATAGTACATAGCGGGTCCAACTGGCGAAGGCGCGGCGCAGCGTCAAGTCTTCTTGCGTATAGTTATACACCCTTTGAATCAGGGCTTGGACATCTTCAAGGCCACGATTGTGCTCAAGCCGGAACAGGAGTGCAGTGAGGTTGTCTTCGGGCAACTGGCGGCTTTCAAGCAGCGCGCCTTCGTCAACCAATAAGTAGCGGTGTTGCGGTTGATAGCGCCGCAAGCCGGGGGACACGGGATCAATCAGGTCAAATACATTCAAGGCGGCGCTCCAGCGGGACGCGCCACTGTAGATCACCAGTGGCAGCACGGCGGGCAGGTTTTGTTCCAGCTTGATTAGTTTGTGCGCCAGCAAGCTTTCATACAGCAGGCCCAGGTAAGTCATCATACGCAAGGACATGTGTCTGTCGTTGCTTGATTGATGCTCGATCATCAGCAGCAAAAATAGGTCACGGCCATCGCGCCGTGGCAGGCGCCAAACCAGATCACCCTGGCGTTGCTTCAAGGCGTCGCTGATGTAATTCGTGGGGAACGGCTCAAGGCGGCTCCAGTCCAGCTCTCCAAGCCAGGGCGTATCCAGAATGCCCTCGAATAAGCTCCGGACCAGGGTCGGGTTGCTGAACAGCAGGCGGTAACTCTCATCATGTTGGTGCACGCGGTGTCTCCAGGGAGGGATGCGTGAACCATAAATCCTGCCGTTCCCATTGCGGCGCCAACTGGGCGGGTTTCAGCCATTCGGAAAAATACGGCTGATGCACCCCAGCCGCTTACGCCAACGCCGCCTCAATGGCCGCGCCCAAGGCCTGCGTGCTTGCGTTGCCGCCCAGATCCGGCGTCAGTACCTTGCCCGTTTCCAGTACCTGTTCAATCGCGCTGACAATGCTGTCATGCGCGGCGCGGTAGTTCGCTTTGCCTTGCCCGAGGAAATCCAGCATCAGTGCGCCGGACCAGATCATGGCTATCGGGTTGGCAATATTCTTGCCGAAAATATCCGGCGCCGAGCCATGCACGGGTTCGAACATGGACGGAAACACCCGCTCCGGATTCAGGTTGGCGGACGGCGTGATGCCGATGGTGCCGGTGCAGGCTGGTCCCAGATCGGAGAGAATGTCGCCGAAAAGATTAGAGGCGACCACCACGTCGAAGCGGTCCGGATTCATCACGAATTGAGCCGTCAAGATATCAATGTGATATTTGTCAAAGCGCACGCCGGGGTAAGCTTCGGCCATCAGCTCGGCGCGGCGGTCCCAATAGGGCATACTGATTGAAATGCCATTGGACTTGGTGGCTGAAGTCACGTGTTTTTTTGGCCGGGATTGCGCCAGCTCGAACGCGTACTTCAGAATGCGGTCCACGCCATGCCGTGAAAACACCGCTTCCTGGATGGCGACCTCACGCTCCGTGCCTTCGAACAGAATACCGCCCGCGGCCGAATACTCACCCTCCGAGTTCTCCCGCACAATATAGAAATCAATATCGCCCGGTTCGCGGCCTTTCAGCGGGCACGGCACGCCCTTGAGCAGACGCACCGGCCGCAGGTTCACGTATTCGTCAAAGCCGCGCCGCATGGCAATCAAGGATTCCCACAAGGAAATATGGTCGGGCACCACGTCCGGCCAGCCCACCGCGCCGAAATAAATGGCCTCGAAGCCGCGCAGCGTGTCAAACCAATCCTCACCCATCATGCGGCCGTGCTGCGTATAGTATTCGTGCCGGGCCCAATCAAAGTGTTCAAACTGCAAGGCAATACCGTGGCGCTCGGCGGCGGCGCGCACCACGCGCAGCCCCTCAGGCATGACTTCCTGGCCAATGCCGTCACCGGCCATCACTGCAATCTTGTGCATGGTTTTCCCTTTTACTGGCAAACGTCGTTCAAATACCGCGTGTCACGCTTAGTGCCGAGAAGCTTTGCGCTACCGGCATGATCTCTATGGTGTTGATGTTGACATGCTCGGGCTGCGACGCAACCCAGGCAATCGTATTGGCAATGTCTTCCGGCTTGATGGCTTCCACGCCTTCATAGACGGAAGCGGCCCGTGTCTGGTCTCCTTCGAAGCGGACCGAGGAAAACTCCGTATCCGAGCACAGACCGGGTGCAATATGCGTGACCCGCACACGGGTGCCGGTCAGATCGGCGCGCAAATTCTGGCTGAACATCTGCACAAAAGCCTTGGTGCCGCCATACACATTGCCGCCTTTATAAGGATAGGCGCCCGCCGTGGAGCCGATATTGATGATCTGGCCCTGGTTGCGTTTGATCATGTGCGGCAGCACCGCATGCGCCAGGTAGGCCACGCCGTTGACGTTGGTGGCAATCATGGTGTCCCAGTGGTCAAGCGAAGCCTGCTGCGCCGGATCCAGGCCCAAGGCCAGCCCCGCATTGTTGACCAACAGATCAATTTGCCCCCAATGCTCCAGCACGGTGTTGACGCCGTGCTGCACCGCGCGCCGGTCACTGACGTCCAGGGGAAGTGCCAGGAAGTGCTCACCAAACTGCTGGCTCAGCGCGTCAAGCTTGACGGCGCGCCGGGCGGCCCCGGCGACATGCCAGCCCTCGTCAATCAGGCGGGCCACGGCGGCGCGGCCAAAGCCGGCCGAGGCGCCGGTAATGAAGGCGACTTTCATAGTTTTCCTTGAGAAAAAAGCGGACGAGCGAACTTCGTTAAAACTAGGGGAAGCGCACGGTTTTGGCAAGGGCTGTGCCACCGCAAACGGCTGTTTCCAGGTCGGGGCCTCTCCGGCGCTCTGATCTGGGAGCAGCAGTTTGCGTATTGGACAAACTTGATCCAGCGCAATAAAACCCTATTCCCATAAAGGTTGTATGGGATTGTTTGATCTAAGGCAAATGCGTTCATGAAGCCCTTTGGCAAGCTGATCTGGAAGCCGCGCATAGCGCGGCCCCGTTCTCGGCAAGCCAGCCTATTGCAGGCTTGTCATTGCTTATCCCAATCAATAAAGGAGTCCTTTCATGGGCCGCATGACTACCAGCGCCTTATCGTTCAGCTTGGCCGTTGCATTGTGCACCGCCGCTCTGCCTGCCGCCGCCCACGAGGCGGGGGACTGGTTGATACGCGCGGGCGTGACTCAGGTCAAACCCAAGTCCAGCAATGGCACCGCCGCTGGCCTGAATCTGGATGTGGACAGCGCGGTTCGACCCAGCCTATCCGCTGCCTATATGGTGAACCGCAATCTGGGCGTCGAGCTGCTGGCCGCCACGCCGTTCCGCCATGATATTGCCGGTTCCGG
>JBAYOI010000097.1:0-10000 GCA_041678365.1 Pigmentiphaga sp. | reverse complement strand
GAAGCCATGATCCGCGACGTCCTGTCCGGCCATTTGTGCCGCTGCACCGGCTACCAGAATATTGTTGCCGCGGCGCTGCGGGCAGCCCAACTGATGCGCGAAGGAGACCGGCATGCATGTTGATCCGGCCCTTGTCGTCAGCCCCGGCATGGGCATGAGCCCGGGCCGTCTGGAAGACCAGAACCTGCTGCGCGGCACCGCCTGTTTTCTTGACGACGTGCAACTGCCTGACACGCTGCATGCCTGCTTCGTGCGCAGCCCGCATGCCCACGCCCGCATTCTGTCGGTGGATGCCAACGCCGCCCGCGCCCTGCCCGGCGTGGTAGCCGTCTTCACACAGGCTGACTTGTACGGTCAACTCACGTCCTGGCGGATCCCGGTCGGCTTTCCGCTGTCGGGCTTGCCGGAAGACGCCGCGCCGTTCGTGCTGGCAGCCGATGAAGTGGTCTTCGCCGGTGAAGCCTATGCCGTGGTGATTGCCGCCAGCCGCCATCAGGCGGAAGACGCGGCGGCTGCCGTCCAGACTGAATTCGACACGCTGCCCGCCGTGTCCGACTGCCGCGATGCCGTCAACGCCGACGCGCCGCCGGTCCGGCTCGGGCTGAGCAGCAACGTGCTCCAGGATTACACGCTCAGCTATGGCGACGCCGACGCCGCCTTCGAACAAGCGGACCTGGTTCTGCACGAGGACTTCTGGACCCATCGCGGCTGCGGCCACCCGATGGAGGGACGCGGCGTGCTGGCCAGCCTCGATAGCGCCACCGGCACCCTGACGGTCTGGTCCTCCACGCAAATGGCGCATGAGCTGCACTACACCATCGCCCACATGCTCGACCATCCCGAGGACGATCTGCGCGTCATCACGCCGGACGTGGGCGGCGGCTTTGGCGCCAAGTTCATGATCTACCAGGAAGAAATCGTCATCCCCGCCGTTGCCCGGATGCTGGGCCGTCCGGTCAAATGGGTGGAGGACCGGCGCGAGAACTTCCTGACCACGATCCAGGAGCGCGATCAATACTGGTACGTCTCGATTGCCGCTACCCGGGACGGCCGCCTGCTCGGCATCCGCGGCAATTTCATCCACGACCACGGCGCCTACATTCCGCAGGGCACCAATGTGCCGTACAACGCCGCGTCATCAATGACCGGCCCCTACATCGTCCCGGCCTTCAGCCTGCGCGCCCAGGTCGCCTATACCAACAAGGTCACGGTTGCCACCATTCGCGGCGCAGGCTATCCGCAAGCCGCTTTCGTGATGGAAAGAATGATGGACAAGCTGGCGCTGGCCGCTGGCCTGGACCGGCTGGAGTGCCGCCGACGCAACTTGATACCGCCGTCAAAAATCCCCTATACGAAACCGCTGAAATCGCGAGCGGGCGTCCCGCTGGTCATCGACAGCGGCGACTTTCCCGCCTTGCAGGCGACCGCCGCCAGCACTATTGATTTCGACGGTTTCGAGACCCGCCGCCAGGCTTCCGCCGAACGCGGCCTACTGCGCGGCATCGGCCTGGCCAACAGCGTCAAGCCCACCGGCCGCGGTCCGTATGAGACCGCCCGGGTCAAGATCCACCCGTCGGGACGCATCGTCATCCACACCGGCGCGCTGGCCATGGGCCAGGGCATCAAGACCACGCTGGCCCAGCTCTGCGCGGCTCACCTCGGGGTGGAGCCGGTCGCCATCGAGGTCAGCGCCGGCGACACCGGCCGCATCGGCTACGGCATGGGCGGATTCGCCAGCCGACAGGCCATGATGGCTGGCTCCGCCGTGGCCGAGGCCGCCGCCAAGGTGCGCGCCAAGGCCTTGAAAGCCGCCGCTGCCGTGCTGAAGATCGAGGAAACCGAACTGACCCTGTCCAACGGCGAAGTGCACACGCTCGATTTCTCGCACCGTGTTTCCCTCGGACGGCTGGCCATGCTGATGAAGGGCGTACCGGGCTATTCCATGCCAATCCCCGGCGAACCGGGACTGGACGAAACCGTGCACTTCCAATGCGATGCCCAGACCTACGCGGGCTCCTCGCACGCCTGCGAAGTCGAGGTGGATCCGCTGACCGGCGCGGTGCAACTGGTCCGCTACGTGGCCGTTCAGGACAGCGGCAACCTGATCAACCCGCAAATCGCCCACGGCCAGGTGCATGGCGGCGTGGTCCATGGCATTGGCAACGCGCTGTTCGAATGGATGGGTTATGACGCCAACGCCCAGCCGCTGACCACGACGTTTGCCGAATACCTGCTGCCCACCGCACCCGAAATACCGCCTGTCGAAGTGGTGTTCCAGCCCTCGCCCAGCCCGCTGAACCCGCTGGGGGTCAAAGGCATCGGCGAGTGCGCGACGATTGCCGTGGCCGCCGCCGTGATCGGCGCCGTCGAACATGCGCTGGCCGAACATGCCGTCCGCATTGCCGAGTTTCCGTTGACGCCCGTCCGTCTGCTCGAACTGATCGACAACGCCGCCGTTCCCCTTACACAGTCCTAAGCACCTAGAGACACCGATTATGGAATTCACCAATCAGTTTCATGTCCCGCTACCCCTGGAAGAGACCTGGGCCCTGATGCTCGACATCCCCCGCATCCTGCCCTGCCTGCCCGGCGCCACGCTGAAGGAAGTGCGCGGCGAGCATCAATATCTCGGCGCGGTTTCCGTCAAGCTGGGCCCGATCAAGCTGTCCTTTGACGGACAGGCCGAACTCGTGCGCACCGACGAAGAACAGCATATTGCATGGCTGAAAGGCTCGGGACTTGATCCCAAGGGACGCGGCGCCGCGCAATCGGAATTCAACTTCGCGCTGACGCCCGCCGCCGGAGGCGGCACCGACGTCACGGTCACCACCCAACTCCAGCTCTCGGGCGCGGTGGCGCAATACGGCCGCGGCAGCGGCATGATTGCGGAGGTGGCCGGGCACATCCTGAAGCAGTTCGAAGAAAACCTGGCCGCGTCGCTGCAAGACGATGAGCCCGTCGCGCCCGCCCTCCCGCCCGCTGTCGGCGCCGTCTCCGCTCCCGGCCAGGCAAACCCGCCCGCGGCAGGTGCACCCGGCGTCCCGCTTGGCGCGGGCGCGCCGGTCAGCGCGCCCGAAGTCCAGGCCCTGCTGTTGCAATCTCAGGCAATCCTGGCCCAGGCGCAAGCCGTGCTGGCTGCCTCGCAACAAGCCTTGCATGACGCTCGCAAAAAAAGCCCCCACGCTGCGCCTTCGGCTAGCTGCCCCCCAGGGGGACGCTTTTTGCCTTGGGGGCGGCCCGGCGGCAAAAAACCCGGCAAGGCGGCCAAACCCAAGGAACTGAATATGTTGAGCATCGGATTGAAAGCCATGTGGTCGCAATTCAAAGGGCTGTTCTCACGACACTAAGCCGCCCCGCCTTGCACGCAAGGCCTGGCCAAATACTCAGCATACTGACAAAATGGAGCTACTATGAACTGGACCCCCGTTGCCAAGATTGGCGCAATCGCCGAAGACGAAGGCCTGCCGCTGAGCCTGGACGGCAAAGAAATCGCGCTCTTCCATCATGATGGCGCGTTTTTTGCCACCGACAACGTCTGCACGCATCAATACGCGCTGCTGACCGATGGCTATGTCGAGGACGGCTGCGTGGAATGTCCGCTGCACCAAGCCCAATTCGATCTGCGCACCGGCGAAGCCAAGTGCGCCCCCGCAACCGAAGCGATCCGCGTTTATCCGACCAAGGTGGAAAATGATGACATCTACGTCTGCCTCGACTGATGGCGCGCCCATCGTCATCATCGGTGCCGGCCAGGCCGGCGCCAGCGCCGCGCGGGCCTTGCGCGACGCCGGTTATACCGGTGCGCTGATGATGCTGGGCGAAGAGCTGCACTGGCCCTATGAGCGCCCGCCGCTGTCCAAGGACGCGCTGAACCAGCCGGACCCCAAGCCCGCCTTCCTGCTCAACGACGAGCTGGCACGCACCCTGGGCATTACCGTGCGCACGCAATGCCGGGTCAGCGCCATTGATGCCAACGCCCGGCGGCTGCTGCTCGACGATGGCAGCCAACAGCCCTACCACGCCTGCCTGATCGCCACCGGCGGGAACGTCCGCAGCCTGCCCGGGCTGCCGCTTGGCGCACCGGGCGTCCACTACCTGCGCACCCTGGATGACGCGCAGCGCCTGCGCGCGGCGCTGGCCGACACTGACCACCTCCTCATCATTGGCGGCGGCTTCCTGGGCCTGGAAGTGGCATCCACCGCGCGGGCGCTCGGCCGCCGCGTGACCTTGCTGGAAAACGCGAACGCGCTGCTCAAACGCGCCCTGCCCGCCCGTCTGTCCGACTGGCTCGCGGCGCGCGCGCGCGCCTATGGCGTCGACCTGCGCCTGAATGCCGTGATCGAGCAGGTCACCTCAACAGCCAGCGGCGTTACCGTCAAGCTCCAGCATGCGGAGACCCTGTCCGCTCCACAGGTGCTGGTGGCCATCGGCCAGACGCCGCAAACCGCACTGGCCGCGCAGACCGGGCTGGCCCTTGACCCCGTCAATGGCGGAATCCTGGTGGATGCGCATGGCAAGACCTCCCTGGAGGGCCTCTATGCCGCCGGGGATTGCAGCAGCCGACCCGACCCGCGCTCCGGCCATCAACAACGCCTGGAATCCTGGCAAAACGCCAACGAACAAGGACGCTGCGCCGCCCAGGCCATGCTCGGCCTGCCAGTGGCACCGTTGGCGGAGCCCTGGTTCTGGACCGACTTGTTCGACTGCAACGTGCAGATCATGGGGCAAAACGCCAACGATCTTCAGTATGTCGTGCGCGGTGAACTGCCCGAAGGCCAGACGCCCGCCAAGGCGCTGGTCTTTGGCCTGCGCAACGGTGAACTGGCCCATCTCATCGCCATCAACGCAGGCGGCGAACTTCGCCCTTTCCGCGCATTGATTGGACAACCCCTTGCCTGCCCGGCCGACGTGCTGGCCGATACCAGCATCCCCGCCAAGCAACTGGCGCGTCTGGCCGCAGGCCCGGTGAACGCTTAACGAGGAAACCGACCATGTACAAAAACCAGGAAGTGCTCGACTACACCGCAGGCGCCAAGGATCTCCCGATCGACGCCCATCACTGGCCGGAGAATGGCGAACACGTCATTCCCGATTGGGTCTACACCAGCCAGTCCGTTCATGACCGGGAAATCGAGCGGATCTTCAAAGGAAACACGTGGAACTTCGTCGCGCTGGAAGCGGAAATACCGAACCCGGGCGACTACAAACGTTCTTACGTCGGGCCGATCCCGGTCATTGTCTCGCGCGCCGAAGACGGCTCCATCCATGTCTTCGAGAACCGTTGCGCGCACCGGGGCGCTGAATTCCTGCGCACCGCCCAGGGCAATACCAACGAGTTCGTCTGTCCCTATCACCAGTGGTCCTATGACCTGAAAGGCAATCTGCAAGGGATTCCGTTCAAGCGCGGCGTGGCCAAACAAGGCGGCATGCCCAAGGATTTCCGCAATGACGAGCATGGCTTGCTGAAGCTGCACGTCACCACGCGCAACGGCGTGGTATTTGCGTCATTCTCGGCGGACGTCGAACCGCTTGAAACCTACCTGACGCCGGAAATCCTGAAGGACTTCGACGTGGTGTTCCCCGGCAAGCCCTTGAAAATCCTCGGCTATTACAAGAACGAGATGCCGTGCAACTGGAAGATGTACCACGAGAACCTGAAGGATCCCTACCACGCCACGCTGCTGCACTCCTTCCTGGTGGTGTTCGGCCTGCTGGTGGCCGGCAATGATTCGGCGATGATTGCCGATCCGGTCCACTACCGGCACGGCACCATGGCCTCCGCCAAGAAAGAAGACAAATACGCCGAGATTGGCGCCGACACCAAAAAGGAAATGCGCTCCTTCCATGACGGCATGCGCTTGCACGATGACAGCTTCCTGGAGTTCGTGAAGGAATTCGACTCGCCCTGGTCCGTCACGATGCAGACCATCTGGCCCAACCTGATCATTCAACGCGAATTGAACACCCTGGGCGTTCGCCAGATCGTGCCCAACGGCCCGAACAGCATGCTGATGGTCTGGACCATGTTCGGCTATGAGGACGATACCCCGGAGATGACGCGTCACCGCTTGCGCCAGGGCAACCTGATGGGCCCGGCCGGCTTCCTGGGCCTGGAAGACAACGAAGCGATGAAGTTCGTCCAGGAAGGCGTACGGCGCAGCACCAGCGAGCTGAACGTCGTCAAGCTCGATGCGGGCAACACCGGGACGTCGAACACCTTGATTTCAGAAGCGGCGATTCGCGGCATGTACCAGTACTACCGCCAAGTCATGGATCTGTAATCCCCCATTCTCAAGGAAGCCTCATGAGTCAACTCAATCTAGCCAGCCACGAAGCGCTGCGCATTTCCCCGCGGCAGGCCATGGCCTTGCGGCCGCTGGTCGAGCAGTTCAACATCGAGTATTGCGCCACCCTGGACAGCGGCGACATCGAGAACTGGCCGACCTACTTCACCGACGACTGCATCTACCGCATCACGGCCCGTGAGAATGCGCACCTGAACATGCCCGTCGGCCTGGTTTACGCCGACAACAAAGCCATGCTGCATGACCGCGCGGTGGCCATCGCCCGCACCCAGATGTTTGCGCCGCGCACCATGCTTCACATCCTGTCCAACACCCGGATCATTGATGCGCGCAATGAAGAAATCATCGCCAGCTGCAATTTCCTGCTGCTGCAGACGCTGGTGGAAGGCCCCAGCACCGTCCATCTCGCGGGGACCTACTACGACCGCTTCGAGCACAAGGGCGAACAAGAACTGCTGCTGAAGGAACGGCAAGTCGTGTACGAATCCTCGGTCATTGCCAATGACCTCGTCTATCCCGTCTAGGAGACAGAAGGTGACCACTTATCGCAAAATCGCTCTGGAAGAGCATTTCATGATGCCCGGCTTTGAAGGCTACTCGAAAAGTTTCTTGAGCGTCATTGACCCCGCAACGCAACAGGAGCTGGCGCAAAGACTCGCTGACTTCGACACCTTGCGGCTGGAGGAAATGGATCGGGCGAATATCGATCACGTCGTGCTTTCCCAGTCGGGGCCCGGCGTGCAGGCGGAACCCGATGCCCAATTGGCGCTCAGCAAGGCGCGCGCCAACAACGACTTCCTGGCGGAACGCGTGGCGCGCCGTCCCGACCGCTATTCCGGCTTTGCCATGCTGCCGATGCACAACCCGGAAGAAGCCGCCAAAGAGCTGGAGCGCTGCGTCACGCAATTGGGCTTCAAGGGCTCATTGGTCAACGGCCACACACTCGGCCGCTATTATGAATCCCGCGACTACGACCCGCTGTGGGCCTGCATGGAAGCGCTCGACGTGCCAATGTACCTGCACCCCGCCGACCCCTTCCGCCCGCTTTCCGCGCTGGAAGGTATGCCGGTGCTGGCCGGCGCCAGCTGGGGCTGGGGCGTTGAAACCGCCAGCCATGCGCTGCGCCTGCTGTTCGGCGGCGTGTTTGACCGCCACCCCGCCGCCAAGGTGATCCTGGGGCATATGGGCGAATTCCTGCCCTTCCAGCGCTGGCGCCTGGACAGCCGCTTCACCGCCTATCCCTTCGGCATCGAGTTGGCGCGCAAACCGTCCGAGTACATCGGCAGCAACCTGGTGATCACCACCTCCGGCGTGTGTTCCCATCCCACGCTGGTGGGCGCGGTCGGCGAGATCGGCGCCGATGCCGTGCTGTTCTCGGTGGACTATCCCTACGAATCCACCGAGGCCGCGGCCCAGTTCATTGATACCGCCCCGCTGCCCGCGGATCAGCTTGAGGCGATTTGCGCAGGCAATGCGCGGCGCCTGCTGAAACTGTGAGTCCCGCCTCCTTTCATCGTTGCCCTTTATTCCAGGATTGACCGCCATGAGCAAAACGCTTTACCGAATTGGACAAATCGTCCCCAGCTCCAACACGACGATGGAGACCGAAATTCCCGCCATGCTGCTGGCGCGCCAGCAGATCCGCCCGGAGCGCTTCACCTTTCACTCCAGCCGCATGCGCATGAAAAAAGTGGTGAAGGAAGAACTGGCCGCCATGGATGCCGAGTCCGACCGCTGCGCCGTCGAGTTGAGCGATGCGCGCGTTGACGTCCTGGGCTACGCCTGCCTGGTCGCGATCATGGCCATGGGCCGCGGCTATCACCGCCAGTCCGAATCCCGCCTGACCAAACACACCGCGGACAACGGCGCCGACGCACCCGTCATCACCAGCGCGGGCGCGCTGATCGAAGGGCTGAAGGTCATCCGGGCCAAGCGCATCGTGGTGGTCGCGCCGTACATGAAACCGCTGACCGAGCTGGTGGTGGACTACATTCGCCATGAAGGCTTCGAGGTCGTGGATTATCGCGCGCTGGAAATTCCGGACAACCTTGACGTTGCGCGCCATGATCCGGAAAACCTGCCAGCCATCGTTGCGCAAATGGACACCAGCCAGGTGGACGCCATCGTGCTGTCAGCCTGCGTACAAATGCCGTCGCTGCCGGTGATTGCCAAAGTCGAGGCGCTGACCGGCAAGCCGGTCATCACCGCCGCCGTGGCCACCACCTACGCCATGCTCAAGGCCCTTGATCTTGAGCCCATCGTGCCCGGCGCGGGCGCGCTGCTGTCCGGCGCTTACTAACCGCGGGAGGTGAAGAAATGAACAGCACTTTTCTGTATGGCGCCAACGTCCAGGCCAATGGCATCCGCCAACATTACTTGCGCTACGGCGGCCAGCGGGACGGGCAGGATCCGGTGATCGTGGTGCCCGGCATCACCAGTCCCGCCATTACCTGGGGCTTTGTGGCCGAACGGCTGGGCCAGCACTTCGATACCTACGTACTTGACGTGCGCGGACGCGGCCTGTCCAGCGCCGCGCCCGGCATGGACTACAGCCTCGACGCCCAGGCGGCGGACCTGATCGCGCTGGTTGACGCACTCGGCCTGAAACAGGTCAGCGTCGTCGGCCACTCCATGGGCGCGCGCATCGGCGTGCGCGCCGCCCGCCTTGGCATGCCGGCCATGCGGCGGCTGGTTGCCGTGGATCCGCCGGTCTCGGGCCCGGGACGGCGTCCCTACCCGTCGCAACTGCCCTGGTATGTCGATTCGATGAAGGCGGCGCGTGACGGCATGGACTGGCAGGCCATGCGCGCCTTTTGCCCAACCTGGACCGAGGAGCAGCTGCGGCTGCGCGCCGAATGGCTGCACACCTGCGATGAAGCCGCCGTCCTGGCCAGCTTCGACGGCTTTCACACCGACGACATCCACGCTGATCTGCCCGCCGTGACGCAGCCCGTCCTGCTGATGACGGCGGAACGCGGCGGCGTGGTCAGCGACGATGACGTCAAGGAGTGGTCGCAATTGCTGGGCGCCATGCAAACCGTGCGCGTGCCCGATGCCGGTCACATGATCCCGTGGGACAACGAAGAAGGGTTTTATCAAGCCCTTGGCGATTTCCTCGGCGCGGCGCTGCGGCCGCAAGCATGAGTTGAACCCAATGACTTTGTAAGGAGGACTCCCTCATGGCTATCAGCGACCACGCTTTCATCGACGCCTGGCGTCAGGTGTTGTCCTTGTCGCGACTGGAGGCGGGCCAGACCGTCACCCTCCTGACCAGCGCGTCCACCCACCCCCAAACCCTGTCCTGCGCGATGATTGCCGCGCAATCCCTGGGCGCCATCGTCAACCGCCTGGACCTGCCGCCGATCAATGGCGAAAAGGCATTCAGCCGCGACGCGCTGGCCTACCTCGGCACCACCCCGCTGAGCGGCAACCCCGCCGCCATCGCCGCGCTCAAAGCCAGTGACCTGGTGCTGGACTTGATGACGCTGCTGTTCTCGCCCGAGCAGCATGACATCCTGCAAACCGGCACCAAGATCCTGCTGGCCGTTGAACCGCCTGAAGTATTGATGCGTATGGTGCCGACCCAAGCGGACAAGGAACGGGTCACCACGGCGTCGGCGCGCATTGCCGCAGCCAAGGAAATGCAGGTCAAATCCGAGGCGGGCACCGACCTGCGTTGCCCGCTGGGTGAGTTT
>JBAYOI010000096.1:0-10014 GCA_041678365.1 Pigmentiphaga sp. | reverse complement strand
TGGCGCGCCCGGCGATGGTCCTGGCCGTGGTGCGCACATTCAAGCCGCGCAAGGTGCTGCGGTGAATACCGAGGGTGCGCAAATGGTCGGCGGCATCCGCTGTGGTCAGGTTTTGCAGGCGTGTGCGCAGCACGGTGACGTTGTCTTGGGTCATTGTTTCCATGGGCGGGTGTGCGGGGAGACGGATGTGTTGGAATCTGTCAGTTTTGACAATTCAAATTATAGGTTTTTTCGGCGATCCATGGCTTGCCCCGGGGTAATGTCTCCTGCATAGGTCTGGTGCCACAACTGCAATGCGCGATACAGCGCCTCACGCTCTTCTTCGCTCAGCATCAGCAGCAGTTCGGCCTGTTTCTTTCTGGCCGTTGCCAGAATGCGTTCAACCAGATCGGTCCCTTTTCCAGTGATGATGCTGGTTAGTTTCTTGCGGCCGATATTGCCGCGGTCCTTGATCATCACCAGTCCCCGTTCCTCAAGGCGGCGCAAAGTGCGGCTGACAACAGCTTTGTCGGTGCTGGACAGGCTCTCTATCTCGGCAAAGGACATGACGACGCCTGGGTCCAGCACCGAAAGAATCTTCCATTCGGGAATGGTGAGTTCCTCGGCTTCGATGTAGGGCACGGTGAGTTTCTTCCGGAGTACCGCGCCCACCAGGGTCATCATGGTCGTGGGAAAGTCGTACACGTTGAGATTGGCGCCGTCCTCAGGTAGGGCCGCCCAGGGGCAGGCAGGCAGCGGATTGGCAGTCTGCTTAGCCTTTGCCGGGTTTGCAGTCATGTATCCATCGTCCTTCTGTTTTATTGATCAAGCATGCGTGCTGTCGCGTGAGGCGACGATCAACGCATTGTAAGACACTCGGTTTGACCCTGGCACAGCGCAAGCGTTTCCGCTCCGCAGCCCATGCTGTCCGGATTCAGGGGATAAGGATCAGCAGAGGCGGCGCCACGCCCGAGCTGATCCATTCACGGCGCCGCGTCTTCGCCGCAATACAGGGGCGCTGACGACGCCTTTTTCCATTTTTTTGCTTGATCAAGGGTTTCCCCGGCTTATGGATGCTATTTTGTTAAGTCAATATAGAGTCCTTGGATGCATACTGAGTACAAAAAAAGGGGAACGAGATGAATGAAAAGAAGCGCTTTTTCCTGAAAGCCGCCTCCGCCGCCGCCCTGGCCTATCCTGCTTTGGGCAGAGCCCAGGACGCGTCCCGGGTGGCGCGGGTCGTGGTGGGTTTTCCGGCGGGAGGAAGTGTTGATGTGGTGGCCAGGACACTGGGTTCGCAAATGCAGAACAGCTTGGGGCGCACGCTGGTCGTGGAGAACCGGGCGGGAGCGGGCGGCCGGATCGCGTTGACGCATTTGAAGACCGCGCCAACCGATGGGTCAGCCATTCTGATTTCTCCCGCGTCCATGTTCACGATCTATCCGTCGAGCTTCAAGGAGCTTGCCTATGACCCGGTGGCGGATTTCAAGCCGGTTGCCGCCTACATGGATGTCGTTTCCTGTTTCTTCGTCAGTGGGAAGGCGCCGGTCAAGACGTTTGAAGAGTATGTAAGCTGGGTTAAGAAAGACCCTCAGAGCCGGGCTTTTTTCGGTTCCCCCGCCGAAGGAAGCATGCCGCACTTTCTTGGCATGACGGTGATGCAATCGGCTGGCCTGCCCATCAACCCCATCCCTTACAAGGGCACGGCGCCGCTGGTGTCGGACGCCATCGGCGGACATGTCATGGCGGGTGTGGTGCCGCTGTCCGAGGCGATTGAAGGGCATATGGCCGGGAATCTGAGAGTGGTGGCTATTGGCGGGACCTCGCGCTTTGAGCGTCTTCCCGATGTGCCGACCTTCCAGGAGCTTGGGCTCAAGGTGACGGGCGGGGCGGAATGGTATGGCGTTTTCCTCCCGGCAGGCGCATCCGATGCGGTGGCTGATACGTATTACGACGCCTTGTCCCAGGCGGTGAAGTCCAAGGAGGTCATCGATAGCTTTGGCCCCAAAGCCTGGGTCGTCAACATGAGAAACGGGCAAGCGCTGACGGCGATGATCAAAGAAGAAAAAGAGAACTGGCGCCAGGTGCTCGCCAGCCTGCAATACACCCCCCAGTAATGTTTCCCTGAGTCTGTTTGAGCCATGACCAACTCGACCATCGGGCACGAGGTCGCGCAAGTCAATGCGCGTGCCAAGGTGCTTGGCAAGGCGGTTTATGCCGGTGATATGTTTTTGCCGGGTATGTTGCATGCCAAAATCTTGCGCAGCCCCTATCCCCATGCCCGCATCAAGGCGATCGATGTGTCCGCCGCCAGCCGATTGCACGGTGTCCGGGCTGTTTTGACGGGAGAGGACGCGCCGCGAACCCGTTGGGGCATTTTGCATAAAGAGCGGACCATTCTTGCGCAGGGGTGCGTGCGCTTTGCTGGTGAAGAAGTGGCGGCGGTGGTGGCCGAAGACGAAGAAACGGCCCGTGATGCGCTTGACCTCATCCAGGTTTCGTATGAAGAACTGCCGCCGCTGCTTGATCCGCAGCAGGCCCTGGCCGAAGATGGGCCCATCGTGCACCCGGGGCGGACGAATATCGCCCATGAAATCCAGTTTGAACGTGGTGATGTGGATGCGGGCTTCCATCGCGCCGCGTTGGTGCATGAGCAAACCTATACCACCCATGCGCAATATCCTGGCTATATGGAGCCGAATGCCTGCGTGGCGGCGATGGATGCTGAGGGGCGCTTGACCGTCTGGGCGCCCACGCACTCCATTTTTCTGATGCGCGGACGACTGGCCGCAGCCCTGGAGCTTCCCGCGTCGCGGGTCCGGGTGGTGCAAACCATGACTGGCGGGGCGTTCGGGCAGAAAATGCTGGAGGACGACACCTGTTTGGTGGCGGCCCTGCTGGCCTTGAAAACCGGCGCACCGGTGCGGCTCGTCAACAGCCGTCTTGAAGACTTCCTGGCCTGTCCCACCAGTGTGCCGGAGCGCATCACGATGAAGATGGGCATGAGGGCGGACGGCATGATTATCGCCAAAGAAGTGCGGATTCTGGCGGATTGCGGGGCTTACTGTGGTTTGTCCAATCAGATTCTGCATGTATCGGCTATGCGGTCGGACAATATGCATGCGAATGGCAATGTCCGGGTGGACGCCAAGGCGGTGTATACGCATACGCCGCCCCATGGCGCGTTTCGCGGCTTTGGCGGCACGCAGGCGCAGTTTGCACTGAATAGCCATATCGACGAGATGGCGGCCATGCTGGGTCTGGACCCGGTCGAAGTGCATAAGAAGAACGCCATCCCGCCGGGTAGCACGTCTTTGCATGGTTGGGAAATTCTGACCAATGGGACACCGCAGTGCCTGGATCAATGTGCTGATGCCATCGGCTGGCGGGACAAGCGCCAGAACGGGAAGCAGGACGGTCCGTTCAAGCGGGGCGTGGGTATTGCTGCCGCCATTCACGTCAGCGGCAACCGGACCATGGGCAATTGGGACGGTTCAACCATCAACCTGCGGCTCAATGAAGACGGGCGGGTTCAGGTGTTCAGTGGTGAATGCGACATGGGGCAGGGTGCCACGACAGTGATTGCCCAGATTGTGGCGCACGAGCTGGATCTGCCCTTGTCGCATGTGCAGGTGGTTCAACCCGATACCGACTCCAGCGCGTATGCGATTGGCGCGATTGGGTCGCGAGTGACGATTGTTGCCGGTAACGCGGCAATACGCGCTGGTCGCGCCTTGCGAGAGAAAGTGCTGGGCCAGGCCGCTCGCGTGCTCGGTGTGGCGCAGGATCAGCTTGAACTGCGTGACAGCCTGGTTTTTTCTCGCACAGATCCCGACATAAATATTGACTTGGCAACGCTTTCAAGAGCCAGTATCTGGCGCGAGGACGGTGAGGTGCTCCAGGCTTCTGCGACATGGGACCCCAAGACGGTCATGCATGACGACTTGTACGGCAACGTTGCTCCGGCCTATTCGTTTGCGGCGCAGGCGGTCGAGGTCGAGGTGGATACGGAAACCGGCCGTGTGCGGATTCTGGATAGCTTCATCAGCGATGATTGCGGCAAGGCGCTCAATCCGCTCACGGTCCATGGCCAGACCAATGGGGCGGCAGTTCAGGCCATGGGGTGGGCGTTGTACGAAGAGGTCAAACTGGAGCACGGTCGGATCAGCAATGTCGACTTTGCGGACTATACGATGCCGTCCATCGATGCCATACCGATGCTCAGAAATGGTCTGGTGGAGACCCTGGACCCGAACGGGCCATACGGGGCCAAAGGTGCGAGCGAGACCGCCATCCAGCCGGGAGCGGGGGCCATTGCCAATGCGGTGTTTCATGCCACCGGCGTCCGGATTCGTGACCTGCCGATCACGCCAGAGAAGATCCTGTCGGCGCTGGCTGCAATGAAAGAGGAAAGTCATGCGTAACTTCGACTTTCTGGAAGCGCACACGGTGAAAGAAGCCAGCCAGATTCTGGACTATTACGGCGATCGGTGCCGACTGATGGCGGGCGGGACAGCGCTGATGTTGGTACTGAGGCAGCGGATGCTGGCGGCGGACTATCTGGTTTCAATCGCCCGGATCGACGCCATGAAGGGGATTCACTTCGATCCCGGTACGGGTTTGCGTATCGGTGCCCTGAGCCGCCATATCGACGTGGCGAAATCGCCGCTGGTTCAACAGCATTACCCGATGCTTGCCGCCATGGCCCGGCAGGTGGCCAATCCGCAGGTGCGTAATCAAGGCACGCTAGGCGGAAACCTCTGCTATGCGGATCCGCAAACGGATCCGTCCAGTTGCTTGCTGGCTTTGGGCGCTTCCGTCGTGCTGACCAGTCAGCGCGGCGAGCGGGTGCTCGGCCTGCCTGACTTCCTGCTGGATTATTACGCCACGGCGCTGGAGCCGGACGAGGTGTTGACCGCCATCACTGTACCGCCGCCCGTTGACGGGCAGGCTGGGCTGTACTTGCGACATTTGCGGACGGCGGCGGAACACCGCCCGTTGTGCAACCTGGCCCTGTCGGTCCGCAATGAAGACGGCATTTGTCGTGCAGCCAGTCTGGTGGTGGGGGCGTCAACCCCGGTCCCCGCCCGCCTTCCCAAGACGGAAGCCTTGATGCTTGGAAACGCGATGACTCCTGAGCTGGCAAGGGTGGTGAGTGACAGTGCAGCGGGCGAAATGAGCGCACTGGATGATTCGCGCGCGTCCGAGTCGTTTCGGCGGCAGGTCGCGGCGGTGATGGCGCGCCGGGCGATCTCGTCGTTGTTTGGCGTGACGCTTGATCAAGGAGAAATGTAATGAGTCATCACGCCATAACGGTGACGGTGAATGGGCGTCTGGTGCATGCGGACGTGCCCGCCCGTCGGATGTTGAGCGATTTTCTGCGTCATGACCTGCATCTGACGGGGACCAAGCGCGGCTGTGAGACAGGCGTGTGCGGCGCGTGTTCCATCATGCTGGATGGAGAGCTGGTCAAGTCTTGTCTGCTGCTGGCAGTGCAGTTGATGGTGCAAATATCATGACCGTGGAGGGGCTGGCGGACGGCGATACGCTGCACCCGTTGCAAGAGAGCTTCATGCACTGCGGCGGTTTGCAATGCGGGTACTGCACGCCCGGCATGTTGATGGCCTCGTACGCCTTGTTGCAAGACAACCCGAGTCCGACGGTGGAAGAGGTACAGCAGGGACTGAACGGAAATCTATGCCGCTGTACCGGATATACCCAGATTATTGAGTCGGTGCTTGATGCCGCGGAGCCTTTACGTGGAAATTGAAAAAATCTTGGCGGTCGACGCGCCGCCTGCCGAAGTATGGAAAAAACTGCTGGACCCCAACGTGATGGGCGGCTGTGTGCCGGGCATGCAGTCGATCGAAGTCCTGAGCGACACGGAGTATCTGGCCGTCATTCAGGTCAAGATTTCATTCATCTCGGCCAAGTTCAAGCTGCGCACCGTGATCGTGGAAACCCGAGAGCCTTATTACCTGCGCTGTGAAGGGACGGGTGAAGACGCGTCCGTGGCCAGTTCGCTGCGGCAGCAAAGTGAGCTGTTCCTGACGGCGCTGCCGGACGGCGGAACAGAAATCAGGATGAAGGTCCGGGTGGATGTGCTCGGGCGGCTGGGCACGTTTGGTTTGAGCGTGATGAAAACCAAGGCGGACCGCATGTGGGACGAGTTTGGCCAGAACCTCGTCAAGGTGCTGGCGGGCGGTGCGCTCCCCGCGCCCGCTGCGGCGCCCGCTGCGGCGCCGTCTGCCGCATCCACACCTCAACGGGGGGAGGCTGCTGCCGCTGCCGCACCGTGGCCAAGTAACGCCGAGTCCGTCGTCGCGTTGTGCAAAAACGGCTGGCTGCGACGCTTCCTGAACCGGGATGGGCAGCGCATCCGCGTTGAGCTGCGCCACGGAGACGCCGTATTGACCCTGGATTGGCCGGTTGAAGCCGCTGCCGAGTGCGTTGATTTGTTGAAGGAGCACCTTTCTCGGTTTGAAACCGGGATGAAAACAACGGGCGGGCAAGGATGAAAGCTTGCTGTGTTCCATACCGTATTCAATCTTTCCGCCGTTGAGATAAAGAGAGCAGTATGTTTTACGATCACGTGTTGCGTCCTTTGCTTTTCCAATGTCCGCCCGAGTTTGCCCATGATCTGGCCAAGCTTGCGCTCAAGACCGGGGCGCCCTGGAAACTGCTGGGCGCCAAGGCGGCTTCTCCAAGACTTCAGTCTCGTCTCGGCGCGCTGCGTATTGCCAATCCGATCGGGCTGTCGGCGGGCTTTGACAAGAATGCGGAAGCACTGGCGGGTTTGTCGCAACTTGGCTTTGGTTACCTGACCATCGGCTCCATGTTGCCGACGCCCCGCAGCGGCAATCCCAAGCCGCGTCTGCTCCGCTTGCCAGAACAGGAGTCCCTGCTCAATTGCTATGGCCTGCCCAGCGACGGTCTGGAACGCAGTTTGCCTCGCTTGGCGCGCTGGAGCCGAAGCGCGGCAAATACCACACCGATCATTGCCAATATCGATTGTCCGGACGTGGACACCTACCTGAGGGTGCTGGCCAAGGTTGAACCGTTTGTGGCGGGCGTGGAAATTGGCACGCAATGTCCGAACAATCAGGATGACAACGGTGAGTTCAACACCAGGGACGCATTGGAGAAAGTCTTGGCGCAAGCCGCGCAGTTCAGGCGTAAGCCCTTGTTCGTCAAACTGCTGCCCTACGGCAATGAAGCAGAACGGCAAAACCGCCTCGAACTGGCCGAGTTGGCCGCGCATTATCAGGTGGATGGTATCTGCCTGCCGGGCACTTGGCGCGTGCCCACGGAGCAGCTGTCTCTGGGGTATGGACAGGCCAGCGGACGCATGGTGTTTGAAAAGACGCTGGAAACCGTCAAGGATCTTGCCACGGTGACGCGCGGAAAGATCGCCATCAAGGCCAATGGCGGCATTTCAACGGGTGAAGAGGTTTTCCGCGTGTTGGCCGCAGGCGCCAGCTCGGCTGACATTCTGGCGGGTTTCATCTATCGCGGATGGGGCCTGCCCCGCAAGGCTCAAGCGGAATTACTGGCTCAACTGGATGCGCACCATCTGCATTCGGTGACGGAAATCGGACCACATTTGCTCAATTGAACTTTTTTGTAGGACATGACTATGAATACGTCTGACACGAATACGCCCCAGGGTGGGGCTTCCCGGGTCCGCCTCACCCTTATTTTGAAACATCACCAGGGGCTCGTCCTGGACGATGTGCAAAGCCGCCTCAAGGCCTCCAACTGGTGGTTTGATTTCCCGCCCGAAGGGGTCGAGATTGTTTCCTGGGAGGTCGTCATGGGCTTTGCCCAGATCTGCATTCTTGATGTTCCCGCCGATCGGCTGGCGGAAGTCAACGTGGAACTGGAGCGGCGGGCCTGGGGCGTTTTCTCCGTGGGTGTCCATCCTTCCTATGACTTCGTTCCGGTACGGGAACGCATCAAAAAACGTGTACTTGCTGGAGGCCAATAATTATGCACACAAGCCCTTATCTTGAACCTCGGCAAACCCTGCATCGCGAGCCGACCGCGTATGAAGATTTGCTGGCGACCGGCCTGCAAAGCGCCTTTTCAAAGGGAGCCACTACTCTGGAAGCCTTGGCTGAATCCTTGAATCGAGGTGGTCCCCGCCCACAACACGAAATGGAGTGGACTGCGTCGTTGTTGGAAACTGAACTCGCACGTCTTGCCGCTATTTGAATTTGAGAATGCCATGGAAAACCAAAAGATTGATGATTATCTGCGTGATGGTCTTAAAGACCGTTGGTATCCCATTTGCCCGACGAGCTTCATTGCCGACAAGCCTGTGAGCTTACGCCGCCTTGGGCGCAAACTGGTGCTGTGGCGTGATGAGCGGGGAAGCTTGTACTGTCTGGAGGACCATTGTCCGCATCGTGGCGCGCCACTGTCTGAAGGCATTGTGCTGGGCAATACCTTGGCTTGCCGGTATCACGGCGTTGAAGTGCGGGCGGACGGCACGGCAACACGGGTGCCGGGTTCACCGGGTTGCAAGCTGGAAGGGTCTCGGACCACCGCGTCTTTCCATGTCCAAGAGATTCACGGCTATGTTTTTCTCTACAACCATAGCCAGCCCGTCGAGACCCCGCCTGCCATGGTCTTGCCCGAAGAGCTGAACTCATCGGAGTATGAGGTTTTCCCTTGTTATGCGGAATGGAAAACGGACTACCGGCTGATCCAGGACAACGTCATGGACCCGATGCACGGCACCTTTTTGCATAAACAGACCCACGCCATGTTTCAGGGGGAAACCCAAGCGAAGTTCCAAATTCGTGATACCGACCACGGTTTCATCTTTGAAAAAGTCGACCAACAGAATATGAACTTCGATTGGTCGGAGTTTGGCGATACCAGCTGGTTCTGGCAGCGCTTGTCGATTCCCTACCCGCGGGAAGCCGGTCCGGGCGGGCATTTCTTCATTGTCGGGTCGTTTACGCCGATTGCGCCCAATTTGACCGCGGTATGCCACTGGCGCTGCCGCCAAGTAGAAGGTTGGCAGCGGGACGCCTGGAAATTCCTATACAAAACGCAGCTTGAATTGCGGCATTGGGAAGTGATTGAGCAGGATCGGACGCTGTTGGAGAAAACCGAGCCGGATGCGTCGAAACGGGAAATTCTGTATGAACACGACCTGGGCCTGGTCCGTTTGCGTCGCTATATGCGGCAATTGGCCAAGGAGCAACTGGCAAGTGCGGAGGGTTGAATGAGTCTGCTGGAACCTGTTTTTTGTCCCGAATTGCCGGAACCGGAGGGGGCGTCGTGGAGCAATGTCCTGAAGCTGGGGCGGGAAGTCCACGTTTCGGGCGTGCACGCGCATCCGCATACGCGGGACAAAGTGCTCGATGCCTATGCGCAGACCACCATTATTTTCGATCGTCTTCAAGCTCTTCTTGCGGCGGCGGGCGGCGGTTTGCACAGCATTTACAAATTGGTGGTCTACGTCAAAACACCGGAAGCCAAAGAGGGGGTCAATCGTGCGCGGGCCGAAAGGCTGGGACCGGTTTATCCCTGCTCCACGTTGGTGGTGGTGTCTGGTTTTGCTTTCTTGGAAGTTGATGTGGAAATCGACGCTTGGTCCAATCTGGACATTGACCACAGGCCAACGTGAAAGCTTCGCCGTCTGCGGCCCCGCTTGATCAAGATATACAGGATGACTTCGTGAGCGTTAATCGTCGCAATCTTCTCGTTGGCGGCGCTTCTGTCGCGGCACTGGCTGTCATGGCCCCGCTGGCCTATATGGGCGTCAGGCCGTCGCGCAGGCAAGTGCCGGGCGTTTCTCGCGCCGAGCCGGTCACTACGTCTCATACCCTTCCGGAGTCGGTTGACGTCGCCATTATTGGCGGTGGCATTGTCGGCATCATGGCTGCAATGTCCCTGATGGAGAAAGGCCAGCAGGTCGTCGTGCTTGAAAAAGGCATTGTGGCCGGCGAGCAGTCATCACGCGCTTTTGGCTGGATTTCCTCACTGGGCGATGAATCTCGTCGATTGGGTCTGGCAGCGCCT
>JBAYOI010000095.1:0-10239 GCA_041678365.1 Pigmentiphaga sp. | reverse complement strand
TCAGCACAATGCCACCATGCCCGTGCACCATGGCTTTCGGCAAGCCGGTGGTGCCGGACGAGTACACGATCCACAACGGATGCTCGAACGGCACTCGCTCAAAGACCAGCGGCGCCGCGTCCGACACCGACGCCTCCCAGCGCCGGTAGCCGCGCCAGTCGGGCTGTGCGGACGCGGCAGGCCCGACCACATGGATCACCTGCTGGACGGTCGGCAACTCGTCCAGCAGTTCCCGCACGACATCCCGGCGATCGAACAGCTTGCCGTTATAGGTGTAGCTGTCCACCGCGAACAGCACTTTCGCCTCGATCTGCTGGAAGCGGTCCAGCACCACCGACGCACCCATTTCCGGCGAACAGCTTGACCACACCGCGCCAATACTGGCGCAGGCCAGAAAGGCAATCACGGTTTCCGGCACGTTCGGCATGAACGACGCCACCCGGTCTCCGGCCTGAACGCCCAATGCCTTCAGCGTGGCGGCCAGCGCCCCCACGGCGTGCTCCAGCTCTTCCCAGGACACTTGGCGCAGTTCATTTCCCTCTCCCCGCGCCAACAAGGCGGGACGTTCAGGCGTGCGCTGGCGGAATACATGCTCGGCATAGTTCAAACGCGCGGCGGGGAACCAGCGCGCGCCCGGCATGCTGCGCGAAGCGAGCACCGGCTCGGGCGACCCGTCGGCCTGGATGTCGAAATAATCCCAAATAGCGCGCCAGAAAGCGTCAAGGTCATTGACCGACCACCGCCACAACGCGTCATAATCGTCGAACGACAGCTCCCGCTCCTGACGCAGCCAGGTCATGAACGAAGCCAAACAGGTTGCAGACGCTTGTTGGGCGCTTGGGCGCCACAACTCGTCACCTTCTTTGAGCGACATGCGATTCTCCTGCGCCCGCACAGACGGTGGCGCATAGAAAGTTATGTTTAATAATTGATATTAATCATAACTATATCGAAAGTCGCCGTTCAAGACGCCTAGGGTTAGCCCTTTGACGCTGCCGCCAACGCGTTTGCCCACGACAACAATAGGAAACCCATGGCCCTTTTTCGAGTCAAAAACATTGACCAGATGCTGGAAGCGCGCAGCAACACTTCCTTGCTGAAAACCTTGACCGCCACGGATCTGGCCTTGCTCGGCATCGGCGCCGTGGTGGGTTCAGGCATTTTTATCCTTACCGGCACCGGCGCCTTGATTGCCGGTCCGGCGCTGTCGCTCTCGTTCGCGCTGGCCGCGCTGGCCTGCTTTTTCTCTGCCCTGTCTTACGCGGAATTCGCGTCGACCGTCCCGGTGTCCGGCTCGGTCTATACCTATACCTACGCCACACTTGGCGAAATCTGGGCCTGGCTGATCGGCTGGACCCTGATTCTTGAATACGGATTGGCCACGTCCGCCGTGGCGGCGGGCTGGTCAGGCTACCTGCAATCGCTGGCGAGCGGTTTGGGCCTGGCCCTGCCCCCCGCCCTGAGCGCCGCGCCCGGCACGCGCGAAGGCGTGGACACCTTCTTCAATCTGCCCGCCTTCGCCATCATCATGGTGATCACCTGGCTGCTCTCCCTGGGCATCCGCGAGTCGAAGCGCATCAACAACCTCATGGTCGCGATCAAGGTCGGCGTCATCGTGCTGTTCGTCGCGGTCGGCGTGTTCTACGTTGAACCCGAGAACTGGTCGCCGTACATGCCGTTCGGCTGGTCAGGCGTTTTTGCGGGTGCGGCCATCATGTTCTATGCCTTCATCGGCTTTGACGCCGTGGCTTCCGCAGCGGAAGAGGTCAAGGACCCGCAGCGGGCGCTGCCACGCGGCATCCTCGCCGCGCTGTTTGTCTGCACCGTCCTTTACATTGCGGTCACGCTGGTCATGACCGGCATCGTGCCCTACCCGCAGTTCGCCTCCAACCTGGACCACCCGGTCTCACTGGCCTTGCAATACGCGGGCCAGCACTGGATGGCGGCCGTTGTTGATATTGGCGCGATCACCGGCATGACCACCGTGATCCTCGTCATGGGCTATGGCCTGACCCGCATCCTGTATGCCATGGCGCGCGACGGCCTGCTGCCGCAGCGCCTGGCCCGGGTCCATCCCCGGTACCAGACGCCGTACACCTTGACCTGGACGGTCGGCCTGATCTTCGGCGCGATTGCCGGGCTGCTGCCGCTGACTGTGCTGGCCGAACTGATCAATATCGGCACGCTGGCCGCGTTCTCAATGATTTCCGTGGCCGTCATCGTGCTGCGCAGAACCCGCCCTGACCTGCCGCGCGGCTTCCGCTGCCCGGCCGTGCCGCTCTTCCCGATCCTGGCCATTGCGTGCTGCCTGTTCCTGATCGTCAACCTCGGCAGCACAACGTGGCTGGCCTTCGGGATCTGGGTGGCCGTCGGACTGGTGGTCTATGTGCTGTATTCCCGGCACCATTCGGTGTTGGGCAAGCAAACCTCGTAGGCGCTTTGCCCACTAACCAGCAACCGGACAAGCCTCAGGCGTATCTGCCGTCCAGCGCCATCCAACGGTCAAACTCGACAATCGCCTGACGCTGCGGAAACCCGATCAGGTTTTCCTCGAAACCCGCCAACGAGCCCGCGTTTTTCAAGTGTTCGAGCGTGCCTGAAATCGCCAGCATGGCCGCCTGCAAGGCGGCATTGGCATAGAGAATGCCGCCAAACCCCATCTCGGCCAGCCTGTGCTGCGGCAACATCGGCGTTTTACCGCCATGCACGATATTGCACAGATGCGGGCCGGGCAGCTGCCGGGGAATGGCCTCCAACTCCGCTTCCGTCTGCGGCGCCTCCACAAACAGCACATCCGCGCCCGCTTCTCGATACCGGGCCGCACGCTCCAGCGCGCCGTCGAAGCCTTCCACGGCGCGAGCGTCGGTGCGCGCGATCACCAGGAAATCCTCACTGCGCCGCGCATCAACCGCCGCCTGAATCTTTTGCACCATTTCCGCCGCCGACACCACGCTCTTGCCATCGAAATGGCCGCAGCGCTTGGGAAAAACCTGGTCTTCCAACTGAATCGCATTCGCTCCCGCCCGCTGGTAAAGACGCACAGTCCGGATCAGGTTCAGGGCATTGCCGAAACCCGTATCCCCATCAGCGATGATGGGCAGGCTGACCGCTTCGCGGCAGGCGGCAATCTGCGCCGCCATTTCACTGGCGGTGATCAGCCCGAGATCCGGCGCCCCCAGCGCCGCATTCGTGACCCCGGCACCCGTCAGATACACGATGGGGAAACCGGCGGCTTCAATCATGCGCGCCGTCATGGCATTGAAGGCTCCCGGAATCAGCGTGGCGGCGCCGGGCTGCAGAAGATCCAGCAAAGCGGGCGGTTGCGGCGAACGAGTATGGTTAGGCATAAGGTATTGCTTTTCAATGGTCAGTCCTTTTATCATAAACTACATTTCAATCACCGGAGACTTCAATGAAAACAAAACTCGCGTGCGCCGCGCTCGCAACGCTGTCCACCGCCCCGGCCTTTGCCAGCGCTGACACCTGGCCGACCAAACCCGTCCACATCATCGTGCCCTTTGCCCCGGGCGGCGGGGTAGATATCCTCACTCGTGCTGTCATGGCCGAACTTGGCAAGCGTTGGAACCAGCCAGTCGTGATTGAAAATCGAGGCGGCGCGGGCTCCTTGATCGGCGCGGGGGCCGTTGCTAAAGCGCCCGCCGATGGCTATACCCTGCTTGCCACCATCAGCCAGACGGTGGTGAACAACCGCTTTCTATACAAGTCCCTGCCGTACGATCCGGACAAAAGCTTTGAGCCCATCACCATGATGGTCAACAGTGACCAAATGATCGTGGCCAATGCCAATTTTGAAGGCAACAGCCTGAAAGACATCATCGAGGCCGCCAAGAAAAAAGGCAGCCGCTTGTCTTACGGCTCATTCGGTACGGGCAGCGCCCCGCACCTGCTGTTTGAAAGCCTGAATGAAAAAGAGGGGCTCGACATCCTGCATGTCCCTTACAAAGGGGTAACGCCAATGCTGACCGCCATTGCCGCCGGTGAAGTCATGTTCGGAACCGGTAGCGTAGCGGTGGCAACGCCGCTCATGGATGCGGGAAAAATCAAGCCGATCACGGTCGCTGGCGCAGAGCGTATCAAACAGCTCAAAGACGTCAGTACCAGCACCGAGCAAGGCTACCCCTACCTGCAAGCTTCCCTTTGGTACGGCCTGTTTGCACCGGCAGGCACGCCTGAAGCCATCGTCAACAAAATCCAGTCAGCCGTGGACTCCGTCTTGTCCGACCCCGCATTCGTCGAACAACATGTCACCGCCAAAGGGTTGGACGTCATCTCCAGCAAACCGGCCGACTTCCGCAAGTTCATCCAAGAAGACGTGACTCGCACTGCCGAGCAGATCAAGGCAGCAGGGGTAACGCCCGAGTAAGCAGCGTGTTCGACGGCTCTGCCCGCTTCCTCGGAGGCGGGCAGAGCCCGTTTACGCATAAACATGCCCATCAAACAAGCGCCGCGTAGTCCGATAAAAACAGCCTGATACCGCATGCCAGCGCCCGTCAATCTGACGCACGTCTGCGGCCAACTGAATGACCCCGGACGGCATCGCCAGTCGCAGCGCCGTTGCATCCCGCTCAGGCCGCGCCAACGTATGCGCCACCGTGCCCGCCACCTGCATCGCCACCGCCGTGCACAAGGAGCCGGTCAGGGGCAAGGCCCGATGGGGCTGACCGTTCGAAATCATCCGTACCACCAGATCCGCCGCGTCAGCGGGAATCCGTTCTCCATCCAGCGTCAAGGTTTCCCTGGGCGGGCTCACAATGGCAATCAACGGAATCATCGGACGCTCCCGCGCCGCATCAATGGAGTTTGCCAAGCCCATCAAGACGGCGCCGCGCAAGCGCAACTGTTGCAGATGATCCAGCGCCGTGGGGTGCGCGGCCAACTCGTCCGGCAGCTCCGCGCCGGTCAGCCCCAGCGCTGAAGCGGGCACGAACACGCAGGCATTGGCCGCATCAATCAACGAAGCCGGAACCGTCCCCGTCCCGTCAAGCGCAAGCTCATCAAGGGCCTGGCCGGACGGCAGCAAACGTCCGGTTGACGCACCGCCCGGCTCAAGAAAGTCCAGCCGGATCGGCGCGCCGCCCCCCTCCACACCGGGAATCTCCAACGTTCCCGCTTCCACCGCACACCCGTTTTTCACCTCGAAGTGAGCATGAATAATTTTGCGCGTATTGGTGTTGTGGATGCGAATGCGGACCGGGCCGTCCGCCGGTCTGGGCACCAGCCCTTCATCCACGGCAAACGGGCCAATGGCGGAAGACATATTCCCGCAATTGCCGCTGTAGTCAACTCGGGCTTCCTTGATCTGCACCTGGGCAAACGTATAGTCCACATCCGCCCCGGCCATCGTTGGCGGTCCCACCACGCAGACCTTGGACAAGGAGGATACGCCGCCTCCCATGCCGTTCAACTGGCGGCCATACCGGTCAGGCGCTCCGAGAGCGCGCAGGAAGAGCGCATCCCACAAGCCTCGGTCCGCGGGCAGATCCTGCACGCGAAAGACCAGTGCCTTGCTGGTGCCGCCGCGAATAAAGGCGGCGCGATAGCGTTGCGACATGTACTAGCCTCTCAATAAAAACCCCGGCGCCGGGCCGGGGTGAATGCATCAATAAGCGCGCGGCGATACGTGTTCACGCTCCTGCACGACAACCCGCATGCGGCCCACCTGTTCGATTTCGATCGTTACCGTGTCTCCCGGCTCAAACGGGCCAACCCCTTCCGGCGTGCCCGTGGCAATCACGTCTCCCGGTGACAACGGCAGCACGGAGGAAATCAGCTCGATCAACTCTTCAATACCAACAATCATTTCGCGGGTGTTGGCCTGTTGACGCAATTCATCATTGACCCACAAACGGTTGGACAGATTCGACGGATCCGACACCTCGTCAGCCGTCACGATGTAGGGCCCGACCGGCGTAAAGCCTTCAAAGGATTTGCGCATCGAACGCTCCTCCTCCGCCACGTCTTTTTCAATCCGCATCGTGGCATCGATCAGGCAGGCATAGCCGAAAACATGCTCCATCGCCTTCTCACGCGGAATGTCCCGCCCGCCTTTGCCAATGATCACCGCCAGTTCCGACTCATGGTCGAAGCGACGGGCGGACCCTTTCGGCAAAACGATGACACCGCCTTCCCCCACGACCGACGCGGGCGCCTTCAGAAAAAAGCCCTGCTCACGTGCGCTCCGGCCTTTTTTCGTCACGGCCTTGGAGCCGAGTTCACCAATATGCTTCTGGTAGTTGGCGGGTGCGGCGAACACGTGGCCGGGATAAGGCGTGGCCGCCAACAGGCTGACACTGTCCAGCGCCAGGGTCGGCGCACGCTCCCGGACGGTTTCGAGCTGGGTCTTGATACCATCCCAATGACGGATCAACCAGTTGAGACGCTGCCCGGGCATCTCATCCAAGGCAGCAGGCACCACGGACGTAATGTCCCGCAGTTGATCGCCTTCAACCAGTCCAATCCGGTAGTCGTTGAAACTTGCAATTTTCATTCGATTTCTTCCTTGTAATACTGAAGCAGCTGGTGGGCTGGGAGGTCATTGACCTGCCACAGCAACGCATCGCTTGCCGACGTATTTTGATGACGATGCCAGGCCCACGGCGCAATCACGAAGAAGTCGCCCTTTGACCAATCGAAGCGCTCTCCTTCCACTGTGGTCGTGCCTTCCCCATCCACGACGTAGTACAGCTTGCTGCCGGTATGGCGCCGACGGCGGCCTTCAAACCCGGCGCGCAAGCGCTGCAAACGCTGGCCCAAGGTCCGCATGGCTGGGGAGCCATCGGTTGGGTTCTGGTATTCAAGAATCACATCGTCACAGGGGTCCGATGGCAGCCCTTCGGCCGCGCGCAGCGCAGGTTCAGCCATGCTGAACGGGTAAGCCAGCAACGGGTTGGTTGCACTGGCCGACGGCGAAGGCGGACGCATCAGGCCGCTGCCGAACTGCCGCCAGCTTCGATCGGGCAGCGGACCGATGGCTTGCATCGGCGTCGGATAGGGCTCAAAAAAGGTGGCTTCCATCGACTTCATCAAATTGATGTCGAGCACATCCAGCCAGATCATCGGCGCATCGCCCTTGTGTACGTGATCGTGCCACGCCCAGGTTGGCGTCAGGACCAGGTCGCCTTCATTCATCGGATAGCACTCACCATCCACCGTCGTCCACGCGCCGCTGCCTTGCATGATGAAACGCAGCGCCGAGGCCGTATGCCGGTGGGCCGTGGCTTCCTCTCCCGGCAGAATGACCTGGATCGATGCCCAGAAAGTATGCGTGGTGCCCGCCTTCAGGCCCGGATTATGCAAACGCAAAGTACGACGAGGGCCGGAAGCGGCCAGGTCGACTTCCTCGCCAATTCGACGCAGCAAGGGCTCCAGGTCTTTCCAACGCCAATGCACCGATTTCATATCGGGGCGCGGTTCCCGCGTAAAAAAAGGAGGGTCTTCAGCCTGATGCACCCGGCAACTGAAGCGCGCCAGATCCTCATTGAGCAGGCGCCGCCGCTCCGCGCTTTCCTGGGAAATATTTTCCATCTCAAACCTCTGCTAATTGATAGTTGTGCCGAACTCGCTGCCGCGACGTCGGGGCCACAGCACCGCGCACGCGGCTCAACAACTCGGAGGGATCACCAGGTAATTCGTTTGCCCGCCAGGCCACCGACCCGTCCGGGCGAACCAGGACCCACTGGCAGGCATACAGGGCGGCCGCGTCGGCGTTTTCAATGACGACGCGCTCCAGCGGCAGGCCGAGCGTATTGGCGGCATCAAGCAAGGCTTGCGCAGCGGAGGCATCTTGCCCGAAATGCAGCAGGACAAACGATTTGCCAAACAGGTCCAGCATGGATTTTCCCGGCGCCAGCCACACATGCGGCGCGCGAGAGCCCGGCCGTGCCGTTGGCGTATAACGCGCCACCTCATTGGCGGGCGGCGGCGTGCCGTCCGGCACGACAATGGGCGAATTTTCATAGACATAACCGAGATGGATGCCAACGGAGAACCACTCGCGCTTCATCATCTCGGTATAGCGCTCGCCATACGCCCTGCGAGCCTGCTCCAGCCCCGGATGGTCCGCATCAAACACGGCGGCATCAGGCTGCACGATTCGCGGCGACAGCATCCGGCGCAGGTTCTCGCTCGCTTCCGTCACGTTGCGCACCGCCACCGGATGCTGCTCAAGCTCATAGCTGTCAAGCAGATAGTCCCCGCCCCAGCCCTGGAGCATGCCCGCCAGTTTCCAGCTCAGATTGACAATATCGAGCAGACCGGTATTCATGCCGAACCCGCCCGTTGGCGAGGTCAGATGCGCGGCATCGCCGGCAATGAACACATTGCCCTGTCGGTAATGCTCCGCCACCAACTGCCGCCGGATCCACGGCATCACCGACAGAATCTCAAAATCAAAATCGCGGCCAACGGCGCGCACAATTGCCTGGCGCAACTCCTCTTCCGTCAGCACCCGTTTTTCATCATCGCCGACCAAGGAAAAACGCCATTGGTCCCGTCCATTGATGGCCACCAGTGTGGCCCACGTGCCTTCCGGTCCAATGAAAATATAGCGATAGGCGGGCTGCATCTTGTGCAGATTTTCCAACCCATCACAACGGAAAATCACATTCGTTGTGTAGGTCAACACGCCATCACCTTGCATCGCGATGCCCAGCGCCTGCCGCACCGTGCTCGCACCGCCGTCGCACCCGACCAGATAACGCGCCCGGATTGAATAGGATTGCTGCGTTTTACCGTCTAGTACCTGGGCGATCACATGGTCTCCATGGTCTTCGAACGCCTGCAGCGTACTGCCATATCTCAGCTCGGCATGCCCGGAGCGTTGCGCAAAGCGGGTCAGCACCGGATCAAAAAAATTTTGAGGACAACGCTCTCTTTTCTGCGGACTGAACGGAGGTGCGGGCTCCTCTTTTGGAGAGGGAAAAAACTCACGCCCGAATTCGTAGCCGTTGAGATCCGTCACCCAGGCGCAATCCTGCGGGTAGTCACGGTTATAGCCCGCGGACTCCACCCAGGGCACGATGCCCCAGCGGCGGCAAAACTCCATGCTGCGAATCCCGACCATGTCCATTCGGGGCTGAGAAATGACGCCATCGCCTTTCTCCAGCAAGAGGCTATCCACGCCTCGCCAGCCCAGGTCGCCAGCCAGCGCCAAGCCCACTGGACCGCCTCCTACGATCAATATCGACGTCTCGATCAACAGATCCTCCTAATAGGTTAGACCAAATTATTTTCCCGAATACTAACATAATAAGGTCAGACCTTTTAAAGATTTTTTTATCGCTCTGCTTGTGCCACTCCTCTGCCAAGTGCCACCGGCGCTGACGATGGGACCAAAAGGACCTGCACATCGTCAGGGAGTTTGGTTTGAAGACCCTTTAGTTATACCGTTATACTGGTCTGATTCTTGGTGAATTTCGCCCGACAGAAAAGGTTGGACCTTTACCTTCACTCACTCCGCCTCTACCTTTTATTGCCTGTTCTCCCTCCATCTCTATGAATGACATCAAGACGCCCGCACTGCGGCGCGCCCCCAGCTTCAAGCCGATCAAAGCAAAACGGGCTTTCGAAGAAGTCTGCGACCAGATCCGTCGCGAAGTGGCCGCGGGCACCTTGCGCCCCGGCGACAAACTGCCGCCCGAGCGTGAACTTGCCGTCCAATTCGGCGTGAGCCGAACCGCGGTTCGCGAAGCCATGCGCAGCCTTGAGAATGCGGGCCTCGTTCAATGCCAGCAGGGAATGAGCGGTGGCGCCTTCATCAAAGAACTGGATTCCCAAACCGTCACGCAAGCCGTGTCGGACATGGTGATGCTGGATCAGATCCCCACCAGCAGCGTGACCGAAGCGCGGATTCTCCTGACCGAACAGGCCATCCGCCTCGCCTGCGAGCGCGGCACGGAGGAAGACTTTCAAGCCATTGAAGAAGAAATCAACGAGACGGAACGCCTGACCCTTGCCGGAGATTTTGCGCACCGCCGTTCCTACATCACCACGTTTTATCGTTATCTGGCCTTGGCAACGCACAATCAGGTCATCGTCATGCTGATCGAATCACTCAGCGAAGTAAACCGCAGCCTGCTGGAAAAATATAATGTCGCCCCCCGCACGGACGTCATTACCGTGCGCCGACAGGTGCTGGAACATCTACGAGCGCGCAACAGCGAAGCCGCCGTCGCGGTGATGCGCGAGCATCTGCTGAAGCTGGACAATGTCATGTCTTGA
>JBAYOI010000094.1:0-10256 GCA_041678365.1 Pigmentiphaga sp. | reverse complement strand
ACCTCGGGCTCGCCGCATTTTTTCGTGGCGCTTGGCTTCAATGCCTGGGGCATCACGACAGGCGTGGCGGCAGCCGCATTGATCACCGATCTGATCATGGACCGTTCGAGCCCCTGTGCGGAACTGTTTGATGCCAGTCGGATTCGGCCACTGAAAGGCGGCGCCGAGTTTCTCAAGGGAAACGTCCAGGCCGCCAAGCACTTTGTTGGAGACCGCTTCGGAATTCCCGCCGAAGACGTGGACCTTGCCCCCGGCCAAGCCACGATCACTCGCATCAATGATGAGAAAGTGGCGGTGTATTGCGATGACGCGGGAACGACGCATGCCGTGTCGGCGGTCTGTACCCACATGGGCTGTCTGGTGGGATGGAACCAGACCGACAGGAGCTGGGATTGCCCCTGCCATGGATCGCGGTTCGATACGGACGGGAAGGTATTGCATGGCCCCGCTACCTCGCCGCTTGAAAAAGTCACGGAGGGTTGACCCATGGTTCATGCTGACCAAGCGTTGATGTATCAGCTTCAACGGTCCGAGTTGGGAGACGGCGGGCAGCTGTCCGCGCTGCCCGCAAAGGACGTTTATTTCGGTTTGCTCGATGCGCGGCCTGACCCCGTCATGCTGGAGCAGTCCCGGCACTATCTGCACTGTCAACTGGACCGTGTGGCGCAGGGACGGACGGACTTGCCCGCCGACACGGACGGTTTGATGCACTGGATGCAATCGAACACGGCTTCGGTGGGGCGGCAATATCGTGATTACCTGGCGGCGCGGCGCAGTGGCGGGCCCCGGCGTTACTTCCCGGCGACCTCGCATGCGCTGCATTTCCTGAAAGCCGTTGCGCCAACCAAGCTGGTGGATGGCGCCTGGCTTTACGGGGTGGTGAGCCAATGGCGGGATGCGCGGTATGCTGAACTGATCCGGATCTATCTGGAAGAACTGGGCGAAGGAGACGCGCAAAAAAACCATGTGCTGCTCTATAAACAACTGCTGGCGGCGCACGAATGCACGGGTTGGGAACATCTGGACGACGCCCACTTCGTCCAGGGCGCGATTCAGTTGTCATTGGCTCGGCATGCGCCAGCGTTTCTGCCGGAAATCATCGGCTTCAATCTTGGCTATGAGCAGTTGCCGCTGCATTTGTTGATCTGCGCCTACGAATTGAACGAGCTGGGCATTGATCCCTACTACTTCACGCTCCATGTCACCATTGACAACGCCGCGACCGGGCATGCCGCCAGGGCGGTCAAATCGGTCATTGACGCCATGCCCCAGGTGGGCGATCAGGCTTTGTTCTATCGGCGTGTCCAGCACGGTTACCGGCTCAACCGCTTGGGCGCGGGCACGACCGGCATCATTGCCGAGTTCGATCTTGAGCAAGAGCTGCTGGATATCCTCGCCGCCAAGGCGTCCGTCGGCGCTCAACTGCATTCCGACTATTGCCGTATTGCGGGAAAAACCGTCAATGAATGGCTGGCCGCGCCAGAACCCATGCGCGGCTTTGTTGAGGCCCTGGAGAAAACGGGCTGGATCCGTCGGCATGAGCCGCCCGCGAACAGCCGCTTCTGGAAGCTGATCGTGGGTGAGAAAGCTCCGATGTTCGGCGTGTTCAATGCCTATGAACGGCAAGTGCTTCATGATTGGATTGCGGGCGATAGCCTGCAAACATCGAGGACGGCGGCCGCCAGCTACCGGAACCGGGGGCTGGTGTTCGACGGGCCGCCCCAAGGCGCCATGTCTGATCCTGAACAGGAGGAGGGCAAGGCGTCAGACTACGGCAAACGCCAGCCACGCTACCCATGCCGCAAAGGCGCCGCCCTTGACGATGCCTTTACTGCCGAGTCAACGCTGTTGCGCGACAGGCTGGCCAATGCGCCGGATAAGGACGCCGCGATGGATTTGCTGGTGCCGTGGTTGTCGCCGGTCCATCATCATGGCGCGGCGGGCTTGATGGCAACACGGTTTTTTTCCCAATGGCTGCGGGCATGACGCCGAGCGGTTCCGACCTGGCGCTGCTGCGCTTGGGGGACGTGCTGAAGCAGGTGGGTTACCGCCACATCACGGTAACGCCTGCCACCCACGCGCGTGTCAATACGCGCACGGAGAATGCATGGGCCAAGGACCTGACGGGCGTGTTTGGCTGGAGCCGTCCCTTCCGCGTTGGGACGGTGCCGGTTCACGTGTTCGAACTCATGCGGCAAGCAGGCATTGCCGCGCCTTATCAAGACGGCTGGCGCAGTACTTTGCGGGTCTCAAACTTGAACGACCGCTTGTATTTCCACTCGGCCTGGCCGACCGAGGCGGCCGATGCCGTGTTCTTCGGACCCGACACTTATCGCTACACGGCCGCCGTCTCCCAGCATTTCAGCTTGGATCAACCGTTTGTCCGGCGCGCGGTGGATATTGGCTGCGGCTCGGGCGCGGGCGCAATTGAGCTGGCGCTGCGTTTACCCGATGCGGAGGTGCTGGCCGTTGACATCAACGACGCAGCCCTGCGGCTGGCCCGGATCAACGCGGCGCTGGCCAGCGCGCCCATACAGACCAGACACAGCAACCTGCTGGCTGAAGTTGACGGCCAGTTCGATCTGATCACCGCCAACCCGCCTTATCTGCTGGATCCGGCGGCGCGTTCCTATCGGCATGGCCGCGGCCCGCTGGGCGCGGGGCTTTCTCTGGACATCATCAAGACCGCGCTGCAACGTTTGAATCCCGGCGGCAGGCTGCTGCTTTATACCGGCTCAGCCATTGTTGAGGGCAAGGACTTATTTCATCTTGCGGCGGCTCAACAGTTGAAGAGCCAGTGCGCGTGGAGTTACCGGGAGATCGATCCGGACGTGTTCAGTGAAGAGCTCGAGTCCGGGGCCTATGCCAGTGCGGACCGTATTGCCGCGGTATGGCTTTGCGCAACCATGCCCGCCACATCAACGAACGAGGAGGGAGCGCCATGTTGAACGATCCCCTGGTCTTGATTCTGCTGTACTTCATCATGCCGCTGTGGCTGCTTGCGGGATTTGCCGACTGGTTCTGTCATCGCGCCTCGCGGATTGAAACCACGTCCGGGCCGAAGGAGTCCCTGCTGCATCTGCTTCAGTTCAGCGAAGTGGGCGTGCCGATACTGGCGGCCCTGTTTCTGGAAATCAACGCGGGAATCATCGCCCTGATGATCGTGGTTTTTTTCATTCATGAACTGACGGCATGGTGGGACGTCAGCTATGCCACCAGCACACGCGAAGTGACCCCGATCGAGCAGCATATACACAGCTTCCTGGAAATGATTCCGTTGATTGCCATTGTCTGCGTCAGCGCGCTGCATTGGAGCCAGTTTCAGGCGCTGTTCGGCTTCGGCCCGGCGCGTCCTGCCTTCGGATTGGCGTGGAAGGCGGAACCGCTCCCCGTACCGTATGTGCTGACCTTGATGGCGCTTGTGCTGTTGCTGATCATCATTCCCTATACCGAGGAACTGATGCGGGGACTGCGCGCGCAGCGGGCGCTGCGCCATCATGAATTGCCAGCGCGCAGCCAACTCAAATAAGCCGAACGGGTCACCTCGGAAACGGAGTCCAGGACTTTCTGATGATTGACCTGATGGCGCAGTGTCAGCCGCGCTTCGGCCACTGTGCGGGATTTGCAGAACCAATGGCAGCTGTGCTGAAAAAGATAGAGTTCCGCCGAGAGGTGGTAAGCCCGGTCTTTGGCGCCCCACTGGCTTTCGTTGTCCACCACGTGGCGCAAGCCTGCGGCATGAATATGCAGCAACTCCCGAAAATCCCGGGTCAGCGCGGGGAGGACACGCTCAAGATAGGGAACGCAGAGCGGCAGCGTGCCCATACGGGTGGCTTGCGGATTTTCTTTTTGCATGGTGCCGGCCAAGGTTTGCAGTTGCGCAGCCACCGCGCGTTCGGTCTGGGCGAAGGTTTCCAGCACTTGGAGCTGCCGCGTTTCGGTCTCTTCGTGGATGGCGCGGGTGTAGCCCTGCGTCAGCGTTTCCATATGCCGCTCAAGCTGCAGGTTGGCCAGATGCTGGCCAAGCAATGCAATATGCGCACGCTGGTAGCGAACGCGCAGCAACACCCATGCCACGATGGCCATCAACAAGGTTGATGTCAGGTTCATGACTTGTATTCCTTCATGGCGTCATCAGGCGCCCAGCGTGTTTTTATGAATGCGGCCATCTTTCATGATGAGCTTCATTGACTGTTCAGGCCGGGCGATCAGGGAAAGGTCTTCAAGCGGATTGCCGTCGATGACGAGCAGGTCCGCATAGGCGCCGACTTCAATCCGGCCGAGTTTGCCGGGGTAGGGGTTGCGCGCGCCCGAGAGCGCCGCCAGCTCGGCGTTTCCGCTGGTGAGCAGGCGCAAGACCTCGACGTTGTCATACCACCGGGCAAACTTGGCAAGCTGCTTGCCCTGCGTTGCCGTTCCCTTGGGGTTGAACAGGATGTCGGTGCCGAGCGCCATCTTGACCTGGTACTTGCGCCCCCATTCCACCGCCCTGGCGGTTCCTTCGGCAATGCGCTGTTGCTGTTCGCGCTGTAGCGGTGAGGAATACGTGTTGGCGTCCTCGTCGGCAAGAAAGGGCTGGATGCTCCACCAGGCATCCGCGTCTGCGATGCGCTTGACGGTTTCCTCGTCGGCCAACTGGCCATGCTCGATTGATTTCACGCCATTGGCCAGCGCGCGCTGGATACCGGCGGACGTATAGGTGTGGACGCACACATAAGTGCCCCAGTCCGCCGCCGCCGACACCGCCGCTTTCATCTCGGCATCCGTGTACTGAAGCGCATCAATTGGATCATAGGCGGACGCCACACCGCCGCCGCCCATGATCTTGATCTGGCTGGCCCCGAGCATCAGTTGCTCCCGGACGCGGCGCAGCACCTCGTGGCCGCCATCGGCGATGGCCGAAATACCGGCTCTTTCCGCGAGGCTGAGACCGGTCTGCGCCGTGCGCGGCACCTCGGCCAGGGTGCGAAAATCGCCGTGGCCCGAGGTTTGCGAGATCATCGCGCCGGACGGGTAGATGCGTGGACCGGGAAGGCGTCCTTCGTCGATGGCGCGTTTCAGTGCGAACGCGGGGCCGCCAGCGTCCCGGACGGTGGTGAAGCCGCGCAGCACCGTCCGTTCGGCTTCCCCGGCGGCAACCAGGTGGATGTAGGGAATGTCGGCGGTCATGGCCGCCATTTGCGAAATCCCTGCAAGAATCGAATGCCAATGCGCATCGATCATGCCGGGCATCAGCGTCCGGCCGCCGCAATCAATCGTTTCCGCATCGGCAACCGTGTCGGCGGCATCGATCAGGTCATGGATGAACGTGCCGTGGACCAGGACGTCCCGGCCCTGGATGAGCTTGCCCTGGATGCCGTCAAAGATGCGCGCATTCACAAGACGGATCGGTTTGGCGGCGGCTTGCGCAAAGGCGGGGCTGATGATGCCTAGGGCGGGGGTGGCCAGGCTTGCCGAAAGGCCTTTCAGGACTGACCGGCGCGATAGTCCTTTGTTGATCCGGGCAAACAGCTGCTGCGCTTGTGGACTGCAGCAAATGCAGTCCGCAAGATGCGTGAGACGCTGATACCCCGTATCAGTATTGAGTGGCACAGTATGCTCCTATGAATCTTCTCGGCTCTGTGAAAGAAGCCTACTATACGAAAGCAGTATGCAACAGCTGTTCAAGCACTTTTTCCAGCTCGGTAACGAGGACCCGTATGACAGACCAGGCCGCATGTGTGAACATTTCCTTTACTTCTCCGGATTGGCGCGGACAGGCGCTATCGAATTTCAGCCTGTCTCCGTTCGTCCTGGACGGCATGCTGTTCGCCTCCATAGAAGGCTTTATCCAGGGCATCAAATTCGCGGAAGAGGATCCACGCCGCTTGCAGGCTTTTCAGCTGAGCGGCTGGGAGGCCAAACGCCTGGGCGGCGAGGCGGACCGCAGCGGCGTGTACTGGGACGGCGCGCGTCTGGTGTATGGCTCAACGGCGCATCATCAACTGATTGAAACCGCGATTCGCGCCCGCATCCAACAATCCGAAGGCTTGCAGGCGGCGCTGCTGTCCACGCGGGGAGCTGTTCTGGTGCATGAGACGGGGCAGGAAGAGTCGCCAACCACCTCGCTTCCCGCCACGGTGTTCTGCAGGATATTGACGGATATCCGGGAGGCGCTCATCAGCGCGCGCCAACACACTGCTGACTGACCCGGCTCCCTCGTATCCGAGATGGGCGCGGGCAGCACGTAGCGCAGCAAGGACCCAGCGCCCAATCACAGGACGGGGCTGAGTATGGCCATGACGTTGTTGCAAAGCTGATAGTGCAAACGCCAGGCGGCTACATCGGCCTGGCTGACCGGCCTGGATTGCGCAATATACGTGTCTTGTCTGCGGCGAATGTCCTGCGTCAGTTGCGGATCAAAGAACAAGATATGGTTCTCGAAGTTCAGGTCGAAACTGCGGCGGTCCATATTGGCCGAACCGATCAGCGTCATCTCTCCATCCACCGTCAGCGTTTTGGCGTGCAGCAAGCCGCCGGTATATTCGTGAAGCCGGACGCCCGCCTCTAATAGCTCGGCGTAGTAGCTACGGCTTGCAGCCCCGACGAAGCGGCTGTCATTCCGGGCGGGAAGGACGAGGGTGGTTGCGATGCCGCGCCGGGCGCTGGCGCACAGCGCGGCCTGCATGGCGGCGTCGGGGACATAGTAAGGCGTGGTGATCACCAATTCCCGCCGGGCGCTGAACATCAAGGTCGCGAACAGCGTTGGCGTGGCGGAATAGGGGTTCTCCGGCCCGGTTCCGATGGCTTGCGCGACGAACCCTTGTTCCCGTGGCGGCATGGGCAGTTGGGCCAGCCGCCGCCAATCCTCATCGGTGCAGTTCAGCCAGTCCGTGAGGAAGAGCAACTGGTTCTGCCGGGCGATCGGGCCTTCAAACCGGACCACCGCGTCAACCCAGGGCGCGTACTTTGCCTTGACGGCAAATTCCGGGTCGGCACAGTTCTGGCTGCCGCAATAAGTAATACGATTGTCAATCACAACGATCTTGCGATGGTTGCGAACATCAACGCGTCCCCGCAGGATGCGGATCAGGAGATTGCCGATCGGCTGTGCGCACGCCAGTTCCACGCCCGCGCGTTTCATTGCGGACCAGTGCTCGCTGCGGATGAATGCGAGCGAACCCAGATCGTCAACGATCACGCGGCACGTGACGCCGCGCTGCACCGCGCGAACCAGGGCTTCAACAACCTTGCGGCCGTTTCTATCGGGCAGCCAGATATAGAAAAGAAGGTGCACGTGCTCTGTTGCCGCGTCAATATCCGCGGCGATGGCGTCAATGGTCGAATTCGAGTCATCCAGCAAATACCCCGTATTGCCGCCCACCGGCGCAAAGCCGCCGATCGATCCGCCAATGGCGAAGCCGGGCGACGCCCTCCCAGGCAGCTTGGCCATCGCCGTGGCCCAAGCGGGAGAGGGGGGCTGAGCACGGCCAGACGGGCCCCGGCGAACGGGAGCCCCGGTCGAGCGGACTTCGCCCAACATCAGATAGGCCAGGGCGCCCACATAGGGCAGGGCCATGATGAAGAGAATCCACGCAATGCGCGACGCCGGATCGCGGCGCGGCCGCAGCAGGACGCGAATCGATAGACCGGTGATGATCAAAAGGTGGACAAGCAGCCACATGGCAAGATCCTGGTTCTTGTTGCGGGTGGATTTATGGGGACCTTATCACGGGGGAGGGGTGATATTGGGATTGAAGGGGGACACAGGCATTGGGTGGTCGGCGTTGTTGGGTTGCCGAGGAAAAAAGTAAGGATGCGGTTATTGGTCAGGACAACGTGCGTCATGATCGCAACGCTGACGCTGCGTTGTTTCGTGTTTTCTATTCAGCCATCCATGACATAGCCTCGTACGACTACTCACTGGAACAAGTGAACGCCTCGGTTTAACTGGCCATTCCTACTATGGGCGCCCGATTTTGTGTGGAGCTGTTGAGTTGAGCAAGGCCGTTTTGGGTCGACAGCGATCAGCCGTGACCAGCGGCTTTCGGCCAAGAGCAGATATTGAGTCATGACTCATAACCTGGATGCCTACACATCAATACAGCACTTCTTGTATTTGCGGCCACTGCCACACGGGCATGGGTCATTGCGGCCCACTTTAGGACGTATTCGACCACCACGAAATACACGCTCGTAAGCGAGCTCCGGGGGAATAGGTTCCATCATATTGGCTGTCTCCGCATCCAGTGCATCGTCCTGTTCCCACGGATCGTACAGTTGCAGACCGAAGCGCAATTGGGCATCTCCGGAGCTCAGGCACAGCCCGAACCACCGATCCGCCTTTTGGCGATACTTGCGGTGCGTGCAATAGAAAGCCAGCTTCCGAGTTGCTACGCTATTTGGCTCGCCCGAACACACGATGGTCAAACCGCAACCGTCACCGAACATCATGGTCACATCATGCGGCTTGCCGTCCTGCTCGGCGCGACGGGCTTGCCGGTCGATCATGCGACTGAGATTGTTGAACGCTTCACCGCTCATCTCAAGCAACTGGAATCCCTGTTCTAGGACCGTAGACTCGGGCCTGGTCTCGATCGCCCGCACGATACGCCCGAGCGTGTTGCCCTCGAAGCGTGTCATGAAACCCTCGGGTATAGCATCGCCAGCCAGCCCCCGGCGACGAGCTGCCATGGCGATGTCCACGCCAGCGGTGAAGTCCTCCGCCAGGTGCAGCATCATGGTCGCGTCTTCCAGCCACAGGTTGTGTTTAAGGTGGTAGGAGAGGATCGTTAATTCCTGCGCGGCTAACAAGCGGTCGGCGTACCTTGCGCGGCGGGCGATGAAACTGAGAAACTGCAGCGGGGTCGACAGCAGCTCGGTCAACACATCGACCAGGAAGATGTCGGTAACCAAGGCAGCTCGCACGCACGGCACCTCGCTCGTCTTTAGGAACTGGCGGGTCTGGAAGCTCAATGCCGGGTAATGGTCGCTGACCACACAAAACATGAATATTTCGGTGATGCGAGGCAATTCCATCTCAGATCCATCGGCGCAGGCGAACCGGTTACTGGGATCTCCGAGGCATTCGGCGCAGGTCAGACCTTGATCGTAGGCATCCTGGACGCTTTTTTTAAAGTCGTCCCGGATGATCTGGTCATTGCCCTTACGCCCCTCGATGGTGAGGCGCTTGGCTTTCGCCTGAACGATGATCGCACGGTCTGCCCACAGTACGAGGACATCTATCTCGGCCAATTTGGTTTTGCCCTGCCAGATGTCGATGTTCGCGAAAACCCGGTCGTGCCCGAACACGGCCGCTAGGCGTTCGGCAACGAAGTTCTCAGTGAACTCTCCGCGGTGCCGGTCTCGGTTCGGTCGGTAGGCCTTGTCATCCTGCATCCAGTAGAACGGCGAATCGTATATAGCTTCCGCTAACGCGTAGTTCTGCAGCGAGACAAATTCCCCGCTGGGCGACCGAAGCAGCGGCGTCGCCGTGATCTGGTTGAAATCCTGCAGCGCTGCAAAGCCAGGGTTGGTATTGCCATCGGGCACGGTGAACTTGAGTAGGATGCGTTCGACCAGCTCAGGCTCCAAGTTGGCGTAAGCTCCGACTTCAGCGGGCGTTATATAAAACGCAGGTAGCATGGACCACTGGTCAGGAGGTAAACCGCGTAAGGCCAAGATGAAATCGGAAAACCGATTCGTGAGCACTCGGTCAACTGCCTCCACGACCTTGCAAACCTGGGCGATCGTGAATCCGACGTTGGCCTGAAGCCAGTCGGCATCCGCAGCGTAGCGTTGCGCTGCGAGGTCCACGTATTGAAAGTTGTAGGCTGACTCCGCGGCGTAATAGATTGGCTCGCGCATCGCTCCCCCGGAATCGAAGGGATTTACTTGCTCGCCCCGTTCCAATGCCGCCAGAGCTTCGCTTAGCGAAAACGCTCCAGACATCGCGTCGTGGAGTTCGCGTAGCAGTCGGTCGCTTGCTGCGACGTACTCTCCAAGTGCTTGGAGACTTGGCAGTACCCAGTCGATCGGGGCCTTGAGCATCAGGCCGATTAGTGTGTTGATCTCGGTACGCAGCAGTCGGCTGGAATCGAAGCAATCCTGCAAATCAGCCTCGGTCACGCGATCAGCGTAGGTCAGCATATTGTCGCGCATGCACAAAGCCGCCACAGCATGTATATACCCAGGTTTAGTGCATAGTGCTTGGAGTTCGACTAAGACCTCCTGTTCGGAACGGGCAGGCCTCCGGGGGCAGGGCGAAGGTTCGCTTT
>JBAYOI010000093.1:0-10273 GCA_041678365.1 Pigmentiphaga sp. | reverse complement strand
GCCAGGGCAAGCTGCCCGGTTTTGCACCGGCCGAAGAAGAAAGCCTGACGAGCCCGGCCAACCCGGTGCTGGCGCCGCCCACCTTGAGCATGCCGTCGGCCCCGGACCTCGAGCCCGTGCCGCCGGTGAGTGAACCGGCTGCGCCCGCGGCCCCGTTGCCGCCTGCGCAGGAACCCGTTTCGCCGTTGTCCGAGCCGCAAGGCCCGGCGGCAACCGAAGCGCCAGCAACGGCCAATGGCGCGGCTGACGCCGCCAGCCAGCAAGCCGCAACGGAAGCGGCGGCTGCGCCCGCCAAGGCTGGCTTGTCGCTGGTGCTGACGCAGGACAGCTGGTTTGAAGTCCGCCGCGCCAATGGCAGTGTCGTGATTTCGCGCGTGCTGAAAGTCGGTGAAGACTACCAGCTGGAGGCGGCGGAAGCGCCGTATTCCGTGGTCATCGGCAATATCCAGGGCGTCATGCTGACGTGGCGGGGCGAGCCTGTTGATCTATCAGGCTATCGCGGCAATGTGGCCCGGCTGACCTTGAAGTAGTGGCCCAGACGAGTAACAGCCATGAATGACACAGTGAATTTGACCTCCCCGCCTTGCGCCGCCGGCGCGCAAACCCGTCGCCAGACGCGGCAGGTCGGGATCAAGTGGGCGGACAACATTGTGCGGGTGGGCGGCAACGCGCCGGTCATGGTGCAGTCGATGACCAACACGGACACCGCCGACGCCATTGCCACCGCCATCCAGGTCCGGGATCTGGCCTTGGCCGGTTCCGAAGTTGTGCGGATCACGGTCAATACGCCCGCCGCGGCGAAGGAAGTCGCCGCCATCCGGGAGCAGCTGGACCGCATGGGGGTCAACGTGCCCTTGGTCGGTGATTTCCACTACAACGGACACAAACTGCTGACGCAATATCCGGATTGCGCGCAGGCTCTGTCCAAATACCGGATCAACCCCGGCAATATGGGGTCGGGCCAGAAGCGCGACGACAACTTCGCGCAAATGATCGAGGTGGCGAACCGCCATGAAAAGCCGGTCAGGATCGGCGTGAACTGGGGCAGCCTGGACCAGGACCTGCTGGCACGGATGATGGATGAGAACCAGCATCGCGCCACGCCTTGGGAAGCCCAGGCGGTGATGCGCGACACGCTGGTCAGGTCGGCCATTGAGAATGCGCGGCGGGCGGAAGCGCTGGGCATGCCGGGTGACCGCATCATCCTGTCGTGCAAGGTCAGCAAGGTCCAGGATTTGATTGCGGTCTACCGCGATTTGAGCCAGCGCTGCGATTACCCCCTGCACCTGGGCCTGACCGAGGCGGGCATGGGCAGCAAGGGGATTGTTGCCTCCACGGCCGCGTTGGCGGTGCTGTTGCAGGAGGGCATTGGCGACACCATCCGCATTTCGCTGACGCCGGAACCGGGCGGAGACCGTTCAAAAGAAGTCGTGGTTGCGCAGGAAATCCTGCAAAGCCTGGAGCTGCGCGCGTTTGCGCCGATGGTCGTGGCCTGTCCCGGCTGCGGCCGGACCAGCAGCACGGTGTTCCAGGAGTTGGCGGCAAGCATTCAAAGTTATCTACGTTCGCAAATGCCGGTCTGGAAAGCGCGGTATCCAGGCGTTGAAAGCTTGCACGTGGCCGTGATGGGTTGCGTGGTCAACGGACCGGGGGAAAGCAAGTTCGCTGATATTGGCATCAGCCTGCCGGGCACCGGTGAGCAGCCGGTTGCGCCGGTGTACATAGACGGCGAACGGACGCAAACCCTGAAGGGCGACCACATCGCCGAAGAGTTCCAGGCGCTGGTCGAAGACTACGTGGTCAAGCGCTACGGAACGTCGGCCTGAACCAAGACGCTGGCTGGAGGCCGGCGTCATTCTCTGAATCAGCACGATTGGAAAGACATGTCTGAGCCTTTTAAGAAAGTCACGGCCATCCGTGGCATGAACGATATTTTGCCGGGTGACTCGGCCCGCTGGGAAAAGCTGGAGTCCCTGGTGCGCCATTGGCTGCGTGCCTACGGCTATCGCAATCTGCGCACCCCGATTCTTGAGCAGACCCGGCTGTTCACCCGAGGCATCGGGGAAGTGACGGACATTGTTGAAAAGGAAATGTACAGCTTCACCGATGCCTTGAACGGCGACTCGCTGACGATGCGCCCCGAGTTCACGGCGGGGGTGGTGCGGGCCACGATCGAGCACAACCTGACTTATGAGCGCCCGCAACGCGTCTTTTCCATCGGTCCGGTGTTCCGGCATGAGCGCCCGCAGCGCGGACGCTACCGCCAGTTTCACCAGATCAGCGTGGAGGCGCTCGGCTTCAGCGGGCCCGATATTGACGTTGAGCTGATCCTGATGCTGGCCCGATTGTGGAAGATTCTGGGCCTGCGGGGCTTGCAGCTGCAAATCAACTCGCTGGGCGCCGCGGAGGAACGCGCCGCCCACCGCCAGGCGCTGATCCAGTACCTGGAAGGCTTCAAGGACCAGCTGGACGAAGACGGCCAGCGCCGTCTGTACACCAACCCGTTGCGGGTGCTGGACACCAAGAACCCGGCCTTGCAGGACATGGCCAATCAGGCGCCCCGCCTGCTGGACTTCCTCGGCGAGGAATCCTTGGCCCACTTCAACGGTGTCAAGGCGCAACTGGATGCGGCGGGCATTGCCTATGAAATCAACCCGCGCCTGGTGCGGGGCCTGGACTATTACAACCTGACCGTCTTCGAGTGGGTGACCGATCAACTTGGCGCCCAAGGCACGGTGTGTGGCGGCGGACGCTACGACGGCTTGATTTCCCTGCTTGGCGGCAAGCCCACGCCCGCCATCGGTTTTGCAATCGGCATGGAGCGGCTGCTGGATCTGTATGCCCAGGCCAATGACGAGCCAGCCGAACCCGAGTGCGACATCTACGTCATGCACCAGGGGGAGGGCGCGGCCATCGCGGCCATGCAAGTGGCGGAGTCGCTGCGCGACGAAGGTCTGGACGTGATTCTGCACTGCGGTTCGGCCAGTTTCAAATCGCAGATGAAGCGGGCCGATGCGAGCGGCGCCGAGGTTGCCGTCATCCTGGGTGAAGACGAGCTGCGCAACGGCACGGCCAGCGTCAAATACCTGCGCGGCGCACAGCAGGGCCAGCAGCAGTCGATCCCGCAGGAAGCCCTGGGGCAAACCTTGGTGGCTGCACTGACCGAGGCAACACTGGTATAAAGCTAAGTTGATCTTTTGTGCCTGGGCCCAGCGCTGACTGGCGGGGCGGTCCAAAAAACAAATATGTGAACGTGGCCTGAGCCACATTGCCAACAAATTTTTTCATTATTCCGGGGCGTGCATGGCGTACGATTTCGAAGAACAGGAACAGCTCGAATCACTCAAAGCATGGTGGGCCCGTTACGGCAACCTGATCATGGGTGTCATCATCGTCATCCTGCTGGGTTTTGCGAGCTGGAACGGCTGGAAGTGGTATCAGCAGAAGCAGGCCGCGGGCGCCGCCGCCTACTATGAAGCGCTGGAAAATGCCGTCGAGCAGAAAGACCTGCCCAAAGTCGGTGACGCCGCGGGCGCCTTGCTGGGCGAATACGGCGGCACTGACTATGCGCCGCGCGGCGCGTTGCTGGCGGCTTATGCCTATCTGTCCGAGGGCGACCGCCAATCGGCGCGCGCCCAGTTGGAGTGGGTCATCGGCAAGAGCAAGGACCCGACCTTGATTCCGGTGGCCCGCCTGCGTCTGGCCGCGGTGCTGCTGGATGACGAGGCTTTTGATGAGGCCTTGCGGGTCCTGGACGCGGGTGCGCCAACCGCTTTTGAAGGTCTGTTTGCGGATCGGCGCGGCGACGCGCTGGCGGGCAAGGGCGATCGCTCCGCTGCCGCGCAAGCCTACCGTGAGGCCCTGGCCAAGCTGTCCGGCGAGCCTTCGCTGCAATCAACGGTTCAATTGAAGTTGGACGCCTTAGGAGCTGAATGATGGCGCTTTTCTCTTCAAGCGGTTTTCGTCTTCAACGCACATCGTGGGTCATGGTTGCGGCAATCAGCGTCGCCTTGTCCGGATGCTCGCTTTTTTCGGGCAAATCCAAGCATGAACCCACGCCTTTGCAGCCTTTCACCGCCAGCATGAGCAGCGGCGTTGCCTGGCGCGTGAACCTGGGCGGCGAGGCCGGCGTCGGGTTTGCGCCCGCGGTGGCGGGCCGTTCGGCCTATGCGGCCTCGTCCAACGGCACCGTGGTCAAAGTGGACCTGGAGAGTGGCTCAACCGTGTGGCAGCAATCCGTGGCGCGCTCGCTGTCCGCCGGCGTGGGGACCGACGGCCGCACGGTGGCGGTGGCCACCGGGCGCGGAGAAGTGATTGCGCTGGATGACAGCGGCCAGGTCAAGTGGCGGGCCCAGGCAACGTCGGAAGTGATGGTGCCGCCGCTGGTCGGCGATGGCCTGGTGGTGGTGCGCAGCGGCGACTACCGTATTCAGGCCTATGACGCCGAGACGGGCACGCGCGTCTGGAGCCTTCAGCGTCCCGGTCCTTCGCTCGCGCTGCGGACCAATAACCAGATGATGATGGATGGCGGCTTCGTCTTTACCGGCCTGCCGGGCGGCAAGCTGATCGCCATTGATACGCGCACCGGCGTCTTGCGCTGGGAAGGCACGGTGGCGCTGCCGCGCGGCGCCTCCGAGCTTGAACGGGTGGCTGACGTGGTCGGCGTGCCGATGGTGACGGGCGATCTGATGTGTGCAGCGGCTTTCCAGGGCCGGATCACCTGCTTTGACATCAACAGCGGCACGGCCGCCTGGACCAAGGATTTCTCCAGCCCCAACGGCCTGACCCTGGACCCGCGCTATGTGTTTGCTTCCGATGATCAAAGCGTCTTGCACGCCTTTGACCTGGGACGCGGCAACCACCTCTGGAAACAGGAAGCGCTGAAGTTCCGCCGCAACAGCGCGCCCGCATCGCTTGGCCGCGCGGTGGCGGTTGGTGACTACCAGGGCCAGGTGCATTTCTTCTCCCGTGAGGACGGGCGCTTGCTGTCGCGTGTCGCCACCGACGGCCGCGCCATCATTGCCCAGCCCATTGCCGTTCCACAAGGCTTGTTGGTGCAGACCTCGCGGGCCAATCTTTTCTTGCTCAAGCTTGAGTAAAGGCGTTTTCTTTTATGCGCACAGCAGTTTTTAAGCCGGTTGTCGTGCTGGTGGGCCGTCCCAATGTCGGGAAGTCCACCTTGTTCAATCGCTTGACCCGATCCAGAGATGCGCTGGTGGCAGACTTTCCCGGTCTGACCCGTGACCGTCATTATGGCGAAGGCCGTGTTGGCGACTATCCGTTCATCGTCGTCGATACCGGCGGCTTTGAGCCGGTGGCCAAGAGCGGCATCATGGCGGAGATGGCCAGGCAAACGGTCCAGGCGGTTGATGAGGCCGATGCGGTGATTTTCCTGACGGACGGCAGAGCGGGACTGACTGGCCACGATCGTGAAATTGCTGAGCAGTTGCGCCGGACCGGCAGGAATGTAATTCTTGCCGTCAACAAAGTCGAGGGCATGGCCAAGGCCAACGCCACGGCGGAATTTTATGAGCTCGGGCTCGGTGAGCCGCATGCCATTTCGGCGGCGCATGGCGACGGCGTGCATGAGCTGGTGGAGCATGCGCTAGAGGATCTGCTGCGCGAGCTGGCCCAGGCGCAGGCCGAGGATGAGGCGGATGAAGCCGCGCCTGAGGAGACCGATCACCGCATCAAGCTTGCCATCGTCGGCCGCCCCAATGTTGGCAAGTCAACTTTGGTCAATACCTTGCTGGGCGAAGAGCGCGTGATTGCCTTTGATCTACCGGGCACCACGCGTGACGCCATTGAGATTGATTTCGAGCGGCAGGGCAGGCGCTATACCCTGATTGACACGGCTGGCTTGCGTAAACGCGGCAAGGTGTTTGAAGCCGTCGAGAAGTTCTCCGTCATCAAGAGCCTGCAAGCCATCGAGGCCAGCAATGTGGTGCTGCTGCTGCTGGATGCGCAGACTGAAATTTCCGAGCAGGACGCGCACATTGCCGGCTTCGTGCTGGAAACCGGCCGTGCCCTGGTGGTGGGCATCAACAAGTGGGACCACCTTTCCGACGATCAGAAAGAAAAGATCAAGCGCGAGTTCGAGCGCAAGCTGCGCTTCCTCTCCTTTGCCAAGATGCATACGCTTTCCGCGCTGGAAAATCGCGGCATTGGCCCGATGATGCGTTCGGTTGAAACGGCGCATGCGGCGGCCTTTGCCAAACTGTCAACGCCGAAGCTGACCCGCATTCTGCAAGCGGCCGTTGAGCAGCAGCAACCGCCGCGCAAGGGCATTTTCCGTCCGAAACTGCGCTATGCGCACCAGGGCGGGCAGAATCCGCCGATCATCGTGATCCACGGCAGCGCGCTGGATGAAATCCCGAACTCCTATCGGCGCTATCTGGAAGCGCGTTTCCGCGAGGCCTTCAAGCTGGAAGGTACGCCTTTGAAGATCGAGTTCAGGAACTCGCACAACCCGTATCTGGAATCTTGAGGCGGGGGGGCTTGCTTTAGCGGCATTCGCCCCCACCTCCGTGTATGAACCGAAAAACCCTTCCACCAAAGGGCTGGTTTGATCGGGGAAAACCCGGTAAATTATGAAGGTTGGCGTCCGCCAAGAAAAACATATTCAGGAGCCCACTATGAGCAATAAAGGGCAATTGCTACAAGACCCGTTTTTGAACGTGCTGCGCAAAGAGCACGTCCCTGTTTCCATTTACCTGGTCAACGGCATCAAGCTGCAAGGCCAGATTGAATCGTTCGACCAATACGTCGTGCTGCTGCGGAACACGGTTACCCAAATGGTATATAAGCACGCCATTTCCACGGTCGTCCCGTCACGGCCGGTCAATTTTCAGGTAGAAGGCACTGCAGAATAAGGTTCCCCCCCCTTTGTCCGAGGTCGAGTCCTTGATGCGGGTCGTCATTGTCAGCATTGACTTTGGCGACCCGGAATTTCAAGCGCAAACTGACGAATTCCTGATGCTTGCTCGCGGAGCGGGCGCTGAAATCGTTGACACCATTGTGGCTCGACGGGACAGGCCCGACGCGGCGCTGTTCGCCGGTCCCGGCAAAGTCGAAGAGATTGCGCTGGCTGTCCAGGCTTCCCAGGCCGAGCTGGTTCTCTTCAATCACAATCTTTCTCCCGCGCAGCAGCGCAACCTCGAACGTGCGCTGAAGGTGCGCGTGGTGGATCGCGTTGCACTGATTCTTGATATTTTTGCGTTGCGGGCGCAAAGCCATGAGGGCAAGCTCCAGGTCGAACTGGCGCAGCTCCAGCATCTGGCCACGCGCCTGACCCGCATGTGGAGCCACCTGGAACGCCAGCGCGGCGGTATTGGCATGCGCGGTCCCGGCGAATCCCAGCTTGAGATGGACCGCCGGATGATTGGCGACAAGGTCCGCAACCTGCGGGCGCGCCTGGACAAGCTGGAGCGGCAGCGCCATACCCAACGGCGCTCCCGCGCCCGAGGCGGCGCTTTTTCCGTTTCGATCGTCGGCTACACCAACGCGGGCAAGTCCACCTTGTTCAATGCCTTGACCCGCGCCGGGGTGCTGGCCGCGGATCAACTGTTTGCCACGCTGGACACCACCACGCGGAAGATCTGGATTGAAGGCGCGGGCTCCATCGTGATCTCGGATACCGTCGGCTTCATCCGAGACCTGCCGCACACCTTGATTGCCGCTTTCCGCGCCACGCTCGAAGAAACCATTCATGCGGATTTGATCCTGCACGTGGTGGACGCATCCAGCCCGCAGCGCGAAGAGCAGATCTTTGAAGTCAACAAGGTGCTGCATGAGATCGGCGCCGCCGATATTCCGCGCATTCTGGTCTATAACAAAATAGATCAGACGCCGTTTTCGGTGGGTGTCGACCGTGATGAACGTGGTACGATTTCAAGGGTGTTCGTGAGCGCCATCGAACGTCAGGGGCTGGATGAGTTGAGAGCTGCGGTGGTTGAAGCAACTCAAGCAGACCCGAGGCCTCCCGAGGGCGCCTCCAATACGGGCGATGATCCACGTTTTCGGACGCTTCCTTCATCTACAACACCCCGATCGGCCGATTCTCGCTCTTGAGCGATATTTGAATCTTCCGCCTCATAAGATTGCAAAGATGCGACTGACCTCAATTACAAGAATTTTTAACCTGAATGACTCCAATTGGGGCCGCGGCGGCGGTTCCAACAATGGGGGTTCCGATAACAATCAACCGCCTCGGCGTCCCCAGCCGAACCGGCCGTCGGGCGGACCGCCCGACCTGGATGAACTCTGGAAAGACTTCAACCAGAAGCTCGGGGGCCTGTTCGGCGGAAAGAAAGGCAATCCGCCACCGGGTAGCGGTGGCGGTTCATCGTTGCCCCCGCGTGCGCGGCGCTTCGGGGCTGGCTTGATTGTTGCCATTGTTGTCTGCCTCTGGCTGGCTTCGGGCTTCTTCATTGTCCAGGAAGGCCAGGTGGCGGTGATTACCCAGTTCGGCAAATACACGGAAACGGCGCGTCCGGGTTTCCAATGGCGCTTGCCGTATCCGATCCAGGCGCACGAAACCGTCAATGTGTCCCAGTTGCGCACCGTTGAGGTTGGTTTCCGGAATACCTCGCGCAGCAAGGTCCTGCAGGAAGCGCTGATGCTGACGGACGATGAGAACATCGTCGATCTCCAGTTCGTCGTGCAATATCGCCTGCGCGATGAAAACGGCGCCCGCGACTACCTGTTCAACAGCCGCCTGCCTGATGAATCCGTCAAGCAGGCCGCGGAAACCGCAATGCGTGAAATCGTCGGCAAGAAGACCATGGACTTCGTGCTGTATGAAGGCCGGACCCAGGTTGCCTCCGAAGTGGTCGGCCTGATGCAGACCATCATGGATCTTTACGGCACCGGCATTCTGATCAGCAACGTGGCCATCCAGAACGCGCAGCCGCCCGAGCAGGTCCAGGCCGCCTTTGACGATGCCGTCAAGGCCGGACAAGACCGGGAGCGACAGATCAACGAAGGTCAGGCCTACGCCAATGACGTCATTCCGCGCGCAGCGGGTGCGGCCTCCCGCCTGGTTCAGGAAGCGGAAGGGTACCGCCAGCGCATCATTGAAGTGGCCGAAGGTGACAGCGCGCGCTTTACGCAAGTGCTGGCTGAATATCGCAAGGCGCCGCAGGTGACGCGTGACCGCCTTTATCTGGAAACCATGCAAACCGTGTTTGAAAACACCAGCAAGGTCTTTATTGACAGCAAGAGCGGCAATAACCTCCTGTACCTGCCGCTTGACAAGCTGATGGAGCAGGTCAGCCGCGATTCGCGTCAAGTTACGGGCACCTCGCCCAGCGGCGCGGCGGCGGGCACCATGCCGCCTACCAGCAGCACCACACCAGACGCCGCGCGCGACGCCTTGCGTTCCCGTGACCGTCTTTCCCGGTAATCAGGAGAATCACCCATGGATCGTCTTGTTTCTATTGCGATTGGCCTGATCATCGTTCTGGCCGGTTTGTCCACTTGCGTGTTCGTCGTGAATGAGCGAAATCACGCCGCCGTTTTCGCCCTGGGCGAGATCAAGGAAGTCATCAGCGAGCCCGGCCTCTATTTCAAGTTGCCGCCGCCGTTTCAGAATATTCAGTATTTTGACAAGCGCCTGCTGACCATTGATACGCCGGATGCCGAGCGCGTCCAGACCTCGGAGAAGAAAAACCTGCTGATCGACTCCTTCGTCAGATGGAAGATTTCAGACCCGAGAACCTTCTTCGTGACCTTCGGCGGCAATGAGCGCGCCGCGCAGGAGCGCCTGTCCGCGCTGATCCGCGATGCGATGAACGCATCGATCAACCGCCGCACGGTCAATGACGTGACCTCGCAGGAGCGCGACAAGATCATGCTGGAGATTCGCAACAATGTGGCGAATCAGGCCCGTCAGTTTGGCATTGAAGTGGTTGACGTGCGTTTGAAGCGGATTGATTTCGTGCCGGAAATCTCGGAGTCGGTCTATCGCCGGATGGAAGCCGAGCGGACCCGGGTGGCCAACGAGCAGCGCTCGATCGGCGCGGCCGAGTCCGAAAAAATCCGTGCTGATGCGGACCGCCAACGGGAAGTCATCCTGGCCGAAGCCTATCGCCAAGCGCAGCAGGTCAAGGGGGAAGGGGATGCCCGCGCCGCCAATATCTACGCGGCCGCTATCGGGCAGGACCATGACTTCTATCGCTTCTATCGCAGCCTGGAGTCTTACCGCGGTGCCTTCTCCAGCAAGAATGACGTGATGGTCGTGGACCCGAGCGCCGAGTTCTTCCGGTTCATGAAG
>JBAYOI010000092.1:0-10283 GCA_041678365.1 Pigmentiphaga sp. | reverse complement strand
TCACTCAGCCATTGCGAAACCCGGCAAAAGTGCAGCCGGACCGTGGCGTGCGTATAGCTGTGGGTGAGGGTCACCCAGGGCGTGGCGGTGACCAGCGTGATGCCGAGTTCTTCGTGCAGCTCGCGGGCCAGTGCCTGGAGCGCGGTTTCGTTGGCTTCGAGCTTGCCGCCGGGGAACTCCCACCATCCTGAGTAGGGTTTGCCGTCGGGGCGTTGGGCGAGAAGAAAAGCGCCGTCTTGGCGTTGAAGAATACCTACTGCAACATCGATTACTGCATTAAGACTCATCATGTCCCTTGTTGTTGGTGCTGCCGGGCGGCCCAGTCCTTGGCAAACTGCCAGGCGACGCGTCCGGAACGGGAGCCTCGTTCAAGCGCCCATTGCAGCGCTTCACGTCGTGCCGCGCTGATACTTTGTTGATCGCAACCCATGGTGTTGAGCCAATGTGCGACGACGTCAAGATAGCTGTCCTGGCTGAAAGGGCGGAAGGACAGCCACAGGCCGAAACGCTCGGACAGCGAAATTTTTTCTTCTATGGTCTCGCCGGGATGGATTTCACCATCGTCATGCCGCTGCGTCTGCAGGTTCTCATGCATGTATTCCGGCATCAGGTGACGCCGGTTTGACGTGGCATAAATGAGGACGTTCGGAGACGTTGAGGCGATTGAGCCATCAAGCACGGATTTCAGCGCTTTATAGCTGGACTCGCCTTCCTCGAAGGAAAGATCGTCGCAAAAAATCAAAAACTTCTCTGGCCGGGACGCAATGATCTCGACAATTTCTTGTAAATCCGCCAAGTCCGACTTGTCAACCTCGATCAAGCGCAGGCCCTGGTCGGCATAGCTGGCCAGCATGGCGCGCACCAGCGAGCTTTTGCCGGTGCCGCGGGCGCCAGTCATCAAGACGTTGTTGGCGGGCAGGCCCGCGAGAAACTGGCGGGTGTTGCGGTCAAGTGTGGCTTTCTGGCGATCGATGTGATGGAGGTCTGCGGGATGAATCGTGGCCAGATGGTGAACGGCTTCGAGCCAGCCTCGGTAGCCGCGGCGGCGCCAGCGGTAAGCGTGCGCGCGCCAGTCCGTGGCGGGCAGCGGCGGCGGCAGCCAGGCTTCAAGCTGGGCCAGCACGCCTTCGGCGCGTTGAAGAAACCGCGCCAGGTCAGGGGGGGCGGGGGGGATCACGGGTTCATGCTCTTCGGGTTTCATGGGGATCAGGAGCGGTAGTCCGCGTTGATGCTGACGTACTCGTGGGAGAAGTCGCAGGTGTAGACGGTCTCGCTGACCGCGCCGCGGCCCAGCGCAATGCGCACGGCGATTTCAGCCTGCTGCATGACGCGTTGGCCGTCCGCTTCCTGATAGTCCGGATTGCGTTGCCCGCGCGTGGCGACCCGGACGTCGTCCAGCCAGAGGTTGACGCCCTGCACGTCCAGGTCCTCGATGCCGGCGTAGCCGACAGCCGCCAGAATACGGCCCAGGTTGGGATCCGACGCGTAGAAAGCGGTCTTGACCAGCGGCGAGTGCGCCACCGCATAGGCCACGCGCAGCGCTTCGTCCTGGCTGCCCGCTTCCTCGACCCGGATCGTGATGAACTTGGTGGCGCCTTCGGCGTCGCGCACGATGAGCTGGGCCAGCTCAAGCGCCGCTTGCTGCAAGGCGTCGAACAGCGGCTGGAACGCGGGGTCCTGCTCGGATTGCACCTGCAGCCCGGCCTGGCCGCTGGCCATGACGATGAAGGAGTCGTTGGTGGAGGTGTCGCCATCCACAGTGATGCGGTTGAACGAAGCGTCCGCCAGTCTCCCAGCCAAGTGGTTCAGCAAGGCCTGATCAATCCCCGCGTCGGTGGCCAGGAAACTCAGCATGGTGGCCATATTGGGCCGGATCATGCCCGCGCCTTTGCTGATGCCGGTGATGGTGATGCGCTGGCCCTGGATATCGAGTTGGCGTGACACGATTTTGGGCAGGGTATCGGTGGTCATGATGCCGTGGGCGGCGTTCATCCACTCGTTGTTGCCCGCGGCGGCCAAGGCGTCCGGCAGCGCGGCGCAGAGTTTGTCAACGGGCAGCGGCTCAAGAATGACGCCGGTGGAAAACGGCAGGATCTGGCGCGGATCCAGAGACAGCAGGGCGGCGGTAGCGTCGCAGGTTTGCAGGGCGGCGGCCATGCCGGGCTCGCCGGTGCCCGCGTTGGCGTTGCCGGTGTTGATGACCAGGGCGCGGATCGGTTCGCCGGATTCCAGGTGCGATTTGCACACCAGCACGGGCGCGGCGCAGAAGCGGTTGCGGGTAAAGACGCCCGCCACGGTGGTGCCTTCATCCAGCTGGAAGACGGTCAGGTCACGCCGGTTGGCTTTGCGGATGCCCGCTTCAGTGACGCCGATCCGGATGCCCGCCACCGGGTGAATGGCCGAATCGGGCGGAATGGTCAAGTTGACTGCCATGATGTCCTCACGGAAACAGCGGCGGCGGGCCGACCCGCCGCACGCGAAAAGTCTATTGTTTTTTGCTGATGGCGAATGCGGCTTCGGCAATGTCGAGCGTACGATCGATGACGTCATCAGTGTGTGCGATCGAGACGAAGCCCGCTTCGAATGCGGACGGCGCAAAGTGTACGCCGCGCTCCAGGGCCGCATGGAAGAATCGGTTGAAGGCCTCCGTGTCCGCCGCCGCCACTTCTTCGAACGAGCCTGGCACGGTGCCGCGGAAGTACAGGCCGAACATGCCGCCAACGCTGTCCGCGGAGAAGTCCACGCCTTGCGCCCGCGCGCGTTCAACCAGCCCTGTGGTCAGGCGGGTGGTTTTTTCACTCAGTTGCTCGTAGAAGCCGGGTTCGTCCAGCAGTTTCAGCGTGGCCAGGCCCGCCGCGACCGCAACCGGGTTGCCGGATAGCGTGCCCGCCTGGTAGACGCCGCCAAGTGGCGCAATATGCGCCATGACGTCGGCGCGGCCGCCGAAGGCGCCGACCGGCATGCCGCCGCCAATGACTTTGGCCAGCGTGGTCAGGTCGGGCTGGATGCCAACCAGACCTTGCACGCCCAGCGGCCCGGCGCGGAAGCCGGTCATCACTTCGTCGAAGATCAGCAGCGCGCCGCTCTGTGTGCAGCGTTCGCGCAAGGCCTCCAGAAAACCGGGGCGAGGCTTGATCAGGTTCATATTGCCCGCGATGGGCTCAACAATGATGCAGGCGATTTCGTGGCCGATTTCATCGAACACCCGGTTGATCGCTTCCAGGTCGTTGTAGGGCAGAACCAGCGTATGCGCGGCGAACTCGGGCGGTACGCCCGCGGAGGTGGGGTTGCCGAAGGTCAGCAGTCCGGAGCCGGCCTTGACCAGCAGACTGTCGGCGTGGCCGTGATAGCAGCCTTCGAACTTGATGATCTTGTGGCGGCCGGTAAAGCCGCGCGCCAGCCGGATGGCGGTCATGGTGGCTTCGGTGCCGGAGCTGACCAGGCGGATCTGTTCAATGGAGGGGAAGCGGTTGACCAGCCGTTCGGCCAGTTCGACCTCCGCTTCGGTGGGCGCGCCGAAGGACAGGCCGTTGGTGGCGGCCTGCTGGACGGCTTCCACCACGGCGGGGTGGGCATGGCCGAGAATGGCCGGACCCCACGAGCCGAGGTAGTCGATGAACTGTGTGCCTTCCGCATCCCACATATACGGGCCCGCCGCCCGCTCAATGAAGCGCGGCGTGCCGCCGACGGAGCGGAAGGCGCGGACGGGCGAGTTGACGCCACCCGGAATGACGCGGGCGGCACGATCAAAAAGAGCTTCGTTGCGGGACATGTTCCTGCCTTACAAAGGGGTATCTAAAGGAGCATCCTCAAGCATAACTCAGGGCTTGGACGAAACGCTCGGCCTGGGCCGCCAGGTCCGGGTGCGAAAACAGCGCGCTGATCACGGCAATGGCGTCGGCGCCTGCTTGTCGGGCCTGGGCTGCGTTCTCCGGCGTGATGCCGCCAATGGCAACCAGCGGGACGCGGTGGCCGGTACGCGCGGCCTCCTGGTCCAGCCAGCGGCGAACCTCCGTCACGCAGCTCAGCGGCGCGTGGACGGCTTCCGGCTTGGTGGGCGAGACGAAGAGGGCGCCGAGCGCGACGTGGTCGGCGCCCGCCGCCAGCGCCTGCTGGACGTAGGCGAGCTGGTTGTAGCACGAGGCGCCAAGCAGGAAGTCCGCGCCCGCGGCCTGGCGGGCCTGGCGCAGGTCGCCGTCGTCTTTGCCCAAGTGCGCGCCGTCGGCGCCGACGTCAAGCGCGAGCCGCCAGTCGTCATTGACCAGAAAGACCAGGCCGAGCTGTTGGCAGAGATCGCGCAGCACGATCGCCTGGCTGCGGCGATGCGCATCATGGCACTGCTTGCGGCGCAACTGCAGGACGCGCAGCCCGTGGCGGGCGGCGAGCTGGACGGCGCGGACGAGCTCATCCGTGTCATCCCATTCCGGGGTGATGCCGTACAGGCCGTGGATGCGGCCCGTCTGGAAAAAGGAAGGATGAATCATGGCGTATCAGAAGCGGGCAGGGCGGAGTCGGCCAGTTGGCGGACCCAGAACAAGCGGTCCGGAATGCGCCGTCCCATGCCTTGCCGGTAGGCGGCGGCCAGCGATTGCCACGTGAAGTCCTGGGCTTGCAGCGCGGCTTCCTGCAGGGGCAGGCCGCCTGCCAGCATCGCGGCGATGGCGGTCGACAATGTATGCCCGCCGCCTCGATAGTTGCCGTCAATGCGTTTCCATTCGTAAGGAAACTCCAGCGGCTCAAGGCCTTCCTGAGCGGTGTACAGGACGTTGCGGACGGTCGGGCTGGGCAGCAGTACGCCCGTGGTCAGCACTGCGGTGGCGCCGAGCGTCAGCAGCGCTTGGGCCGGGGCCTGTCCACGCTCGGGAATCAGCAGCCCGTCGCTGACGTAGCTGTCGAGCCGGAGCTGGTCGCAGACCACCATCGTGCATTGCGGCAAGACCAGTTCGAACAGCGCATCCGTCACGGCCAGCGCATTGTCTTCGGATTCGGCGTCGGCGCTGTCAAGCGCGTCGGCGCCCAAGTGCAGCACGGCGGGAATGCCGGAATAATCAGCCAGGATGCCGGCCACGGCGCTGACGGCTTCAGGCGTGAAGAGTCCGCCGATCTTGATGGCCCGGATCGGCATGTCTTCAAGCAGGCTGCGGGCCTGGTCATCGATCCATTCCGCGCTGAGGTCTTCAAGTTCCTCCCGGTTGGCGGAATCCTGAACCGTGTAGCCGGTCAAGGTGGTAACGGCCTGGCAGCCCAGGCCCGCGCAGGTCAGCAGGTCGGCTTGCAGCCCGCCGCCGCCGGTGGGATCCGACGGCGCGAAAGTAAGGACGAGAGGAGGGGGGGAGACGGTATCGGACAAAGTGCGGTGTTACGGAAAAAAATCAAAATTGGTGAGAAAATCATCCTATCCCTTATTCAGCAACATTTCAGCGATATTGAATAGGATCTGTGATTCTATAGGATGGGTCGCTTATCTCGATACTCTGGCTCAATAAAGGAAAGACAATGAGAACGTGGATGTGTCTGATTTGCGGTTTTGTCTACGATGAAGAAGCGGGTCTGCCCGATGACGGCATTCCGGCCGGCACGCCGTGGGAGTCCGTACCGCCAAACTGGATTTGCCCCGAGTGCGGCGCGCGCAAGGAAGACTTTGAAATGGTGGTCATCTGAACGGGGGGCAACGCACAGGCCTTTCTCCCTCGCCACGCTGACGCTGCGCACATTACAATGGAGCCATGAACACCCCTCCCCGCTCCATTGACCTCTCGAATCAGTTCCTCATTGCCATGCCCGGCATGGAGGATTCGATCTTCTCCGGCACGCTGGTGCTGGTTTGCGAACACACCGAAAAAGGTGCGCTGGGCGTTGTGGTCAACCGTCCGATCGAGCTGAACCTGGGTGAGCTGTTCGACAAGGTCGACCTGACATTGGGTGAGTCCCCCAAGGCTGAAGCGCCGGTTTATTTCGGCGGCCCGGTGCAAACCGGCAGAGGCTTTGTCGTTCATGAAGCCGGTTTTCAGTACAGTTCAACGCTTGATGTCGGGGAGATGGCGCTGACAACCTCCCGCGATCTGCTGGAAGCCGTGGCGCGTGGTGAGGGGCCCGAGCGTTTTCTCGTGACCGTTGGCTACACCGGTTGGGATGCGGGCCAGCTGGAGCAGGAGCTGGCCAGCAATGCCTGGCTGACCGTCGGCGCCACCGCGGCCATCGTTTTTGACACCCCCGCCGAGCAACGGCTGAACTCCGCGCTGTCACTGCTCGGCGTCGCGCCGCATACGCTGACCGGAGTGGCGGGCCATGCCTGAAGACACGCTGTTGGCGTTTGACTACGGCACGCAGTTCATCGGCGTTGCGCTCGGCAACACGCTGAGCGGCCAGGCCCGGCCCTTGGAAGTCTTTGCCAATACCTCCCGCCAGGACCGCTTTGCGCGCGTGGCCGCGTTGATCCACGACTGGGAGCCGAACAAGCTCGTGGTTGGCCTGTCTCTGGATGCGGAGGGCGGAGAGCAGCCGATGAGCGTGGCCACGCGGAAATTCGCCAATCAGTTATCGGGCCGCTTCGGCTTGCCCGTGGTGCTGGTGGATGAACGCGGCACCAGCCTGGCCGCCCAGGCGGTGATGGGCAAGGCGGCGCAACGGGACCGGGTTGACGCCGTGGCGGCGGCCATCATTTTGCAAAACTACTTGGACTCGCCCGACGCGTGGCCGCATGCGGGCTGAACCCATTCATTCATGAGAGATTCCGGGATGACGACTCCTACTCCCTTTGCTTCCCTCGACGCCGAGGCGCTCTATGCCACCCTGCGCAATGCGGTGGCGCGCCTGCTGGCCGGGCTGCCTGCCGAGAACACGCATTTGCTGGGTATTTATTCGGGCGGCGGCTGGATTGCAGAACGTTTGCAGAAAGACCTCGGCCTGGCGGGTGAGCCGGGCTTTCTGAACATCAGTTTTTACCGCGACGATTACGAAAAAATCGGCCTGCACTCGGAAGTGCGCCCGACCTCGGTGCCGTTCGATGTCCAGGACAAACACTTGATCGTCCTGGATGACGTGCTCTACACGGGCCGTACCATTCGCGGCGCGATGAACGAGCTGTTCGACTACGGCCGCCCGGCCTCAATCAAGCTGGCCGTGCTGGTCGATCGCGGTGGCCGCGAGCTGCCGGTTGCCGCAGACATTGCGGCGCTGACGGTGGCCCTGGATCCACAGCAAACCCTGGTGCTGTCGCAGCACGAAGGCCGTTTCCACTTTGAATTTGAATCCCAGTCCCCGGAGCCGGATCATGCGTAGTCCGCAGCTTAATCGTCATGGCGAGCTGACCCACCTGTTGACCATTGAAGGCTTGCCGCGCGATATCGTGACGCACATTCTTGATACCGCAAGCTCTTTCGTGCCGCTGGCCGAACGCGACATCAAGAAAGTGCCGCTGTTGCGCGGCAAGAGCGTGTTCAATCTGTTCTTCGAGAACTCGACACGCACCCGCACCACCTTTGAGATCGCGGCCAAGCGCCTGTCAGCGGATGTGTACAACCTGAATATCAACGCTTCGTCCACCAACAAGGGCGAATCCCTGCTTGATACCATCGACAACCTGGCGGCGATGCAGGCGGATCTGTTCGTGGTGCGCCATGCGTCCAGCGGCGCGCCGTTCCTGATTGCCGAGCACGTTGCGCCGCATGTGCACGTGATCAATGCCGGTGACGGCCGCCACGCCCATCCCACGCAGGGCTTGCTTGATGCCTACACGATCCGGCATTACAAAAAAGACTTCACGCAGCTGACGGTCGCCATTGTGGGCGACGTGCTGCACTCGCGCGTGGCGCGCTCGGATATCCACGCACTGACCACGCTGGGCGTGCCGGAAGTGCGGGTGATCGGCCCCTTGACGCTGTTGCCGTCGGGGCTTGAGCAGATGGGCGTCAAGGTCTTCACCGACATGAAGGAAGGTTTGAAGGACGTTGACGTGGTCATCATGCTGCGCCTGCAGAACGAGCGCATGTCCGGCGCCTTGCTGCCGTCCGCGCAAGAGTACTTCAAGAACTACGGACTGACACAGGAAAAGCTTGCCTTGGCCAAGCCCGATGCCATTGTCATGCACCCCGGCCCGATGAATCGCGGCGTTGAGATCGACTCCGCCGTGGCCGATGGGCCGCAGGCCGTGATCTTGAACCAGGTGACCTTCGGCATTGCCGTCCGGATGGCCGTCATGAGCATTGTTGCAGGAGCTTGAGGCAATGAAATTGCATATTCAAGGCGGCCGTCTGGTGAATCCGGCCACGGGTGAGGACCGCGTTGCCGATGTCTTCATCGATCAGGGCGGTATTGTGGCTTTTGATCAGGCGCCCGACGCCTTCGTTGCCGATCAGACCATTGATGCCAAGGGCTTGCTGGTGCTGCCGGGACTGGTTGATCTGTCCGCCCGGCTCCGCGAACCGGGATATGAACACCGCGCCACGCTGGAGTCGGAACTGAATGCCGCGCTGGCGGGCGGCGTGACGAGCATCGTGCTGCCGCCCGACACGGATCCAGTGCTGGATGAGCCGGGGCTGGTTGAAATGCTGAAGCACCGGGCGCGCCAGATGCATCAGTCCCATGTGTATCCGCTCGGCGCGATGACGCGCAATCTGCAAGGGAAGGTCATCACGGAGATGGCCGAATTGACGGAAGCCGGCTGCGTGGCCTTTTCACAGGCTGAAGTGCAATTGGAGGATGCCAGCGTGTTGTTGCGCTGCATGCAGTATGCGCGCAGCTTCGATTACACGCTGTGGCTGCGTCCGCAGGATCCGTACTTGTCCAAGGGCGGGGTCGCGGCCAGCGGGCCGTACGCGTCGCGGCTGGGCTTGTCCGGCATTCCGGTCCAGGCTGAAACCATTGCCTTGCATACGATTTTCGAACTGCAACGCAGCGCGCGGGTCCGGCTGCACCTGTGCCGACTGTCTTCCGCGGCGGGCCTGGAGCTGGTCAGACAGGCCAAGAAAGAAGGTCTGCCTGTCACGTGCGACGTCAGTATGAACCATGTCCACCTGACTGACCTGGACATTGGCTACTTTGATTCCAACTACCGTTTTGCGCCGCCGCTGCGCAGCCAGCGCGACCGTGAAGCGATCTGGCAGGGTTTGCTCGACGGCACGATTGACGCCATCTGCTCGGATCACACGCCGGTTGACGATGATGACAAGCTGCTGCCTTTTGCCGAGGCGGAGCCGGGTTCCACCGGCCTGGAGCTGTTGCTGTCCTTGGCCATCAAATGGTCCCAAGAGCAAGCGGTGCCGCTGGCCGAAGCCCTGGCGAAAGTCACGGCCAATCCCGCGGCCATTCTTGGCGCAGCGGTGCCCGCGTCTTGCGGCAAGCTGTATGTTGGGGCGGATGCGGACCTGTGTCTGGTGGATGCGGAGCAATACTGGACGCCTACGCCCGAAGGCCTGAAAAGCCAGGGCAAGCACTCGCCGTTCATCGGCATGGAACTGCCGGGCCGCGTCAAGATGACCATCGTTGAAGGGCGCGTGGCTTATACCGACACCTTGATCTGATGCTTGCGGTTCGCGGTTTTCGTCGCTTGGCAAGAGGCGTGCTCGTCCTGACCCTGCTGTTACTGGGCCTGGCGTCGCTGCTGCTCGTTTTCTGGTGGGCGTCGGCGCGTGTGCAGGAGCGCTACACGCGCCGGTGGTCGCGCTGCCTGCTGGCTGCTTGCGGGGTGAGCGTGGCCGTGCATGGCAGACCGGTGCAAGAGCAAGCGGCCTTGCTGGTCAGCAACCACGTTTCCTGGCTTGACATCTTCGTGATCAACAGCCAGCGGGCGGCGTCGTTCATTGCCAAGCAGGAAATCCGTTCCTGGCCGCTGATCGGCTGGCTGGTGGCGGGAGTGGGAACGATTTTCATTGACCGCGGCAATCGCCAGGCGGTTCAGGGCGTGGCGGAGCAAATGCGCCAGCGCTTTGCGCAGCGGCGCCTGGTCGGGCTGTTTCCGGAAGGCACCACGTCCGACGGCCTGCGCGTCCTGCCTTTTCATGCCAGCCTGATGGCCGCGGCGGCCAATATGGAAATGACGCTCTATCCGATCGCCTTGCGCTATGCCGTCAATGGCGAACGCAGCATCTTGCCTGCGTATTACGGCGATCAGTCTTTTGGGCGGAACCTCTGGATCCTGCTGGGCCTGGCCGCTGTGGAGGTGGAGTTGCACTACCTGCCTGCGATCGAGGTCCAGTCCGGCATGGACCGCAAGGTCCTGGCCAGCCTGATCCATCAGCGCATCGCGGCTTTGGTCGAACAGTAGCAAGGTGAACCGCGCGAAG
>JBAYOI010000091.1:0-10308 GCA_041678365.1 Pigmentiphaga sp. | reverse complement strand
CTGGGTCGGGCGGCGGCGCTCGAACTGGTTGCCGTCTGCGGCTATATGACGTTGTTGACCAATGTCCTGAAGGTTACGAAGTGTTCACTATCCGACGGGTCGGTAGACGTGGTTTGAACGCGGGTCCACTGTGCGAATTTCGGCTTTTGAGCCGAGTTAGCGCGAGGTAATACGGCGCTGAAGGCGCCAGTAGCGAGGGAGCGCTCCCGGTGGTTGATGGGAGTGGCTCATAGATAAAAAAACAGGAGATGGCATATGAAGGTTTCTTTTAGTTATTTGGCGCGTGGTCTTATTGTCTTGAGCTGCGTGATGGCGTCGAGTTTGGCCTCGGCACAGAACTTTCCGAACAAGCCCCTGAGGCTTATTGTCACGAGTGCGCCAGGCGGCGTGACCGATGTGTTGGGCAGGACGGTAGCGGATAAGCTCTCGGCGGTTCTGGGACAGGCCGTGGTGGTTGAGAACGTCCCTGGCGGGAACACCATGATTGGGGCTTCTCGTGCACTGAGGGGGGACGCGGATGGCTACACCATGTTCATGGCATCGTCTTCCACTTTGTCTCTGAATCCGGCAACCCGGAAAAAACTGCCTTATGACGCCGAGAAAGATTTTGACCCCGTCGTCTTCCTGGCAACCAACGAGTATGTCGTGGTTTCACGGCCATCGCTGGGTGTGAAGGATGTCGCTGAGCTGGTGGATTTGGCAAGAAAAAAGCCCGGTTCAATTAAATACGGCATGAGTGTTGGGGCGCCCAACCATTTTGGCCCATTGATGCTGGAAAAGGCCGCGGGTATTGAGCTGATGGGCGTCCCCTACAAGGACGCTACTCAGGCGACAAGCGGACTGTTGACTGGTGAAATCGATATTGTTTTTGCTCCGTACCCTACGGTTGAGCATTTGATTGGGCAAAAAGTCGGGGTCTCCATGCTTGGTGTGGCGAATAAAGACCGCATGCCTCAAATCCCGGATGTCACCACAGTCGAAGAGCAGGGATTCAAAGACGTCTGGGCTTTGTCCTGGTATGGCATTGTTCTGAAAGCTGGGGCGCCAAAAGAAGCGATTGATACGCTTAATAAGGCCATCAATGACGTGCTTAAAGATGAGGCGGTGCGGGAAAGGCTGTTCCGTGCAGGCTTCAATGTGTATGGGGGCACTATTGATGAGTTTGTCGAGTACATGAAGAAAGAAGCGCCTGTTTATCAGAAGATTGCACAGGACGCCAATATCTCGATTGATTGAGCCGGTTCCCCCTCTGGCATTTCTGCTCCAGAGGGGGGCGCCTGATGAATAATGTGTAGAGTTCGAGTGTGAAGAATCTGTGTAACTATCTATATGGCGCCCACGTCCGGGCCAATGGCATCAGGCAGCATTATCTGCGGTTCGGCGGCAACGGGGCGCCGATCGTCATTGTTCCGGGCGTCGTCACGCCCGCAGTGCTTTGGATGGCGGTGGCGGATAGGCTTGGCGCATTGTTTGATGTCTATGTGCTGGATGTCCGGGGGCGGGGCCTGTCGGAAAGCGGCCCCCATCTCGACTATGGCTTTGATGCCTGCGCCGATGATTTGCAAGCGTTTCTGGAGGCCGTCGGCTTATTCAAGGTCACGGTCATCGGACACTCGATGGGCGGGCGGATTGGCTTGAGGCTCGTGCGCAGGCCGCAGCACAATGTCCAGAAACTGGTCATGCTCGATCCGCCCGCGAGTGGGCCGGGCAGACGCCCGTACCCGATACCGATTGAAGGATCAATACAGCTGGTAAACGCTGCTCAGCGTGGCGAAGCGGAGGCCTTGCTACGGTCAGGAAATCGAGCGGTGTGGCCCGAGCCTCTGCTCAGACTCCGGGCGGAGTGGCTTAGTACCTGCGATATCCGCGCTGCGGAAGTCGCTTACAGAGACTTCCATGAGCAAGACCCCTATGAGGACATGGCGGCCGCGGCGTGTGATTCGATTGTCTTGGTCGTGGCAGCTGGCAGCGGTGTGATCCTGGAGGATGATATACAGGACTTTCGCCAAGTAAATCCAAGGCTCAGGGTTCACGCTATCCCTGGCGCCGCTCATCAGCTTCAAGTTGAAAATTTTGCTGAACTTATGAGTGTGCTTGAGGCGTTGCTGGACGCTTGATTGGCGTTAATCCCTTTCCGCCAGCCATTCCTCCCTGCCATAACCATACCCTGGAAACTCCCGCTCCAGTGTCGTCTCCCCTTGCAGCAGCCGACGCGCCAGATCGGCAACGGCTTTCAGCTCTTGTTCATTCCTGACTTCCAGCGGCGCAGCCAGCGTGACGCCGGTTCCCCAGGAAAGGCGTTCCCGTCGCCAGCTTGGGCGGGCCTGATGATCAATGCCTGTTTGCCTGAGGTGGGCCAAGAGGGTGTTGAGCTTGTCGTAGTAGTGTCGTTTTTCCCCCTGGAATGGCTGCCGGGTGTAGCTAACGATCTTCTTTCGTGAACGGCCGACCCGTTTGTAGTTAGGTGTGGACCTATCAAGAAAATGGCCAAGTTCCGGTGGCTCTCCTGCTTCGCGACCTGCTTGTTCCTCAATCTGGTCAGCATAGGCTTGGCGCGGATGGATCCACCAGACCATGACGCGCCGGTCCCCAAGGATGAACCCGACGTCATCCCACCAGGAATGCGCATCCGGCAGCGTGTCTTCATAGACGTGCGGGGCATAGATGCCGTCCCGCATCACCCAGGTGCACCGGCGATGATAAGCCCGCTGTGATTCGCGCATGCGCTCGAACCGTTTGTTTTTCATTGCTTGTCCTGCACGCATTTCAATCTGCCACATTGTGCCAGATCGGCACCTGTGAGCAGGCGTTTATGTGCGATGGGGTGATGACCGGCAACGCCGCGATGGGTGATTTTCCTTGTGGCACCGCAGGATCGGATTATGATGGATGCGGGCTGGCTGTCTTACTGCTGTGCTGGCAGCACCAGGCTTAGTCGTCCTGCCCCGCAGCCAATGTCCACAGTAACCGGAGGTCTTGATGGGATTGACCGTTCACCACTTGGAAACCTCGCGCTCACAGCGCATCCTGTGGCTGTTGGAGGAGTTGGGGGTCCCCTATGACCTGCGTATCTACCCCCGCGACCCCAAGTCCCGGCTGGCGCCGCCTGAACTCAAGCAGATTCACCCGCTGGGCAAGTCACCCGTCATTACCGATGGAGAGCTGGTGGTGGCTGAGTCTGGCGCCATCATCGAATATCTGGTGGAAACCTATGGTGCCCAGACGTCGGCCGAGCTGGCGCATTTGCAACCCGTGGCCGGGACGCCCGAATACCGGCAGTGCCGCTTTTGGATGCATTATGCCGAGGGTTCGCTGATGAACTGGCTGTTGATGCAACTGGTGTTTGACACCATCCCGCGCCAGCCGATGCCGTTTTTCGTGCGTCCGATCGCAAAAGCCCTGAGCGCCAAGGTGAAGCAAAAACTGATTGCGCCGAATCTACAGACGGCGCTTGCTTACCTGGACAGCCATCTGGCGCAGCACCGATGGTTTTCTGGTGAGTTCCTGACCATGGCTGACTTTCAGATGAGCTTTGCGGTAGAGGCCGCCCTGGCACGTAGCGCGGAGGCGCAAGCCTGGCCCCATCTACAAGCCTACCGCGAGCGCATGCGCGCACGTCCCGCCTACCAGAGCGCCTTGTTGAAGGGCGGTCCGGTGATCATGCAAGCCTGAACCCGCATCGCCGCAAGGCCGGGCGTGTTCCTGTGCCCGGCCTTGCCTCTAACAACACTCCTCTCAAGCCGTCGGGCTCAAGGCGCAGCTTTTACCCAGATTGTTCTCAATGATGGTCCGGTCGGCCGCGTCGGTCTTGCCGTCGTGGTTGAAGTCATACCAACTGGATTGCGCCACGCCATTGTGCAGGTTCAATTGGCTGAGTTCTGTCCAGTTGGCCAGGTCCTGCTGGTCCACCACGCCGTCGCGGTTGCCGTCGCCGGGGCAGTGCAGCGTATCGTATTGATAGTTGTAGCTGGCCACTTCATCGCGCTTGTCCATTTCCGCTTTCAAGACGGTATAGGCTTGCAGCGCTTCGCCGCTCAAACCGGCGGTGATGGTGGGCGAGCCCGTGGCCACGGCGCTGCCGCTGCGGTCCAGTTTGGGATTAGGCACGGCCATGTCGATTTCATACAGTTCGTCAGTGTTCTGGTTCTCCACATAGGCCGAGTTGATCGGGTTGGCGGTGTCGATCGTGTAGGTCTTGCGGTTCAGCCGCACCAATTTGTGGTGTCCGTTGCTGACGGCTTTTTGCGAGTCGGGCAGGACGTCGGTCGGGTCATTGGGGTTCAGCGCCTGGCGGTAGGACATGACCTGCCCGCATTGGCTGAAGCCCTCGGGCGGCACGCCTGCCAGCCCGGAGTCTGCGCCATACCAGACGCCGCCCTGGTCACCGCACAAGGCTTTGTTCGGGAAGATGGTGAAGCAGACGTTGGCGGCCTCCACGACGCAGGGCTGCGGGGTGATGGCGGTGGCCGGATTGGTGAAGTTGGTGCCCATTTCCGTGAAGTTCAGCGTGCGGAGCGCCTCTTGTCCCGGGGTGGTCAGGTAGGCCAGCAGCGGCTGGGCGTCCACGGGACGATTGGCAGGGACCTGGGTGTCCACGTCAGCCCCGGCAATTTCCGCGAACAGGCGGTAGAGATCAGGTGAGCTGACCTGGTGGGAAATTTCGCGGCCGGGTTCGTTGACCAGCGGTCCGGCCACCAGCAGCGGCACCGAGACGCCGGTCTGGTACGGGAAGGCCTTGGCGCGCGTGGGGTCGAACTGGCCGGGCGCGGTGAATTTCACGCTGTTGACGTAGGTGCCATTGTCTCCTGTCACCACCACCACGGTATTGGTCTTCTCCGGTTGATAGTTCAGCGTGCCGTCTTCGTTCCAGGTGGCAAGCTCCAGCTCGACCAGCAGGCGGCCGATTTCCTTGTCCACCGCCTCCACCATCAGGTTGGTGATCAGGTGATCATCAATCACGGAGGTGATTTGGCCGGGGATGCCTTCCAGTTCGCTGGCGGGCGAGCAGAGCAGATTGTCGTTGCGGCCCGGGGTGGATTCGGAAATCAATGAGAGCGGGGGGACTTGCAGCGGCGTGTGGATGGCCGAATAGCCGACCGACATCATCCACGGCGTATTTTTGTCCTGCTGGCGCGCCCAGGCCACGGCGCGGTCGGTCTCCATGGTGCTGCGATAACCGCGCGCGGACGGATCCGTGGCGGTGACTTTGCGGGTGCTGCCGTCCGCCCAGCTTTGGACGAACTCACCGGTGTAGTAGCCATTCTGCGCGGTGAAGTCCAGGTAGCTGGGGCGGCTGCCCTGGCAGGCCTGGCCCGGATCGAAGATGCCGCCGCGCTCCATGCACGTGCGGCCCGGCGTGGTGATGGCGCCGCCCCGGGCGATGGATTCGCAACTGCCGGTTGCGTCGTAGCAGGCGCCAGTGTCCGCGCCATGCGTGGGATCCATGGTGGTGTTCGAGACAAACCCGCATTTGTGCGTGCCTTCCGCCACGGTGCTGAGGCCCGCCCGGGTGTCGATCGGGTACGGTGCGCCATCAAGATAGCCGTCGAAGTAGTCCCAGCCCAGTTTCCACATGGTCTGATGTCCATAGGGAAGGTTGGCGGCGGTGTCGAGGTCCGAGCCGGTCAGGTGCATCTTGCCGATCAGCGCGCTGACATAGCCTTGCGAGCGCAGCAGCTTGGGCAGCGTGACTTCATAAGGCGAGATCTCGGAGTTGGCCAGGTCCGTGGAGACCACGGCATTCAGGATATTGGTGCTGGACGGGTAGCGGCCGGTAAAGTAGGTGGCACGGGTGGGCGTGCAGGTGGGCATGGACCAGGCTTGACGGAATTGCAGACCCGCTTCGGCGATGGCCGTCAGGTTCGGCGTTCTGGGTGGCACCGCGCCGCCGTAGCCGTAGGCGGTCAGTTGATCCAGGCCGATGTCATCGATCACGATGAACAGAATGTTGGGAGCTTGCGCGGAGGGCGGTGGAGCCGGGTCATTATTGTTGCTGGAGCAACTGGCCAGCAAGAGAGCGGACGCGCTCGCTGCGAACAAGGGGAGGGCTTTGCCGCGCAGGATGTCTTTCATGTTCGGTCTCCGCTGGCCAACGAAAAGTCGCAAAGTCGGCCTAGTGATTTACATTCGGATTCAAGAAATGCAAGAATAAGTTCGATCCAAGCAGGTGCGCAATGTTTTTTCTGAGCGAGTCATGTTTACGCCTGGCGGTCAGCATGGAGGATAGCTTGAGGGGGCTGACCCGCAGCGGGTAAAGATGGTCCGCCGCGTTGGCGTCAGCTGGATCGCTCATTGATCGGCGCGGGTTTCAGGCAACTGGCGCCATTGCGCCGTTTGCCGCCCGCCCAGCGTTACGGCGTGATGCTGGTGGCCTCCGGCGCCAATTGGGCAATGGCAATGCAGGCGTTCAGCCGGATCAGGTCCTGTGTCGTCAGGACTTGAGCTGCTTGGCCGCGGACTTCAACGCGCTTTGCAGCATTTCTTCAATGGACGGGTGATAAAACGGCATGTTCAGCAGTTCGTTGACGGTTTGTTTCGTGTGGATGGCGAGCGCAAGCAGATGTGCCAGGTGTTCTCCGTGGGTCAGCAGCATGCTGGCGCCGAGCAGTGCGCCGGTGCCCGGCTCAACATACACGCGCAGCAGGTTGGCTTCCGCGCCCAGAATGCGGGAGCGCCCATTGCCTTTGCCCTCGGCTTCGCCAATGACGGCGCCTTGCTTCATGGCGGCTTCAAAGCCCAGGCCGACGGTGCATGCATCCGGGTCGGTAAACAGGATCGAAATCGGCACCCGGCGCGGCGTGGCTTGACGGGACTCTCCCCGGACGTGAGCCAGCGCGGCTTGCGCAGCCAGTTTGCCCTCGTCGGCCGCTTCGTGCTGCAAGGGCCGGTCCGGCTGCACGTCTCCCGCGAAGAAAACCGCCGCGTCCGCCGCCTGCATCGTGACAGGATCGATGTTCGGTCTGCCTTTGTCATCCAGCGGAATGCCCGCCGCGGTCAAGTCCAGCGCGGCGGTATTGGGCGCGCGCCCGGTGACCACCAGCAGGCGGTCAACCAAGGCGCTGTGTTCGTCCGTGCGCATCAGCACCTTGCCGTTGGCGGGTTCGGCCTTGACGGCGGACCCCAGCCACATCGGCAGTTCTTTCCGGAACCGGTCCAGCATGCGGCCCTGGACATCCGGATCCTGCATACCGCCCACCGTGGCGGATTGATCGGCCGCCACCACGTCCACGCCCAGCCGGGACAGGGCCAGGCCCAGTTCCAGGCCGATCGCGCCCAGGCCGAGGATGCCGACCCGTTTCGGCAGCGTTTCCAGGTCGAACAGGGTGTCGGTGGTCAGGATGTGAGCGGCCACTTCATTGAAGGCCTTGGGCACAATGGGGCTGGAGCCGACCGCCACCACAACCGCCTTGGCTTCGATGCGCTCCTCCCCCGCCTGCAGCACCCCGGGTGCGATGAAGCGCGCTTCGGCAAGGATCAAGTCGTCTCCGGCCACCTTGCGCGTCCGGTCAGCCGCGCCGTTGGCCAACATGTCCCGGGTCTGGCGCACTTGCGCCCACAAGGCCTGCTGTCCGCCCGAGGGCAGCGACTCCATGCCGGGCAACTGCCTGGCGGTCTTCCAGCGCATGCCCGCGTGCAGCGCCGCCTTGGACGGCATGCAGCCGACGCGGGCGCACGTCGTGCCCAGCGGGCCCCGGTCGATCAGCACCCCTTTCTTGCCGGCGGCCTGGATAGCATAAAAAGCGGTCAGCCCCGCTGTTCCCGCGCCAATCACGGCAATATCCACTTTCCTTGTCGGCATTGCGTCCTCCTGATTCATCGTTGCTATGCGAAGTCCTCTGGAATGGGGCCATGTTGCCATGGTTCGCGGACCTGGGATGAGTGGCGTTACTCCTTGTTGGGATTGGGCGCAGGTGCTTGAGCGAGACGGCGCGATACCTTGTCCGTGAGGCTGGCCATCGTGATTTCGCCAAAATGCGCCTCCACCAAACGGCCTTCCGCATCAAAGAACAGGGTGGTGGGCAAGCCGCGTGATTGCACCGCTTGCATCGTTCTGGAGGCGGGATCAAGCAGCACGTCGGTCAGGTTCAGTCCTTCGCTTTTCAGGAAGTCGATGGCCTGTTGAGCGCTTTCTCCCTGGTTGACCATGGCGAAAGCAATCCCTGGAAACGCGTGTTGCGCCCGTTCGAAGACGGGCATTTCCCGGCGGCAGGGCGGACACCAGCTTGCCCAGAGATTCAGCACGACGGGGCGGCCCGCGTAGGCGGCGCTCAAGGAGAGCGGGCGTTCATCGAGTGTGAGCACTTGCACGTCCGGCAGCGGCGCGGCAGTGCGAAGCAACACGGTGAGCAGGCTATTGGCGAGAGCCCAAAGAACGACGCCCGCCGCCACGCCGGTCAGCACCGGGCGGCGCAGCTTGGTGCTGAAACGGGTTTTTCGCCAGAGGTAGAGGAGGGCGGCAGGCAGGCCGACCCACCAGAGGAATCCGCCGTCACCGAAAGCAAACACTGACCACGGCCTGGCGGCGTACTCCTCCCACCAGAGGGCAATATAGGCCACGCGGGCGGAGAGAAAGCCCCAGAACGCCGCATCAAGGACCAGCGCGCCCGCTTCCTTGTGGGGCGCGTTGGCGTGTCGTTTTGCGATGTGCCGGGCGAGCAGCCACGCCAGCATCAAGGCAAGCATGACGATCACGGTCGGGGTGGAAAAAGGACCGAGGTTGATCATGCCAGGTCCTCGGCAGCTTGATGAGGACCGAGAGCGGCGCCAAGGTGCCCGGTTTTCAGATAGACCGTCACGCCGTTGGGTCCCGCAAGCAGCGCGGGGCAATCGTCGGCGGGAAACCGCAGCCAGCTGCCGCGGGGATACGCGGTGGCGGCCTCCCGCAGGCCGCCTTCCAGGATCAGCAGCTCCGCGCCGCCATTCACCGTTGCTTCGAAAAGCGGCTGGCCCGGGCCAATGCGTTCCAGCGTGACCTGTTCGGTATGGCGGGTGAACAGCGGGCAGCGTTCTCCGCCCGCCCGACGGATCCACCGGGCAGGATCATGGGTGTCGAGGCGCACGTTGTGCCGCTCGTCCGGCGGCATCTGCCGGAGTTTCACGAAAATGACCGCGCCTTCGCGGCTGAAGGGCTGATGGCTCGACCCCGGCGGGCTTCTCAGGTAGGAACCGGCCGGGTAATGGCACTGGTCTTCCGAAAACGTGCCGGACAGCACCAGGATTTCTTCGCCGCCCGGATGAAAATGGGCGGGAAAATACGAGCCGGGTGCATAGCGCACAATACTGGTGGCGCGCGCTTTTTCCGTGCCGATGCGGTCCAGCATGACGCGTTCGACGCCGCCTTGCGGCGAACGGATCCACTGGTACTGATCAGGAAGCACGGCGGCGCGGCGTGAAAAGTCGGCATGAATGAGCATGGCGGGAAGCAAAAAACAAAACGTGACCATGCTATGGTAACCGTTGGACCCTGGGCGTCAGGGTCGGCCACTAGAGATCAAGGAGCATGTTATGAGCGGCGTGAATACTTTCGGGGCCAAAGGCCTGCTGGAGGTTGAGGGGAAGTCCTACAACATATACAGACTCAAGGCGGTGGCCGATGCGGGGTTTGATGTGAAGAGCCTGCCCTACAGCTTGAAGGTGCTGCTTGAGAACCTGCTGCGCACGGAAGATGGCGCTGACGTGACGGCCGATGACATTCGCGCCTTGGCCGGGTGGGATGCGCAGGCGGAGGCCAACAAGGAAATCGCGTTCACGCCGGCCCGGGTGGTGCTGCAGGATTTCACCGGGGTGCCCGCGGTGGTGGATCTGGCGGCCATGCGCGAGGCCACCCATGGGCTGGGCGGCGATGCCAACCGCATCAATCCGCTGGCGCCGGTCGAGCTGGTGATTGACCACTCCGTGATCGTGGACGTTTTCGGGCAACCCACGGCCTTCGAGCAGAACGTCGAGATCGAGTACGAGCGCAACCTGGAGCGCTACCAGTTCCTGCGCTGGGGCCAGACCGCTTTCAATGATTTCAAGGTCGTGCCGCCGGGCACGGGTATTGTTCACCAGGTGAACCTGGAGCATTTGTCGCGCGTCGTGTTCACGCAGGACAAGGATGGCGTCACCACCGCCTACCCGGACACCTGTGTGGGAACGGACTCTCACACGCCGATGGTCAATGGTCTGGGTATTGTCGCCTGGGGCGTTGGCGGGATTGAGGCCGAGGCGGCCATGCTCGGCCAACCTATTTCCATGCTGATCCCCCGAGTGGTGGGCTTCAAACTGACGGGCTCGCTGCCGGAGGGTTCCACCGCTACGGATTTGGTG
>JBAYOI010000090.1:0-10367 GCA_041678365.1 Pigmentiphaga sp. | reverse complement strand
GTGACCAAAGCAGGCAGTTTCATATTGCTCCTGTTTTTCCAGACCGTCAATATCCGGATAAACCCGTGGAATGTGCGCCGCAGTGCGCGAAATGAAGGGCTACTGGAGCGGGTGATGGGAATCGAACCCACGCTTGAGGCTTGGGAAGCCGCCGTTCTACCATTGAACTACACCCGCGTTGAACGCCCTGACAGGCGCTTCAAGGCATTGCTTGAAGAACGCATTTTACCTGAAAAGCCGCACTTCACGATCAATTCCTACCAGACGTCGTTGAAGCCCTGCACAATGGCTATTGAACCTCTTCTTCAGGAAGTCGATCATAAAACTGTTCAAGCCCCTGTCGGTGGTGTTGCTGCTCGCGCTCGGCCTGTCCACCTATCTGTATCTGGACCTTGAAGACAAGAAAGCGCAGCTTGCCGCGTTGGAACAAGCGCACCAACGCTACCGGATACTGGCGGCCCTGTTGAATGGCGCAACCCAGGGGATTCAGGGAACAAAACCGGAAGCGGCGGCGGCCGCCAACCGGGTGATAGACTTTATGCTGTCCTCCAACGCGCCGCCTGAACAGCGGTTCAAGACCTGCTGGGACACCAAGCTGAACACGACCCAATGGGGGAGCATGGGGCCTCATGGCTTGTTGGATGCCTGCGTCAGCACGATTGCCGATCCTGCCACGGCCACGTTGATGAAAGCACTCGCCTCCCTCAAAGACCAGCTCCGGGCGGCGTGTTCAAGCGAAGGCGGCAACCGTTACGAAGAAGCGCTGCACTGCTGGGCGGATCGTTCCTACCGGCTGGTCTTCAGCGCGGACAAGCTGCTCTTTGACTTCGTCACGGATCCGGATTGGCTGGAAAAGCAGGAAGCGCTCGTCGAAGCGAATTGAGCGCACACGCCGCCCCGGCAAAGGGCGCCAAAGACTCCACCCATTCCTGCCCCAAACCGTCTAAAATTCCAGTCATGAATATCGTATTGAATGGCGAATCGCGCACGATCGATTCCTCCTCTACCGTTGCCGATCTCCTGGCTGCCTTGGGCTACGCGGACAAACGCGTGGCCGTTGAGCGAAATGGAGAAATCGTGCCTCGCAGCACCCACGCGTCCACACAGTTGGCCGATGGGGATCAGCTCGAGATCGTTGTTGCCGTCGGTGGGGGCTGAATGAGCGTCCCTTCCGTTTCTCCTGAATCCACCGTGCCTGAAGACAAAGACACGGCCGCGTTGCGCACGATGCACATCCGCAGCTTCGTGCACCGCCGCGGCCACATCACCGAGGGCCAGCGCGAAGCATTGGAGACCTTGCTCAGCAAGTGGGCCGTGCCCTACCGCAAGGAAATCCTCGATCTGAATTCGGTGTTTGGCCGCGAGGCACCCACGATTCTGGAAATCGGCTTCGGCATGGGTGAGACTACCGAAAGGATTGCGCTGGCGTCGCCAGAACGCAATTTCCTTGGCGTCGAAGTGTTCAACGCCGGCGTGGGCGCGATGCTGAAGCGGATTGAATCCTCCGCGTTGAGCAATGTGCGCATCATCCAGCATGATGCGGTGGAAGTGCTGCGTGACATGATTCTGCCCAATACCTTGGCAGGCGTGCACATCTACTTCCCCGATCCGTGGCCAAAAAAGCGCCATCACAAACGGCGTTTGATCCAGCCTGCTTTCGTGGAGCTGCTGGCCAGCCGGATCAAGCCAGGTGGCTATCTGCATTGCGCAACGGACTGGGAGCATTATGCCGAGCAGATGCTGGCGGTGTTGAGCCAGGAAAGCGCGCTGGTGAATAGCAGTGACGGTTTTTCACCGCGTCCGCCCTGGCGCCCTCAGACCAAATTTGAAACCCGCGGCTTGCGTCTTGGCCATGGCGTCTGGGACTTGATTTTCAAGCGCAGTGAACGCTGACTTTTCCTCACCGCATGTGGAGCGGGGCTTGTCCGCGCAGGGTGTTATCTGAGATCTGCGCTGCTGGTTCGCAAGCAAGCTCGCTCCGGAATCTTGACCACGGGCCAAAGCGCAAGCCTCGTCCACCTCGTGGCCTACATGCCGCTCGGATGCGCCAGGCTTATCCTTCAGGCCGAGGTCAAGCGAGGCAGTGTTCATACGGCGCCCCCGTAGGGTGGCGGGGCAGCGCCCGACTTTCAGGCGGGAGTGACTCACCATTCAGGAGCGATAAAGCAGATACCTCACCATTCTTTCCATGAAAGCGGCAAAGAATCAGTCTTCAAACACCGCGTCAAGATGGCTGGCGTCCAGCGCCTTCAACGCCCAAACCTGCAAGACGGCGTCGCCCCCCCAGGCGAGCGGTCGGCACACTCACACACTACAGCTCAAAAAAATGGCTCCCGAAGGAGCCATTTCTCATGCCAGAACACGGATCAGTGATCAGCCCATTCAATGGTGCTGAGATCAATCCCTTCCTGGTGCATTTCCCACAGCGGGCTCAGTTCACGCAGCTTCTCAACCTTTTCCTTGACCAGCGCGATCACGAAATCCACTTCCTGCTCGGTGGTGAAGCGGCCGAGCGAGAAACGGATCGAGCTGTGCGCCAGTTCGTCGCTGCGGCCCAGCGCGCGCAGTACGTAGGAGGGTTCCAGCGAGGCCGAAGTACAGGCCGAGCCCGACGAGACGGCAACGTCTTTGATGGCCATGATCAACGATTCGCCTTCAACGAAGTTGAAGCTCATGTTCACCATGTGCGGAATGCGATGTTCAAGGCTGCCGTTAATGTAGACTTCGGGGATCTCCTGCAAGCCTTTCTGCAGCCGGTCACGCAGTGCACCGATACGAGCGGCATCGCTTTCCAGTTCCAGCTTGGCCAGCCGGAAAGCTTCGCCCATGCCGACGATCTGATGCGTGGCCAAGGTGCCGGAACGCATGCCGCGCTCATGGCCGCCGCCGTGGATTTGCGCTTCAAGACGCACACGTGGCTTGCGGCGCACGTATTGGGCGCCAATGCCTTTCGGGCCATAAATCTTGTGGGCGGTGACGGTCAGCAGATCAACTTTCAACTTCTGGACGTCAATGGGCACTTTACCTGCGGCCTGCACGGCATCGCAGTGGTAGAGAATACCGCGCGCACGACACATTTCACCGATGGCTTCGACATTTTGCAGCACGCCCATTTCATTGTTGGCGAACATCACGGACACCAAGATGGTGTCTGGGCGCAACGCTGCCTCCAGACGCTCCAGCGGCAGCAGGCCGTCTTCGTCAACGTCAAGATAGGTGGCTTCAAATCCTTCGCGCTCAAGTTCGCGGAAGGTGTCGAGCACGGCTTTGTGCTCGGTTCGGACCGTGATGATATGCTTGCCGCGGTCTTTGTAGAACTGGGCCACGCCCTTGATGGCGAGGTTATCCCCTTCGGTTGCGCCCGAAGTCCAGACGATTTCACGCGGATCGGCATTGATCAGGGCAGCGACATGCGCACGCGCTTCTTCGACGGCTTCTTCTGCTTCCCAGCCATAAGCATGGCTGCGGGAAGCGGCGTTACCGAACTTTTCGTACAAATAAGGCACCATTTTATCGACGACACGCGGGTCCACCGGTGTGGTCGCACTGTAGTCCATGTAAACGGGCAAGCGCAGATTGGCTTGGGACATGGTCACTCCTGAAAGCGGGCAATAACAGACTATTTCATCATCATAGCTGGAATAAGCGTGTTAACCCTTAATACCCCGGACATCAACAGTGTAAATTGTGGTTTCCGGTGGCGGCGCGCTTGGCGGCCCGCCTTTCCCCTGACCCTCTCTCCTTGGCGGCTGCTGCTTTGATGTCTTTATTGTTGCGTTTGACCTTTTGGGGCGCCCTGCTCGGTGTGCTCGTCCTCTCGCTGATCAGCGCGCCCGACACCCTGCCCAGCACCGGCTGGGACAAAACCAACCACGTGCTCGGCTTTGGCGTCCTTAGCTTCCTCGGTTATCTGGCTTATCCGAAACGGTTGTGGGGGGTGGCCTCAGGCCTCCTCCTGTTCGGGATTGCCATCGAAGGCCTGCAATCGTTGCGCCCGAACCGCTATGCGGAGTTCAACGATGTGGTCGCGGACGTGATCGGCATTGCGGTGGGATTGTTGCTGGCGCGGCTCGTGCATCCTCGGACGCGCTGAGCCGCTCCGCCCGATCAGCCCAATACCAGGGCGGCCAGGCCAGCACCGCCCAGAATCAGCCACAAGGCCAGCATGGCCGCCAGCAGCAAGGGTTTCAGGCCCGCGCGTTTAATGGCGGAGAAATGCGTGGTCAAGCCCAGCGCCACCATGGCCGCAGCCAGCAGGAAGGTGTCCACCTGCACGATCCACGGCTGCCAGGTAGCGGGCACGGCCACCAGAGAATTCACCAGCACCAGCGCGACGAAGGCCACGGCGAACCACGGCATCGCGCTCCAGACGTTCTTATTGTCAGGCCGCTCCGCCGACGCCGCTTCACGCGGCAGGGATTCCCGTGACAAGTAAAGCGCCAGCGCCATCAGGAAAGGCGCGAGCATCATGACCCGGCCCATTTTGGCAATCACGGCGGCGTCCATGGCCACCACGTCAATGGCCCGGCCCGCGGCAACCACCTGCGCCACTTCATGGACGGTGGCGCCCAGGAACAGGCCGAACTCACGGCTGCCCACCGCCACCCAACCCCAGCCCGCCGACAATTGATAGAGAGCGGGCAGCAAGAACATTGCGCAGGTGCCGAACACCACGACGGTGGACACCGCGACCGCCACTTGCGTGGCATTGGCTCGAACCACCGGCGCTGTGGCAAGCACGGCGGCGGCGCCGCAGATCGAGCTGCCCGCGCCAATCAGCATGACCTGGCTGCGGTCCAGCTTGAGCCAGCGCGTGCCCAGCCAACAGGCCAGCGCAAACGTGGAGATCAGCATCAGCGCATCAAGCACCATCGCGCCCGCGCCTGCCGCCGCCAGATCCTGGTAGGTCAGGCGCAAGCCATACAGGATGATGCCCGCCCTCAGAAAGTAATGCTTGATGACATTGACGCCCGGCGCATAGGTGGCCGCGACCTTCGCATAACGCGTATTGCCCACGATGATGCCAAGCACGATGGCCAGGGTCAGCGCGCTGAGCCCGTGATTGGCCAGCCACGGCACTTGACCGAGCAGCATGGCCGCTGCGGCCAGGCCCAATACCAGCAAAAAGCCGGGGGCGAACCGCCGCAACAGCGGATTCGATTCAACAGCGGTGGAGGGAAGACTGAGTTCGCGCATTTGTTCATTACAAGAAGTTCTATAGATGCACGATAAATGATTTCTATAACCATTAAAAATGAGTTATTTATATATAACCAACCTATAAAATAGGTAATAAATGAACTTCAGCCTCACCTTGCGCCAACTTCAGATCTTCGTCGCCATTGTGGAAGCGGGCAGCACCAGCGCGGCGGCGGACACATTGGCCTTGTCCCAGTCCGCCACCAGCGCCGCCTTGCACGAGCTTGAGCGCGCGCTCGGCACCCGGGTTTTTCAGCGCCGCGGCAAACGTTTGTTGTTAAATGAACAAGGCAGGCAGTTGCTGTCCCAGGCCCGCGTCCTGCTGGACCACGCCTCGGAGATTGACCGCTGGGCCAAGTACGGCATCGGACGCATCGGCGATCTGCGGATCGGCGCCAGCACCACGATCGGCAACTATCTGCTTCCGCAACTGTTGGCGGGCTTCAAACGGCAGCTCGCGCAGGAAGGCCAGGCCGAATGGAGCGCGCAGGTCTCCATCGCCAACACACGGGCCATTGCCAATCAAGTCGCCAACTTCGAGCTTGACCTGGCGCTGGTGGAAGGCTGGTGCGAGCAGAACGAATTGCACGTTGAGCCGTGGATGGAGGATGAGCTGCTGTTGGTGGCCAGCCCGGATGACCCGGAGGTGCAAGCCGCGGATGCGCAATTCAGTCTCGATCAATTGAAAGCGGCAACCTGGCTGCTGCGCGAAAGCGGCTCCGGCACGCGAGAAACCATTCTCCACGCCATCAGCCCCTGGCTGCATCAGGTCAACGTCGGCATTGAGTTCGGGGACTCCGAGGCCATCAAGCGCGCCGTCAGCGAGCAGCTGGGCATCAGTTGCCTGTCCCCCTGGGTGGTGGAAGAAATGCTCAGCGCGGGAAAACTGGTGCAATTGCGCTCGCCGCTCCCCCCGATCCGCCGCCATTTCTACTTGATCACCCACCTGGAGAAGCACAACACACCGAGCCTGCAACGCATGATCGGCTTTCTGCGCCAGTACGCCGATCCAACACGGGAGTGAGGCATAAGTCCTATACTCATTCGCTTATCACACAATAAAAACACCGTATCTTTGAATGCTTGACATCATTTTTCCTTTCATAGGCGGTCTGGGCTTATTTCTGACCGGCATGATGTTTTTGTCGGAGGGCTTGGTCGCTTTTGCCGGCGGCGCCTTGCAGAAAGCGCTTGTCCGCTTTACCGACACGCCCTACAAAGCATTCGCCTCGGGCGCCCTGATCACCGCGCTGGTCCAGTCCTCGACCGCCACCACCGTGACCCTGATCGGCTTCGTCAGTGCGGGCCTGATCACCTTTGTCCAGGCTATCGGTGTCGTCATCGGGGCAAGCCTCGGCAATAGCGTGCCGGGCTGGATCGTGGCCAGCGTCGGACTCAAGATAAAACTGGGGTTTTATACGCTCCCGCTGATCGGCATCGGCGCCCTGCTCAAGCTGCTCACCTCGGGCCGCAGCAGCGAGCTGGGCCGGGCGCTGGCGGGCTTCGGCATGCTGTTCCTCGGCCTGATGACACTGCAGGAAGGCATGCAAAGCCTGTCGGCCAGTTTCAGCCTGGCCCACCTGCCTTCCGGCAGCTACGGCGCGCACATTCTCATTTTGTTGATCGGTCTGGTACTGACCGCGATTTTGCAGTCGTCATCGGCGGCCATTGCCATGACGCTGACCGCCCTGCATGCGCAAACCATCAACTTTGACCAGGCCGCGGCAATGGTGGTTGGCGCATCAATCGGAACCACCTTGACGGGCGCGCTGGTGGCGATCGGCAGCACCCTCTACGCCAAGCGCACCGCCCTCGCCTACATCCTGTTCAACGTCATCACGGGCCTCTGCGCATTGGCGCTGCTCCCGCTCTTTCTGGGCGCCGCGCGCTGGACATTGCGGCACTTCGGCCTGGAGCCCGGCGTGCTGGGCCTGACCACGTTCCATAGCCTGTTCATCATTGCCGGGGCGCTGGTTTTTCTGCCGCTGACGCCACGCTTTGCCAGGCTGGTCGAACGCTTGATCCCCGATCGCGGCAAGAGCCTGCCGCATCACCTCGACCACAGCCTGCTGGGCGTGCCGACGCTGGCGCTCGAAGCGTCGCACCGCGACCTGGAGACCGCCGCCAACCAGCTTTTCCAGTTGTACGGGAACCTGCTGAATCAAACCGTCACCCCTGAGGCGCGCCATACGCTTCATCAAATCCGTACCTTGCTCAACGACGCCTATGAGTTCGTTGCCCGCATTCAGCCTCCACAGCACGATGACACGCTGAACGACAAGCGCCGCGCCCAGTTGCACGCCATCGATCACCTGCTGCGGCTGCGCAATCGGCTGGAGCACACGCTCGGCTACGAGGACAACTTCAGGGACGACACCTACCGTTGGGCAATCCAACAAACCCGCCACATGCTCACGCTGGCCCATGAAGGACTGGTCGGAAACGGCGATGAGAACTGGGTCGAGCAATTGGCCGCCGATGCCGCCAGCCTGAAAAGCCTGCTGAAAGAAGTCCGGCGCGAAGTCCTGACCGCCCCCGCGCTGACCGTGGATGCCTCGCGCAGTCTGCACGCCACCGACATCTACCGCTGGCTGGAGCGAACCGGCAACCACATCTGGCGCATCTGCCACTATCTGAATCTGAGCCACACTGAGCTCGACACTGACGACGCGCCGCCTTTTTCCGAGATGAAGGAGACCGAGGCCAGGTAGACGTTGCTTGGCTGGAACGTGGCGCGCCCGCTTCCAGTGAAGTACCAAGCCCATTAAAATCAATTATCTGGACTTTTAGTTTTTATGATTCTAGAATCGATCCAACGAGACCAACCGATTCAAGCATCATGGCAAAACTGCCCATTACCATCGCCACCTGGGATTACGACCGCGTCAAGCCGCTGGTGGACGGACGCGTCCAAATAGAGGGGTGCGAGGTCAACTATTTGTTGATGCCCGTGGAAGAGTGTTTCCATCGGGCTTATTTTCATCAAGAGTTTGACGTTGCTGAAATAGGGTTCAGCCCTTACCTGATTGCCCTGTCACGCGGTTTGTCGCCGTATGCGGCGCTGCCCATTTTCCTGTCCCGCACCTTCCGCCACTCCGCCATTTACATCCGGACTGACCGCGGCATTCAGTCAGCCGCTGACTTGCGCGGCAAGCGCATCGGCATTCCGGAGTACCAGATGTCCGCCGTCCTGTGGGTACGCGGCTTCCTGAAAGATGAGTACGGCATTGAGGCCGATGACATCGAGTGGGTACAAGGCGGGTTGGAACAATGGGGACGCAAGGACAAGTTCCCGCTGAATCTGCCCGACGGATTTCCGCTCTCCGGCGCGCCGGAAGGCCAATCCCTGTCCAGTTTGCTGGCGGACGGACAGCTAGACGCCGTGATGTCGGCCCGCGCGCCCTCCTGTCTGGGCAAGCATCCGCAAATACAGCGGCTCTACCCGAACTACCGGGAGGTCGAGCAAGCGTATTTTCAACGTTCCGGCCATTTCCCGATCATGCATGCGCTCGGTATCCGGCATGACGTGGCCCAGGCCCATCCGTGGCTGGCGGGCAGCTTGATGAAAGCCTTCAGCGAAGCCAAGCAACTGGCCGAGCAGGATCTGGCCGAAGTCACCGCGCTGAAAATCGGTCTCCCGTGGATCACCGCGGAATGGGAAGCCACGCTGGCCTGCATGGGCCGGCAGTTCTGGAGTTATGGCGTTGAGCCCAACCGGGCCACGCTGGAAGCCATGACCCGTTATTCGTTCGAACAGCACCTGGCCGTCAGACAGTTAGCGGTGGATGAGTTGTTCCTTCCCAGCACCCTCGACTCTCTTTGCATATAACGCCATGACTATTCAACTGATTTGTTGCTCGCACAGTCCGCTGATGCTCAAAGACCTTCCTCCCTCGCAAGCGGGAGACCAAACCGCGTTCTTCGATGAAATGGCGCGCGTGGCCAGCGCCGTGCGGGCCTTTGATCCGGAGCTGGTGGTGGTGTTCGGCCCGGACCACTTCAACGGTTTCTTCTTTGACCTGATGCCCCCGTTTTGCATTGGCGCCGCCGCGCAGGCTGCGCAGGACTGGGGCATTGAGGGCGGACCCCTGCGGGTGCGTGCCGATCTGGCGCAGGCCTGCGTCCGCGCTTTGTATCAGCGCCAGATCGATCCCGCCTATTCGCACGATATGCGCATTGATCACGGCATCTCCATTCCGCTGGTCCAGCTGACCGGCTCCTTGGCCCGCTATGACAGCCTGCCTATTTTCATCAACTGCGCAGGTGACCCCCGCCCCACCCTGCAGCGCTGCTGGGAATTTGGCGAAGCGGTGGGTACGTTTCTTGCTCAGACGGGCTTGCGTATTACCTTCATCGGATCCGGCGGCCTGTCTCACGACCCCCCGACGCCGCGCCTGACAAGCAGCCCGCCCGATGTGGCCCGGCGCCTGATCCAGCGTCACAAGGCCTCGACGGACGAGCTGGATGCCCGCGAAAAGCGCGTCATGCAAGCCGCCCATGACCTGGTGGAGGGCAAAGGCCCTTGCATGCCGCCCAAACCGGACTGGGACCTTCAGTTCCTCGACAAGCTCTGCCGCAATGACAAACAAGCGCTGACGGCGATCACGGATGAAGAACTGAACCGCGACGCCGGCTTCGGCGGCCACGAGGTCCGCACCTGGGTTGCCGCGCTGGCCGCCGCCCAGCAGTGCGGAGATTTGACGCTGCATCAGCGCTTTTACCGGGTCGTGCCCGAATGGCTGACGGGCATGGGAATCGTGACGTCGTTCAAAGATTGAATCAGGAGATCAATATGCTGCCTCCCCATCAAACGCAGTACGTCAACCATGATGGACTGCGCCTGTTCACCCGCCACTGCGGCGAACCGGGCGCCTTGCCGATCCTGATTCTGCATGGCCTGTCCTATTTCTCTTATGACTGGCTGCCGATTGCCAGCCGCTTGGCGGCTGACCGGGAAGTCGTGGCCATGGACCTGCGCGGCTTTGGCGAATCGGACTGGAGCCCGCAGCGGGCTTACGGCTTGCGTGATTTTGCGGGCGACGCCCTGGCCGTGCTTGATCATTACGGCTGGGAGCAGGCCATTATTGTTGGCCACTCCATGGGCGGACGGATTGCGCTGTGCACAACCCATTGGCATCCGGAACGGATCGCCGGTCTGGCCTGCCTGG
>JBAYOI010000089.1:0-10396 GCA_041678365.1 Pigmentiphaga sp. | reverse complement strand
TCATCGACCTGACCAAAGCGTTTACGAATCCTGGGTCTCTTCTCGGTTCGGATTTGTCCGCACAGATCGAGGCAAGCAATCAGCTCTTGGATAGTGCGCACGCCAAAGGCATTCCGGTGATTCATACTGCGGTTCGTTACGATGATCCACAACTGCAGGATGCGGGCATTTGGGCCATTAAGCAGAAGGGCTCGGCTACCCTTGCGGCCAGTGGCGATGGCCATGAGTTTGATCCGCGCTTGCATCTTCACGAAACGGATGGCGTGCTCTACAAAAAATATGCGTCGTGCTTCTTTGGCACCGACTTGCTGTCACGCCTGACCAATCTTCGTGCGGATACCGTCTTGTTGGCAGGCACTTCAACCAGTGGCTGCGTGCGGGCGACGGCTGTGGATGCCTGCCAGTATGGTTTCCGCCCCATGGTGATTGAAGAAGCCGTGGGAGACCGCTCGGCGGCGGCTCACCATCAGAGTCTGTTCGACCTCAATGCCAAATATGCCGATGTGGTGAGTTTGGAAGCCACGTTGGCGTATTTGAGAGGAATATAGTTTTTTTAAAGGGGCTGCGTTGAATGCGCGGGCAAGCTTTGCTCCTATGGTTTCTGACGCAGCGTCCGCATCAGCTCGAGAACCGTTTGTAAGTAGAGGCTCCCAGGGCGTACGACGACTCTTGGCTCCCCTTAATCAACTTTGATACCGTTTTCCTTAACAAATTTCTTATAGAAAACAGCTTCATTTTTAATCAGGGTTGAATACTCCTCTGCTGAACTTCCCACTAAAGAGAAGTCTTGGCTGGAGAACTGTTGTGCCAGTGAGGGATCTTTGATGATCTTGCGTAATTCTCCGCTCAGGCGCTCAACAATGGGTGCAGGTGTGCCAGCAGCCACAACAATACCCACGCTAACTCCCACCACCAGAGGAACTCCAAGTTCCTTGAGTGTTGGCACGTCCGGCATCAGTGGGCTGCGCGTTGCAGACGCCCGAGCAAGAAAGCGCACGTTCCCGGCTTCGGCATGCGGAATCAGGGGCGAGGCGCTACTCAATAGGAAGCTCACTTCCCCTCCTAATAAAGCGGGGATAGAAAATTGCAAGCCTTTGTAGGGAACATGAGTAAAGTTCGACTTGGTTAGCTTCTGAAGTTGTTCAGAACCCAGGTGGTGGACACTGCCAATACCCGAAGTGCCGTAAAAGAGGCCGTTCGGAGCAGAGCGTGAACCGTCAATCAGCGCCGACATAGTTTTGTATGGAGATTTGGCGTTGACCGCGATGGAGAAGTCTTGGGTGGATATTTGCGTTACCGCAGTGAAATCCTTGATTGCATCGTAGGGGAGATCATCTCTCAGGGCAGGGTTGATCGCCAACTGTCCGGTGTCTGCAACAAGCAAGGTATGCCCGTCTGCGGGTGCATTTCGTAGATTCTCGATAGCGATGACCCCGCCACCCCCAGGCTTGTTGTCAACCATGACTGGTCGGCCTAGGCTGGTGCGCAGCCTTTCGGCAATCCCCCGAGCAAGTGTATCTGGCGTGCCACCGGTCCCATAGGGAACGATAAGTCTGATGGTGCTGGTGGGCCAGGTGTCTGCCCACGCACTGGGGGCCAACATCAGCGACATGCATGTCATTAAGCCGACGCGCTGGACGCAGGAAAGGATCGGCATAGTAGGGGTTCTCCTTGAAATTAGGAGCGAGCGCATGATCTCTCAGTGCTCACAAGTTACATTTGTTGATGTTTCACAAAATGGGTAGGGAGAATCGTAGGGCAGCTGTTTGCCGATATGATCCGAGAATGATGATCATGACAAAAAAGAATCAGGCGTCCGAACTGGTTTCATGTAGATCCAAGAACAGTTCGGCAATGATGGACCTTAGCCATTTGTGAGCGGCATCCCGGTGGTTACGAGCATGCCAATATTGATGGACCCGAAACACGGGAGGCTTGAGTGGCAGCTCAAGCTTTCGTAATCCGTCCAGTGAGCGAGTAAATCGTAAAGCCAGGCTTGGGATCACCGCCAAGAGATCCGTTTGCCGCACTAGCTCAGGAACAACGGTGAAATGGGGAACGGTCAAACCTATCCGTCGGTCAAGGTCATTGGTTTCTAAGAACCGGGCGATGAATGTTGATGTAGAAGACTGGTCGGCTGAACTGCGGTAGCGTGAATTGGCTGGCTCAACCAAGATGTGAAGCTCACTGCAAAACTGGCTTTCCGTGAGTTTGCCCAGGACACGGGGATGATCTTGTCTGACCAGGCAAACATGATGTCCTTCAAACAGGCGCTGTTGATAGCAGCCCTCCTTGAGGCCTGGAAGATGCCCGATAGCCAGATCGGCTTCGCCACTTGATAAGGCTTCACGGTATAGCTCCCGGGGCATCTGGAGGACTCGAAATCGAACGTTCGGTGCTTCTGAGCTCAGACGTTCAATCAGTTTCGGTAAATAGGCAACTTCACCTAAATCGCTCATCAGTATATTGAATTGGCGATTACAGGCGATTGGTTCAAACTTGCCACGCGTGCGCAAAGCACCGTGCAGCATCTCAATGCCGCCTCGGATTTCTGGTGTGATTTCTAAGGCGAAGGTCGTTGGCTGTAAGCCCGAAGGCACCTTGATGAATAAGGGGTCGCCTGTAACTTCTCGGAGTTTTCCGAGGCTGCGACTCATGGCTGGTTGGGAAAGGCCAAGCTGGAGACCGGCGCGTGTCAGGTTGCCTTCGCTCATGATGGCATCGAAGACGAGAAGCAAGTTCAGATCCAGTTTTTTTACTTTCATGAAGGCAGCCCAAAACGGTTGAAAGAAGGTTTTTACAGCCCGTGGAATCAAACGTCCGACAGTGCTGTCGACACGAGCTGTCGCAACCATTGGTGTGAGGCGTCCTGGTGGACACGTCGATGCCAATATTGCATTGAACTGAGCGTTATCGGTTTGAAAGGCAGTTTTAAAGTCCGGACACCGCGCATGGGCGAGAGCGCCTCGACGGCACGACCGGGCAAGCACGCTAGCAGATCAGTCTCACGAACCGCAGTCGGGAGTGTTAGATAGTGTCCCACTCGAAGGGCCATCCGGCGTTGTAGGCCCAATCGTCTCAGACCGACTTCGAAGGCGTTTTCTTGGTTCCAAATTGGAGCCATGACGATGTGGCTTTCGCTCTGGAACTGTTTGAGACTCAGCGTTGTACGTATTCGTGGATGACTCTCCCTAACGAGACAGACAAACTCATCATCAAACAGGTGGTGGTGTAAGAACCCCGAACCCAGGTGTGGCAAGTGTCCGATGGCGAGATCTACTTCTCCATTTTCCAAGGCATAGGGGTATTGCTCGCGGGACAATTGCAGAGAGACAACAGTAATGTTGGGTGCGATTTCTTTGAGTCTCCGCATCAACTTGGGCAGGTAAATCACCTCGCCTATATCGGTCAATGCTAGCTTGAACTGGATGTCGCTCGTTGCTGGATCAAAATCAGCAGCAAGTTGAAATCCCTGCTCCACTTGGCGTAGGGCTTCGCTAACGTGTTTGTGCAATGCAATCGCGCGATCTGTTGGCACCATCTCGGAGCGTACGCGTATAAACAAGGGGTCACCAACGGCTTGGCGCAGCCGCTTGAGCGCATTACTCATGGCTGACTGGGTGATGTGCAATTTGCTTCCTGCTTTAGTGACGCTGCGTTCAGTGATCAGTGCATCAAGCACCCGCAGAAGATTGAGGTCTAAGCGTTGGAGATTCATGAATCATTCACAAAAATGATTTTAAAAATTGAAAGAATACATTGGACGAATTATTGTTGCACCCATAACCTTGCGAAATCAACTGCTAATCCGTTCTCTAGCATGCAAGGAAATTTCATGGAATCCACTCGTCCGGACAGTCGGCCCCCTGCTTCGTCGGTGGTTTGGCCCGCCAAAATCAACCATGTGCCGAAGGAGATCTTCGTCAGTAACGAGCTTTTTGAAGAAGAGCTCAAGCGCATCTTCTATGGAGAAGAATGGCACGCTGTCGCGCATGAGGGCGAAATCCCAAATATCGGGGACTTCAAAACGTTCCGGCATGCCCGCGTTCCTTTGTTGATTACTCGCGCGGAAGACGGAAGTATTAACGTCATGTATAACGCCTGCTCTCACCGGGGCAGTCAGGTAGAAACCAAGCCGCACGGCAATAAGCTCGAATTTGAGTGTCCCTATCACCGTTGGCTCTTTGATGCGAAGGGCTCGCTCGTGGGCTGTCCTGCGAAGCCGGGTGACTTTTCCGACACGTTCCGGAAAGAAGACTATCCCTTGGCGTGTCCGCGAGTTGCGGTTGTACACGGTCTCATCTTTATCACGCTGAGTGATAAAACCCCTCCGATTGAGGAATGGATGGCGGGTTGGACTGAGCAATTGGGAGAGGTGCTGGGCGGCGATGGCCGACTGCGACTCCTAGGCTATCAAAAGGTCGTGTTTAGGTCGAACTGGAAGATTTATCACGACAACGATGCTTATCATGCTCCGCTCCTGCACCAAGCCTTTCGCATGCTTAATTGGCAAGGGGGGAAGGGAGTCCAGCGAGCGGATGAGCGAGGCCACCGGGGGTTTCGCAGTGAGCTCTCTTTGCCGCGTGCTCAAACGCTATTGAAAGATGCCTCGTTGATTCAATACATGAACAATGAGAAAAGCTCGGGCTTGTCGGTGTCGGTCCATCTATTCCCGGCTGCTGTTTCTATTTCACATTTGAATTCGATCGGAATTCGCTTCATGAGTCCGATCTCGGTCGACGAAACGGAAGTGCATTATGCCTATTTTGCGCACGCTGATGATGATGAAGCGCTTGTTCGTCACCGGGTCCGCCAATCGTCCAACTTGTTGGGGCCATGTGGCTTAGTGAGTATGGAGGATGCCTCGGTATTTCATCGGCTTTATACCGGTAGTCATACACCGGGAAATGCTGTCTTCCAGAAGGGCGTTGGTGACGAATACACCATGCCTGTTGAGTTCAGCCAAAACGATGAGTCGGCCAACTTACCGGGTTGGGAACACTATCGCAAGATCATGGGCTTGAAACAGGAGGAAAAATGAACGACGTTGCACCAGAAATTCTTGCAGTGATCGATGATCTGCAGTTGCGCTATATCAACGCACTTGATAGCCAGGATATGAACACGTGGCTGCATACTTTTTCGGATGATGAAAGCGCCTCTTATATCTGCAATACCGCAGAAAGCGCTGAGGCGGGGCATCAGATCGCGCTGATTCTTGATGACAATCGCTTGCGCCTGCAGGATCGAGTGACCTTTGTGACTCGTGTTTGGGCAGGAACCTATCCGGAATACCGCACGCGCCATTTGGTTCAGCGCACGAGCTGCCAGGAGATCCAGGAAGGACTGTTCGAGGTCGAAAGTCATGTTTTCGTCTCTCGAATTCCTGCCGATACCGGACGTGCTGAGCTGTTTACTACCGGCGTTTATAAAGATCGCATCAGGGTAGATGAGCAAGGCGCTTGCTTTGAGTCCAAGCACTTCGTCATGGATACGTCAATTCTTGAACGCTATTTGGTGTTTCCGCTATGAATGAAACCATGAGCAACGAGTCGCCGGTCCGGTTGTGCAGCGTACACGAGGTAGAGCCCGATTTCCCATTGCCTGTTGTCATCGAGGGCATGCCGCCTATCGCGGTGTATCGGATCCAGGACCAATTCTATGCAACGGACAATCTGTGTACGCATGGGCAGGCCCTTTTGACGGATGGCTGTCAGCAAGAGGGGATTATCGAATGCCCGCTTCATGGCGGAGCTTTTGATATCCGCTCCGGGCAGCCTACCGCGTCCCCGTGTCGCGTGGTCTTAAAGACGTATCCAGTGCTCCAAGACGGCGATGATTTGTTTATTGCGTCAGTAGCGGATTGAGACGCTGAAGTCGAACCATGAAGCGAACTATCTCAATCATCGGCGCCAACGTCGCGGGAGTCGCTGCGGCGGAAACCTTGCGTAGTGAGGGATTTGACGGGCGGATTGTATTGCTTAGCAATGAGCCGACCCTCCCCTATGAAAGACCTCCGCTTTCCAAGGAAGGACTGAATCCTGGCAGCAGCGGCCCCGTTCCGCTGCAGGACGAAGCGTTCTATTCGCTGCAAGATATTGAGCTGCGAACCAATACAAGCGTGATGTCGATTGATTGCTCACGCCGCCGACTCATCCAGATTGACGGGTCTGAGTTGCCTACCGATCAGGTGATTCTTTGCACTGGCGCCTCGGTCAGACGGTTGAACGTACCAGGTGCCGCGCTGGAAGGGGTTTGCTATCTCCGAACATATGACGATGCGGTACTGCTCGCTGATTATCTCGGCAGGGTCGAGCATGTTGTGATTGTCGGGATGGGAATTATCGGCGCGGAAGTAGCCGCTAAGGCAAGAGCGCTGGGGTGTAGGGTGACGGCGATCGAGGCGTCGGGGTGGCCGCTTTCTCGTGCGCTTGGGCGGATAGCAGGCGAATTGTTGATAAATCACCATTTGAAAAGAGGCTTGGCGCTTCGGCTGAACACCTGCGTATCACGGTTTGTTGGTGAAGACGGTCGAGTTCGTGCTGTCGAAACGACCGAGGGAGAGCGCCTGCCCGCCGATCTAGTGCTGGTAGGCGTGGGCGTGATCCCAAATGATGTAGTGGCAAGGCAGGCTGGTGTCGCCGTTGATAATGGAGTTGTCATTGATGGCTTGTGCAGGACCTCGGTTCCCGATGTCTATGCTGCCGGAGATGTCGCCAACCAGGTCGATTTTTTCGGTCAACGTCAGCGGCATGAAAATGTGGCGTGCGCAAGAGAGCAGGGAGTGATGGCAGCAAGAGCCATACTTGGAATGAACGTTGACTGTCGACCGATTCCTGCTTCCTGGACCGATCAATTCGACATGAATATTCAAGTTCTCGGCCGCATCAGCGAAGGCACTGTTATTGCTAGGCGAGGTGAAGTGGAGTCCGGCCAATTTAGCCTTTTCTACTTAAGAGGCGGCATTTTGGAAGGTGCAGTTTCTGTGAATTCACCGCGCGTGGCGTCCGGTGCCAGGCAGCTCATCGCGAGCGGTTGGCGAGGGGATGCAGGACTGTTGAGTGACGAAGCCGTCGATCTCCGGCGTCTTCGCGCATAGGCGCCGACAGCGCAGCTGAGCGAGAAGGAACAAGATGAATACAAGTGTTAGCACCGTGGCTGGGCATCAGCAAGCCCGCTTTGCAGGAAAGGTAGCGATCGTTACGGGGGCTGCGCAAGGCATCGGCCGCGCAACGGCACGACGCTTGGCGCTGGAGCAGGCTCAGGTGGTGCTGGTCGATCGAGCCGGTGCCGTATGCGAGAGTGTGCGGGAGGAAATCTGCGCGGAGGGCGGCAGTGCTAGCGTCGTTGAAGCCGATCTTCAGACTTACGAAGGCGTCACTGCGATGATGCAAGACGTTATGGATCGGTATCAGCGCATTGACATTGCAGTGCACAATGTCGGCGGCACGATCTGGGCAAAGCCTTTCTGGGAGTACACAGATAGTGAGATTGAACAGGAGATATCCCGATCTCTGTGGCCGACGTTAAGATGTTGTCGGGCTGTGGTTCCAATTATGATTAATCAAGGTTTTGGATCAATTATCAATATTGGATCCGTTGCGACGCGGGGCATTTACCGGGTTCCTTACTCGGCAGCCAAGGGAGGCGTACATGCAATGACGGTCTGTATGGGTATGGAGCTAGCCGAGTACGGAGTACGTATCAACTGTGTTTCGCCTGGCGGAGTAGATAGTTCACAACGGGTGATTCCGAGGAGTCCCTATCCGGTTTCAGACCAGGAAAAAGAGTGGCGTGAGGGCGTGATGAATCAGACCTTACGAGATACGCCGCTTGGCCGACTGGGAAGCGCTGATGAGATCGCGTCTGCCGTGTGCTATTTCGCCTCCGACGAGGCGTCCTATATCACCGGCCAGGTGCTTTACGTGGCGGGGGGCGGCGTGGGGTAAGGCAATTGGTTCGATTTGTGGTGTTGCCTCAGAAGGGCATGCCGAACCTATCGATCTCCCACTTTCGTGCTTGGTGAAAATTTATGCCTAATCGATATGCCTTTCTTGGGCTTTCCCATTCCCCTTTGCTGGGCCTGAATCCCGTAGCTGAAGAGGTCCGCGCGTCGCTTGATAGCGCGATTGGGGCTGCACGTGACTACGTTCATGAGTTTGACCCAGAGTTGATGCTGCTAGTGGGTCCAGATCACTACAACGGCTTCTTCAACGAACTGATGCCGCCCTTTTGCATTGGGAGCGCTGCGACCTCCGTAGGCGATTATCTGACTCCCGCAGGCGAGTTGAATGTCGCTTCTGAACATGCCGTCGCTCTGACGAGCCACTTAATGGATCATGGGTTCGATGTGGCTTTGTCGCGGCGTATGAAAGTCGATCATGGCTTTGTCCAGGCTTTGCAGTTCATGTGGGGAGAGGAGCTCAACACTCCACCCATGATTCCCATCTTTTTGAATGCCGTCGCGCAGCCTGGCGTGCCTCGATTGAACCGCTGTTATAACCTGGGTACGGAAATCGGGCGTTTTCTCGCTACTTTACCAATGCGTACGTTGCTCATAGGTTCCGGTGGTTTGTCTCACGAGCCGCCCGTCCCGACCTTAGATCACCCGGACGAAAGCGTGCGCGAGCGCATTATTGTGCGACACGAGCCCACGCAGGAAGAGCGTGAGAAAAAGACCCAGCGAGTCATGGCTGCCGGTCATGCGCTGGCAAGCGGTGCTTCGGGCATGAAGCCGCTCAATCCGGATTGGGATGAACGCTGGATGGACGCAATGGAGTCGGGGTGCTTCGATGACATCCTGCGATGGAGTGAAACATCGATTGACGAGCACGGCGGCCGCTCTGCGCATGAGTCCAAGACTTGGTTGGTGGCGCGCGCAGCCCTGGGCGCCGGAGTACCTACCGTTTGCAAGCTGCGTCATTACCAAGCCATTCCCGAATTTATCGCGGGCTACGGCATTTTGTTCATCGAAGAGGCCGCAGAAACACTCCAGGCACACACGTTTTAACGAGGATATGATGAGCGCTACTCCGTTCACCGAAGCACTAACGAGCCGGTTTATCACTATTACTGAAAATGGCGCTCCGCTCAGGCTGCACTACAACGACGTTGGTCAAGGCAGAGAGACGGTTGTGATGTTGCACGGCTCAGGTCCCGGTGCCAGTGGTTGGGCCAACTTTTATCGGAATATTGATCCACTGGCCAGTGCTGGCTACCGTGTGATTCTGCTGGATTGCCCGGGCTGGAGCAAGAGCGACACCGTTTTATGTAACGGCTCGCGTTCAGAGCTCAATGCACGCTGTCTGGGGGCGGTGCTCAATGGGCTGAATATAAACAAAGTTCACATCATTGGAAACTCTATGGGAGCTCACAGCGCGGTAGCGTTCGCGTTGAATCAGCCCCATCGCGTCGATAAGCTGGTGTTGATGGGTGGTGGCACGGGCGGACCGAGCCAATTCGTGCCCATGCCTACCGAAGGCATCAAGCTTATTGGTGCGCTCTACCGTGATCCGACCGTAGACAATCTCAAACGTATGATGAGCGTATTCGTCTACGACGCGAGCGGTTTGACCGATGAGTTATACCAGCAGCGCTTGGACAACATTCTTAAGCGGCGGGACCATCTCGAAAGCTTTGTCAAAAGCTTGGAGATGTTTCCGAAGCAATTTACCGATTACGGCCCTCGTCTGTCTGAAATCCAAGCGCAGACTTTGGTAATCTGGGGCCGTGATGACCGCTTTGTCCCGTTGGACATCGGTTTGAGGGTGATCTGGGGCATCCCGAACGCGGAGATGCATATCTTCAATCGTTGTGGCCACTGGGCGCAGTGGGAGCATGCGGAGAAGTTCAACAACATGGTGTTGAAGTTTCTTTCTTCGCCAGCTTGAAGATGGCTTGGGCAAGAGGGCGGGCCTCTTGCCCAGCTAAGCGTTGTCGAGTTTCCTCATCACGGCGATGCCAAGTACCCCCCCAGCCCTGGCGTTCCGTCGGCCACCGCTTCGCCGCGGCACATCATAAAAGTCTGTTCGACCTCAACGCTAAATATGCCGACGTGGTGAGTTTGGCGGCTACGCTGGATTATTTGCTGCGGGAAAGGGGGTAGTGCTTCGGTTCGCGAGCAGCGTTCGCTCCTACGGTTGATGGGGCGACATTCGCCTCAGCGCAATCAAGGCTTATTGCGCAGCACCCGCATCAGCTCGATATACCGCTGCGCCCCCAGCCCCAACGGCCGCTCCTTGGACCACACCACGTCCACCCACAGCTGCATCTGATTACTGATGTTGTCAAAGGCAATCTCAATCAAACCGCCCGCTTCAATCAGCGGTCGGGCCAGGGTTTGCGGCAGATAGGCCCACCCTATACCTGCCTGCACCAAGCCCAGCGTTGCCAAGTG
>JBAYOI010000088.1:0-10396 GCA_041678365.1 Pigmentiphaga sp. | reverse complement strand
GTGGGCTCGGACGCGTCCGGCAGCCGGGTTACCAGCAACTGATCGATCCGGTAATGATCCACGTCCACCACCTCGAACTTGAAGCCGCCATAGGAAACGAAGTCAGTGGGTTTCGGGATTTTCCGCAACGAGAACATGATGAAGCCCGCCGCGGTTTCATAGTGTTCTTCTTCGGGAAGTTCACTGATGCCCAGGACGCTTTTCAGCGATGAGATCGGGGTGCTGCCTTCGATCAGCCAGGAGGCTTCATCACGCGGCAGAATCTGGCTGTCTTCGGACTCCGGCGCCACCCATCTTCCCATGACGGTGCTCATGATGTCCGACATCGTGACGATGCCGACCACCAGTGCGTATTCATTGATGACGACGGCCAGGTTTTCCTTGGTGCTGCGGAAGCGGTCCAGCAGTTCGGACAAGGAGAGGGTGTCCGGGATGGTCAGGGCGCTGCGGATGCTGGACTCGTTCAAGTGCTGCCAGCTTTGCTTGGTCAACAGGCGAACCAGGATGTCTTTGGTGTCGACATAGCCAATGACCCGGTCAATGACCTGATCGCAGACCAGGAATTTCGAATAGGGGTTGTCGGCAATTTTCTGGCGGATGCTGTCTTCGGACTCTTTCAGGTCGAAGAAGATGACGTTGTCGCGCAGCGTCATGGATGAGGTGACGTTGCGGGATTCAAGCTCGAATACGTTTTCAATGAAGTGGTATTCCTGCTCTTGCAGCACACCGCTCTGCGCGCCTGCGGCGAACACCGCCGAGATGTCGTCGAAGGTCAGTTTTTCTTCGCGCGCCGTATTGATGCGGAACAGCTTGAACAAGCGGTTGGCCGCCCAGTTGAACAAGAAGGCGAAGGGTTTGCACAGCTTGATCAGCCACTCCAGCGGGCCGATCACGCTGACTGCGAACTTCTCCGGCGCGGTCATGGCGAGCCGCTTGGGCATCAGGTCGGAGAACAGCACGAACAATGAGGTCACCAGCAGGAAAGCCAGCATGAAGCCCAGATCTTCCTGGTGCCGCCCCTGGTAGACCCAGCCGATGGCCTCAACCAGATAAGGCCGCAGTTGCGATTCTCCCAGAATGCCCGCCAGGATGGAGATGGCGTTGATGTAAATCTGGTTGGCCGCGAAAAAATCAGCGGACTGCTCTTGCAGGGCAATGACTTTCAGCGCGCGGGTCTCGCCGGATTCGGCCATCAGCTTCAGCTTGATCTTGCGGGCGCCCGCCAACGCGATTTCCGCAAGCGATAAAAAGCCCGCCACCACGACCAGGGCTGCCATCAGCAGGATTTGTTGCGTCAAGCTCAAGGATCACCTCGAGAAAATCGAAAGTATGAGTGTAATCAGAAGCGGCCTGCCGTGGGGGCGGGGCAGATCAGGAAAAGACCGTTTGCAGAGGGGGAGAAGGCCGGGAACCGGTGAATCTCCGGGTTATCAGGCGTGGCCCGAACCGGTAAAACAAGAGTAAGATGCTGCCTCCCTTCATTGCCGCCTACTCGATCAACACGTGTTGAAAGCCCATTATGCACCACCTTGTTCAATCTGACTCGAAGCGACCCGCCTGCCGTGGCGCCAGCGCCGGCCTGGTGATTCTTGCCGTGCTGCTGCTGTCGGCTTCTTCTTATCTGAGCATTCCGATGGTGCCTGTCCCCATTACCATGCAAACCCTGGTGGTGACCTTGGCAGGCGGTCTGCTTGGCTGGCGCTTGGGGTTGCTGTCGGTGGTGCTGTGGCTGTTGCTGGGCGCGTTGGGCGCGCCGGTGCTGTCCAATGGGAGCGCCGGATTCGAGCGCTTCGTCGGGCCGTCCGCGGGCTATCTGTTCGCTTTTCCGCTGGCCGCGGTGTTGACGGGCATGTTCTCTTCCCAGCTGCGCGCGGGCTTGTCCGCGCCGCTCTGGAAAATCACGGGCATCATGCTGTTGGGCAATGCGGTGTGCCTGGCCTTGGGCAGCGCTTGGCTGGGCGTGGCGTTCAATGCGGAGATTGCGGTTTCCAAAGGCCTGCTGCCTTTCATTCCCGGCGCGATCCTGAAGTCCATTGCCGCGGCAATGATCTGGAAGCTACTTTACCGCTACACCGAGCCTTGGACGCTTTCTTCAAATACCGAATAATGCTAAACACAAACGTAACCACTCGATGATGTCATTCCAGGCTTGCATGGGGTTCCTTTTCCCGCGGCGTTCCCCGGTATTCTAGCTTGGCAGTTTCCTCATTGAGTACTTTTGTGTGGCGGCTATCCGCGCTCATAATTATTGAAGCGAGCACCTTTCATTCATGCAACCCGTCTCAACCTGGAGCAAGCCAAAAATTCTGGCGTTGAGCATTGTGGTTGCCTTATTGCCGTTGCTGGCCCTGCTGCTGCTGGCCAACGCGCAAGCCAAGAAAGAAGTCAGGCAGGATGTTGCGCACATTGCGGCAGCCGTGCTTGACAAGACGGAGTCCACGCTCGGGCGCGCCAATGCGCTTTCGCTGCTGATCGCGGATCGCGCGGAAGAAGACTGTGAGACCTTGCGGCCGCTGCTGGTGCGAACCGTCATTCTTGAACCCGCCATCCGTTCGCTTACGCTCTGGCGGCCGGGCCAGCGTCTCTGCTCTTCGGTGCGTGCAGACCTCAGCGAAGAAGAGGAGCTGGAACTGGTTGAGCCGTTGGGCGATCTTCCGGCAGGTATCTCGTGGCAAATTCTGGAAACCACGCCCATGCTGCCGGACAGTCCGGTGCTGGTTTATGCAAGGACGTTGCTTGATGGCGCCGCGGTGCTGGTGACGGTGGAAGGTGCTTATCTGGCGGAAAGCCTGAGTGCGCTGGAGCGCTGGAATCAGGCCCTGGTGTCGGTTCAGGTGCGAGGCAAGCCCGAACAAATCCATGGCGGCGCGGTCAAGGCGCTGGCCCAGGATGAAGTACAGCCAGGCTCCGCGTTGACGCTGGTGTCGCGCAGTTATCCGATCCAGGTAACGGTCGGCATGGATGCCGGGCGCGCAACCCAAACCCTGCTCGATAAGGTCTGGGCGCTGCTGCCTTACGCGTTGGTGCTCAGTCTCATCGTGGCCTATCTTGCCTACCGGATACTGATTTTCCAGGGCTCGCTGATGGCCGCCGTTGGACGCGGCATCCGACATGGCCAGTTCTATATCGCCTACCAGCCTATCGTGCGCCTGGAGTCGGGGCGGGCCTATGGCGCCGAAGCCTTGATGCGCTGGGAGTCGCGCCAGCATGCCAGCCTGTCGCCGGAACTGCTGTTTGCCATAGCCGAGGAAATGGAGCTTGGCCTGGCGCTGACGCGCCATGTGTTCGGACTGGTGGCCAAGGACATTCAGGCGCTGCCCCTGCCGCGTGGTTTTCTGTTGAGCGTCAACGTGTCGCCCAATCATCTGATGGGCGACACGCTGGAATCGGATCTTGAACCCTTACTGAGCGTGGCGGCTGAAAAGCGCCTCCAGCTGGTGCTTGAAATCACGGAGCGGACGCGCTTGGTCAACGAGGAAAAAGTCCTGCGCAATATGCGGCGCCTGCGTCAGCGCGGCATTCAGTTCTCGCTTGATGACTTTGGCGCCGCGCACAACTCCTTGAGCTATCTTGAGCGTTATTCTTTTGATCTCTTGAAAATTGACAAGCAGTTCGTGGCGGCCATCCAGAAAGAACGCTTTGACCACGCGGTACTGGATTCCATCATCGCCTTGGCCAAGCGGCTTGAGGTGACGCTGGTGGCCGAAGGGATTGAAACGGCCCGTCAGCGCGTTTATCTTAGCCAGACACAGGTCGAGTTCGGACAAGGCTTCTACTTCGCGCATCCGATGCCCAGAGCAGAGTTCGAGCAGTGGCTGGAGCAGAAAAACGTCAGCGAAACCAGCCCGCCTTGATGGCGTTTTTCGCGGCTTAGGCTACAATCCTCGTTCTGTCTGCCCGTAGCTCAACTGGATAGAGCAATTGCCTTCTAAGCAATAGGTCGGGGGTTCGAGTCCCTCCGGGCAGGCCAATAAAAACTAATAAAATCAAATGCTTAGCGTTTTCGTCTGCTGCGTTTTGGGGCTGTTTAGGGCTGTTTAGGCACCGGAATGACACGACTCCATCGGGGCAAATGTGCGCTCCGCATTGGAGCCTGCATCAGGTGCAGCATCGGGCATCCACTTGCCGTAGATCTTGGTAATCATGGTCCAGTCTTTATGGCCCATCTGAACCGCCACCCACACCGGGCGCTCTCCGGCTGACAACATCATTGAGGCGTAAGTGTGCCGGGTCTGATATGGCCTGCGGTAACGAACGCCTGCTTTTTTGAGTAGCCGCGTCCAAGCATTTTTTATCTGCTCATCCCCGGTCCAGCGCTCGCGAGCTCCGAGGTCCTCAACCCTGTCCAGAAGGCGAACCGGAAAAAAATTGCCGGCAGCGGTTGGGCTGCCTCAAAGATAGCGCGCTGCTCATCAATCGTGAACGGGTCGATAGCCGAAAACGTTGACCTGAGCCGGAAGAAGTCTGGAAAGAGTACAGTGACCAGATCAAAGTCTTGCTGCGCGGCATCGATGATAAGGAATACCAGATTGGTCTTGACCGGGCGCGACGCCTTCTTGCCAAAGCCGATGCGTCGCAGTCTCTGGATAACTTGACTGCGGGCGAGGGCGATGAGACCGGGTCAACATTCAAGCCCAACTGGTCGGCCGCTATATCGTTCGAGGATGGAAGGGTGAGATCAAGGATGAGAACGGCTCGTTCGTTCCTTACTCTCCTGAGGTTGGCATCAGCCTGCTCGAAGCGAATCAAGGCTTCCTTGCTTGGGCCATCATGCAGGCCGCAAAGATTTCCGCCGATAAGGCGCGGCGGCAGGAGGAAACTCTGGGAAAGCTCTCGCCCGTTTCCAGTGGGAGCGCGAATGGAAAGGCGGCGGGGAAAAGCAGCGCCTAATTTATTCCAGGCTCGGCATGTCGGTACCTGGGGAGCCGGAAAATGACGCCATCACTGCGCATGTCATAGACGTGTTCTTGATGGCGTCCAAGGCCAGACAGTACGCCATCGGCATGGGCGTCGCCGCGCCTTTGCCGCTATCGGTAGCGGATATCTCAGCGGTGCTCGATGTGCACCCTTCGCCACTGCCAAGGGAAGAGTTGGACGCGTGTTTGTTCGCGTTGGACGCGCAGCTTTTAGAGTCAGTAGGCGAAAAGCCCGATTCATAAGCCGGAGGGAATCGGCTCCACGGTGAGCCTTATCCCTGCGGCCCGAGCCAGCTTCAGCACTGTGTCATAGCGTGGCTTGGCGCCAGGAGCCAGGGCTTTGTAAAGGCTTTCCCGGCCAACACCTGCATCCTTTGCCATCTTGGTCATGCCGCGGGCTTTGGCGACATCGGCCAGCGCTGCCAAAAAGAGGGCCGGGTCGTCTTCTTCCAGGGCGGCAGAGAGGTACTCAGCGATGGCTTCTTCGCTGTCGAGGTATTCGGCTGCGTCGAACCGCGCGATTTTGATGTTGCGCATGGCTGTTTTCGATTATGCGTGGGCAGGCTGTTGAATGAGGTTTTCAGCGGGGATGCCCAGCTCTTTGTGCAGCTTCCAGATCATGGGCAAGGTAAGAGAGCGCTTGCGGTTCAAGACTTCGTAAACGCGATTTCGGCGCCCGATCATCGGCTCCAGATCCTTTGGGGTAAGGCCCGCCTGCTCCATGCGGAACTTGATGGCTTCGATGGGGTCGGGAAGGTCGATGGGGAACTGTTTTGCCTCATAGGCCTGGACAAGCGTGGCCAGGACGTCCAAGCGGTCGCCGTCAGGTGTGCCGATCTCAGGATCGCTCTCCATCAGTCTGGAGATCTCCTTCAGAGCGGCTTGATAGTCAGCTTCGGTTCGGATTGGGCGGATGTCCATGGTTCACTCCATTTCTACGGTTTCGGCATCGATCTTGTCGTATTCGGCGTGGGTGCCGATGAACTTCACGTAGACGATGCCGAGCCGGTATGCGATGGCAACGATCAGTCGGTAGTCATTGCCCTTGATGTTGAAAACGACGCGCCGGTTCTTCAGCACACTGGCGCTTCGGTATTGAGCCTTGATGTCAGCGGGTTGCTCCCAGGCTGCCTTGCTGGCTTCGTCGAACCAAGCCTTAAGGGGCTGCTCCGCGGCTGGGTGTTTGGCCCAAAACTGGCGTAATGTGCTGATGGCGATCACTCTCATAGATTGCAGTTTAGTCCCGTATTGGGACTAACGCAAGAGTGATATATGAGGTGGCTTTCTGTGCGCGGCTAACCCCCCTGGGCGACCTCCGTGGTCGCTTTTTCTTTTGGTGCTCACCTGTAGAGCTTGTTCCCGCCGGAAGTGATGCAATATCTTCCGCCGCGTGGGCCATAGCAATTGCTGGATGAGGAGCACGGGCAACTGGTATAAGAGCTTGGCGCTGGGGGCGTTGTTCGCCGCTGCTGGATAGGGGCAGAAGGCATTGCGGGAACAGGCTTCCACTTTGTTGAGTCTGCGCAGCCTGGAATTTCACATAGATATGTGGAGGAAACCCATTTCTCTGGCTGTTGGTCTGGCGAGATTCTGCTCCAACCCCCTGACTCGCCATGGATCGCAACGGAGTCGCCGTGCCTCAAGGAGCCTACCACTTTGCCGTTTGGGTGTGATCGAACATTCAGGGAACTTGGCCCGACATAGCGTATTGCCAGAGGCGCAACGGGCGGCGCTAGATTCTGTATCGCAGGTGCAGGTGTTGATGCGGTGCCGACGCGCGATCCTTTGCCTGTGCGAGGCTCGTTATCATCGCTGCATGCTTTAAAAGCAAGTCCAATGACAATCAGGACAGCTATTGCACGGAAGTCTAGTTTCACGTCGATCACTCAGTGAGGCGAACGCATCGAAACATACCGCATTTGGCGGGACCGGGCATCAGGCGAAGCCCTGCTGGTTTTGCATACAGGGGATCGTTGGTATAGTCGCCTGTATCTTTTTGGTACGGGGGCTGTATGAGGAGGGCGCTTGGTTTGATTCTTTTGCTCGCCATGAGCTTTGCTGGGGGGCATGCGAAAGCAGAAAAGACAGACTTGAAGCTGATTGGGAGCCAGGGGACGCAGCACTTCTTTACTGTCTCTGAGCCATGGATTTGGGATGCCAGCTATATCGAGAATGTTGCGATAAATTTTTGTCGCGGCAAGCGGATGTGCATGGTCCATTTCTGGATGACCGGCACCCCTGCGGCCTCTCGGCTTCCAATGACTGAAGCGCAAATGAAGGCAGAGCTGGCAACATTTCAGAACGGCAGAATGATGTGGCGCTGCGGGAAGTATAAGGCTGCAACCAGCAGCAATTGCTTTAGCGATTGACGGCTAAGGCAGCAGAAATCTTGTTGATGACCTCACTTCGGTGGGGGTTTTTTATGGGCGCTCGACATGAGCCAAGAAAGCAGATTATCCATAGTCATCGAGTAGAAAAGCGCGGAGCAGCAGGCGAAAAGTCTTGCTGCAGTTCTCGAGGCTGTTGAAAAGGCTGGTGTTAGGTTTTCCGTTTCGCACCCGCGTGCAGGGAAAGCCGCCAGGCCATCAGAATCCCCAGGAAAGAAGACAGGCAGGTTGCCAGCCAGGTCAGATGCCAGCCACCCGCTTGCGCGGCAATCCAGGCCACGACGGGGGGGCCGAAGAATTGGCCCGCGGCCGAGCACTGCAACATCCAGCCGACCGTGGTGGCAATGGTTTGGTTGTTTGGCGCAACCTTGACGGCGATGCTGAACAAGGTGCCGGGAATCATGCCGCCGACCGCGGAAAAAAGCACCACGGCAATGAAGCGGAGCACTGGCCAGTCTTGTGTCAGGGTGGAGAAGGTGAGGAAGGTGGTGCCCGCCATGGTGAGATAGCCGGTCACCAGCAGGGTTCGGGCCGCCACGCCGCGATGCAGCAGCTTGCCGGCGAGCAGGCTGCCGGTGATGTTGACCCAGCATGCAAACGCCGTCAGCAAGCCTGACACACCGCTTGAGAGACCCGCCTGGCTGTAGATGGCGGGAAGAAAACCGATGACGGCCAACCATTGGCTGGAATAAAAGGCAAAGGCCAGCGCGCAGCGCCATGGACCGGCCTGGCGCAGGGTCAGCAGCAATCGGTTCCAACTGGATGACTGGTCGGCAGGCGCAACCGCGGGGCGGGCAAGGTCCGGCACATACTGCCACAAGGCCCAGGCCATCAGCCCTGAAATACCCGTCAGGATCAGCCAGAAACCTTGCCAGCCCGCAAGGTGGATCAAGGCGGGACCCGCCAGGATGGCAACGGCCGCGCCGGTTCCCATATGGGTTCCCCACCAGCCGAGTATCGTCGTCAGGCCGGCAGGCGGGACCAGTTGACGTAGCAAGGCGGGAGAAGGCAGGACGACCAGGAAAAAGCCGAGACCTTCGAACGCCCGCAAAAGCATCAATAGATCTGCGCGTTGCGTCATTGCGCCGCCTAGACCCGCCAGTGCCAGCAGCAGTTGTCCACTGATGACGCTGCGGCGGTAGCCGATGCGGTCGCAGAACAAGCCGAGGAAAACGCCCAGGGTCATGCCTGCGAATTGAACCAGCGAGAGCAGGAAACCGGCGTCAAGCAGACTGATGTCCAGCGCTTCCGTCAAGACGGGAATGGCGACAGGCATTTTGCCAATGTGAAGCGCGGCCACCATGCCTGACAGCACCACGATCAGGGCGGGAGGGGGAGAACGGAAGATCAAGGCTGGACTTTCCTGGAAAGAGTCTCGGATCGTTTGGAATTATTATTAAGCCTGCCTGAACGCAGGCCTCGCCTATCATAGCGCGAGCGGTTTGCACAAAGCGAGCCGCTGCGGGACGCGCCACAAACTTTAGAAAAAATAGCGTTCAGAGCGGGCCTCTATATGGTGGCGTAGATGCCGAGAATAAGGCAGACTGCTGAGCTGACAATTGTTTGTGCCATGCCGTCCCTCTGTCCCCGACTCCATGCTGTTCACCGCCAGTCATTTTTTCACTTTGGCCGTCCCGGCGTTTCTTGGGCTGATGGCGCTTCTGGTGGGCACTTGTTGGTATGCCCAGCGTCGGCACGCCTATTTGGGGTGGTTTGCGGCAAGCTGCTTGACGGCGGGCGTGGTGTTTACCTGGCAAGGACTGGTCACGGTTGAACGCTTGTGGTTCTGGGCGCCTTATCAGAGTTTGCTGTATCTGCTCGCCACGGTGCTATTTGTCAACAGTGTGGCGTCGCGGTTCCGCCTTCGGCTCTATCCCAAGCTGATGCTCGCGCTGGGTTTGGCCACCGTTTTCGGCGTTTATTACTTCGCACGCGTTCAGGATGCGCTGCTCAGCAGAATCGCCGTGTTCAGTTTCGGCCTCGGTCTATTGATGCTGCACGTGGTGCCGCAACTGCTGCGTTTGCGCTTGAGCGCCTGGCCCGAACGCGGGCTGCGCGCGGTTTACATCGTCTATACCTTGTTCATGTTGTGCCGTCCGATTGCTCGCTGGGATTTTTTCCTTTATTCAGGCGGTAAGCAGCTGGAGCCTGGCGCCTTGTTCGGCCAAACGTCGTTGTGGTGGCTGTCCATTACCGGTGTCCTGCTCGTGTGCTTTCTGTACGGCAGTTTGTTGCTGGCAACCGCGGTGCGAGACGTGGTGCGGCAGCTCAGCACCGAGCGCGACAACGATCCCTTGACGGGGCTGTTGAACCGCCGGGCCTTCCATGAGGCGGCCGAACCGTTTTTTCTGCCCAGCCAGCGCAAGCGCGGGCCCATCAGCGTCATCATGGGCGATCTGGATCATTTCAAAAGCGTCAATGACAAGTGGGGACATTCGGCGGGAGACCATGTCTTGACCGCCTTCGCGCAGATATTGCGCGGCGAAGTCCGGGAGACGGACCTGGTGGCCCGTTTTGGCGGCGAAGAGTTTGTCGTGTTGCTGTACGGGGCGGACAGGCCGCAGGCCCAGGCCGTGGCGGAACGAGTGCGCCGCAGAATTGCGGCGCAAACCTTTGCGTCGCCCTGGGAGGCATTGAGGGTCACGGCCAGCTTCGGCCTGGTGCAGGAGGTGGGGAATGACTCCTTGGACGATATGCTCCAGCGGGCGGACCATCATCTTTATTGTGCCAAGCGGGCAGGCCGAAATCAGGTTTATGCTTGATCAAGCCTAGCTCTTCAATTGTCCGAAGAAATGCGGAATGCGCGTCAGCGCATAATGGGCGCTGGCTTCGCGGATCTCATTGCGTGCGCCGTCAAATCGGCGTGTTTCGCTGAACACGACGATGCCGATCTTGGAGAGCTGAACGAAGGCCCAGGCAAAACACTGTGTACCAGCAGGGATGTCATCGTCGACCTGATCCGCCACGCCGGTGTTGGCGATGGCCAGATTGGCGCGGCTGTGGCGGAGCGCGCCTAGCGCCATTTCCCGGGCAACGGCTTCGCTGGTCAGGTTGAATTGCTCGATGGTTTTCGGATTGACCGAGAGACAGCGC
>JBAYOI010000087.1:0-10431 GCA_041678365.1 Pigmentiphaga sp. | reverse complement strand
GCCGACGGCCGCGCCGCTCAGCGTCTCGGCGGCATGGGCGAATCCGTCCAGCCCGTATGAGGTAAAGCTCAGAAAGTTCAGAAGAATGGCGTTGGCCGCCAACAGGGCGTCTCCCTGCTTGGCGCCCAGGTGAGTGAACCAGGCCATGGTGGCCAGCAAACAGGCCGTGCGAACGAAAATATGGCTGTTGATCTGGATCAGCCGCCGCAAGGCGGTGGGTTCGAGGATTTCACGCCAGCGCAGGGTCTTGAGCTGGCTGCGGTAGGTGCGCCAGATCAGGACCGCGCCCACCACGGCGCCGCTGAAGTCCGCGATGGCGGTTGCCCGGCCGATGCCGCTGACGCCCCAATCCAGGCCATAGACGAAGCTGAACACGGTTGCCATATTGACGAGGTTGATCAGAATCTGGATGGCCAGCGCGATCCGCACCCGCTGACAGCCCAGCAGCCAGCCCAGGATGACGTAGTTGATCAGCGCGAACGGGGCGGCCCATACCCGGCCGTTGGCATACAGGCGCGCCTGTTCGGCGGCTTCGCTGGAGGCGCCGAGCAGGGCGAGCCCGCCATCGATCAGCGGGCGTTGCAGCAACAGGATCAGCACGCCGATGGAACTGGCGATCAGCACGCCGCGCCCAACCGTCAGCAAGACGGATTCGTGCTTGCCCGCGCCAAAGTATTGCGCCACCACGCCGGTGGTTCCCATGCGCAGGAAGCCAAAACCCCAGAACAGCAGATTGAAGAACAGGCTGCCCAAGGCAACCCCCGCCAGATGGTGGGCGCCGGGCAGATGGCCGGCCACCGCAGTGTCAACGGCGGACATCAGCGGTTGGGTCAAGTTGGCCAGAATGATGGGAATGGCCAGGAACAGCACGTGGCGGTAGCTGATGGGGGGAGAGGAAACGGCGCTCATGAAGTTCACCCCGGAAGTGTCTGAAGACGCGGCGCAAAGAGCCCTAATGTAAAAAGCCCTTGGCAATGTTGAATTACCAAGGGCTTAGCATACTGGCTCCCCGAGCAGGGCTCGAACCTGCGACCTGCGGATTAACAGTCCGTCGCTCTACCGACTGAGCTATCGGGGAATCAAGAAGAGGAACTATAGCAGAAAATTTGAAATTTTCAAATTCTCAGGTGGTGCGGATCTGCTTTTCCGTGTCGTCTGTTTATACTTTCGGGCATGAGTACGCTTCACACCCTGGTTCAACGCGCCACCTGGCAAGAAGAGGTCAAGAAAAGCCGCTTCATTGCCATTGCCCAATCCGTCCAGACGCCTCAGCAGGCGATGGACTTTTTTGCCGATGTCGCGGTCCCCGAAGCGCGGCACAACTGTTGGGCTTACCGCATTGGGCAGCACTACCGGTTCAATGATGACGGCGAGCCCGGCGGCACGGCGGGACGGCCGATTCTGCAAGCGATTGATGGACAGCAATGTGATCAGGTGGCGGTACTGGTGGTGCGCTGGTTTGGCGGCATCTTGCTGGGCGCGGGCGGGTTGATGCGTGCTTATGGCGGCTGTGCCGCCAATGCCTTGCGCACCGCGGAGAAAATGCCGCTGCTGGATTGGGCCGAAGCGTGCTTCGAGTGCACGTTTTCAGAACTGTCCAGCGTGCAGGCCAAGTTGAAAAGCCTGGGAGCGCGCATCCAGGCCGAAGACTATACGGCCTCCGGCGCCTTGTTGCGCTTTCAGGTGTTGAAGGAGGACGGCGAGGCGCTGGCGGCGTGGTGCCAGGACTTGTCTCGTGGCCAGCGTCTGTTGCAGTTTGTCGAAAAGCCCGACTGAGCGGAGAAGCGCAAGCGTCCGGGCCTGCGCTTCTTCCGGGACGGCGTTAGTGGTGATGGCCTGACGGGGGCGTGTGACCGGCGCCATGCTGATGGCCACCGTGCTGGTGCTGGTCATGTTGGCCCGCCGTCAACGGCCTGACGGGGAAGCGCAAGGTCTGTCGGCCCGCCTTCTCGAAAGTCAGCGTCACCTCCACCTCGGTCCCCGCTTGCAGCGGTTGCCGCAGGCCCTGGAACATCAAGTGATAGCCGCCCGGTTTCAGCTCAATGGGCTGGTCCGCTGGCAGCGCAAGTCTGGAGATCTGGCGCATGCGCATGATGTTGTCTTCAAGGCGCATTTCATGGATTTCCATGCTTGCCGAGCTGGGGCTGGAGGCTGCCAGCAGCGCATCGTCCCGCCCGCTCTGGAGCGTGACGAACGCGCCGCCTGCCTGTTGGCCTTGCACGGTGGCGCGCGCCCAGGGGGCGGTCAGTTCAACAGCGGATTGCGCAAAAAGAGGGGCGCTGAAGACGCCGAGGGCCGCAGCCGTCAGCCAATGAGAGAACGTTGTTTTCATTGCAAAACCTGAATCAGAAAAGAAAAAAGAGGTAAAGGGATTCAGGCCAGCGCGGGCGGTGCGCGAACGTGCGGACGCCGCCACGAAGGCGGTGGGTGGGAGGCTGAGGTAAAAGCAAGCGGCGCCCAGGGCGAGCAAGCCAAGCGCAGCGCTTCGAGCGCAGGCGGGCTGGGTGTCAGAAAGGCGGCGCAGCATTGCGTCAGGCAGTGCTCGCACGGGACAGGAACGGTGTCGGGCGCTGATTGCGCTGGATTGTGGCTACAAAGATCGAGCTGGATGAGTTGGGCCAGGCTGTCTTGCTGAGCATACTCGGCGCTTGCGCGGGCCAGCACCGCAGCGCTTTGGCCCAGCATGGCCAACAGCAGCAAGAGTGCGAGAAAAGGGGGCAAGCGGCGTGTCATGCCTGCATGCTACTTGAAGTTGGAGCTCCGGAAAATAGAAAAGCCCCGGTCAAGTCGCCTCGCGTTTGCCCGATCCCCCGGAGGGGCGCTTTTTATCTTGGGAGCGGCCCGACGATAAAAAATGTCCCCCCACGCTGCGCCTCTGGCTTGCTGCCCCCGTGGGGGCGCTTTTTTATCTTGGGAGCGGCCCGGCGATAAAAATTGTCCCCCCACGCTGCGCCTCTGGCTTGCTGCCCCCGTGGGGGCGCTTTTTATCTTGGGAGCGGCCCGGCGATAAAAAAACCCGCCACGATAAACGAGTGGCGGGTTTCCTGGGGCTTGACGGGTTTACTTGTTTTGCTGGTTCTGTTGATTCTGCTGGCCTTGTTGGCCCTGCTGCTTCTGTTGACCCTGCTGGTTTTGCTGGTTTTGTTGGTTTTGCTGACCTTGCTGGTTCTGATTACCGGTGTTTTGGTTCTGTCCCATGACTTGCTCCTCAGAGTAATCCGCCTGCAAGGGCCAGGATTGGCCTTCGTCAGGCTACTGCGTTAGGGCACTGAACAGTGCGGGTGCTCAGACTGCCTTCAAAAAGACTTCGTCAGTTGCTGGCGCTTCGGCTTCACCCCACAAGAGGCTTGCTGCCTGGCTTGTTGAATGGTTCCAGTCTGATCGCCCAGGGTGCCGAAAGATAGGGCGGTCCTTGTATCGGCTGTTACTGAAGTTTGTTTTGAAAAAAAACGCGGCGCAGTCAGTGCATCTCATCAAGATGGCTATGAAGCACGCAAAAGTGGGTGGCTGCAACGGTTGTTGAAGCCGGACAGCAGGAAGAGCGGGGAGCTTCCCGAGGGAGAGGGGGCGGCAAAGGCCGCGATGTTTTGCGGTCGCGGCCTTTGCCGGGTTTGCATTCGCTTAACGATGATGCATCATCAAAACAGAACGGATTAATTGCTTGGTTACAGAAAGAGCCCCTCGGTCAAGCTGCTTCGCGCTTGCCCGATCCCCCAGGGGGATGCTTTTTGCCTTGGGAGCGGCCCAGCGGCAAAAGCAGCAGTCAGGCGGCTTCAGTACCGTTCCAGCCAGTGCGCGTACTGGGCGGGCAAGGTCCAGGAGGCCTTGTCGAGCTTCAGTTCACGGGCTGCCTGATAGGCCCAGTGGGGATTGGCCAAGTGAGCTTTGCCAACCATGACCAGGTCGAGCTGGCCGTTCTGGACGGCTTTTTCCGCCAACGCCGGTTCGCCGAACCCCCAGGCGCTGGATACCGGGATGCCCGCTTCGCGGCGCACGCGCTCGGCAATCGGCCCCATGAAAGCGGGCGCCCAGGGAATAGTGGCCGCCGGGGTGCTGAAGCCGATGCTGACGCTGATCATGTCCAGGCCTGCGTCTTTCAGGCTACGGGTCAGATCGATGGATTCGGTCAGGGTTTGTTCGTCGTTGCCGTCAAACTCCAGCACGCCAAAGCGGATGGTCAGCGGAAAACGCGCAGGCCAGACTTCGCGAACCGCCGCAAAGGTTTCACGCAGGAAGCGGCTGCGGTTCTCATAGCTGCCGCCGTAGGCGTCGGTACGCTGGTTGGCGTGTTCGGAAAAGAAGCTCTGCGCCAGGTAGCCGTGGGCAAAATGCAGCTCCAGCCATTCGAAGCCAGCCTCAAGCGCCCGTTTGGCGGCGGCAACAAAGTCCTCACGCACCCGTGCAATATCCGCCAGCGTCATTTCGCGAGGCGTTTGGTTCAGATGCTGGCCAAAAGCCAGGGCAGAGGGGGCGATGGTTTGCCAGCCGCGAGGATCCCCGGGGGCAATGTGATCATCTCCTTCCCACGGACGGTTGGCGCTGGCCTTACGGCCCGCGTGCGCGATCTGGATGCCGGGCACCGCGCCATGCTGCTTGATGGCCTGCACGATGGGAATGAAGGCCTGCGCCTGCTCGTCATTCCAGATGCCGGTGCAGGCAGGCGTAATGCGGCCTTCCGGCGCCACGGCGGTGGCTTCCACAATCACCAGACCGGCCCCGCCACGCGCCATGCCGGCATAGTTGAGGAGGTGCCAGTCATTGGCCAGGCCGTCAGTGGCCGAATACTGGCACATGGGCGGCACGGCAATCCGATTGCGCAGGGTCAGGCTCTGGAGGGTAAAGGGTTGAAACAGCGCAGACATAATGGGTTCCTGTGGGAAAAATTCCATTGTTCGATAGTATTCGAACAATGGATAAAATACAAATCGCTGTATAGAATAAGAGGCATGAAACCCTTCAAGCATCCAGAGCCCGCTGACTTCATTCTGGAGCGTGTGCTGTACGCGCTGAGTGATCCCGTGCGCCTGGAGATTGTGCGCTGCCTGGCCGAGGCGCAGGAAGCCAGTTGTAATGCGCTGGGCAATGGGCGGCCCAAATCCAGCATGTCGCACCATTTTCGGGTCCTGAGGGATGCTGGGCTGGTGTGCACTTACAGTGTGGCCACCACCCATATGAACTCGCTCAGGCTGGACGAGATGGAAAGCCGTTTCCCCGGTCTGCTGAAAGCGGTATTGGCGCAGCCCCACTCCTGACTGCGTTTGGAGCGTTGTCCTCTTGCAGCGCCCGCGTATCCAGCCGCTCCCACCGCAACAGAACTAAGGCCGATAGCGAAGCGCTTCAACGAATGCTGCCGGAGCAGGGTCAGCCTCGCGCCAGGATATCCTTCAGGAAGGCCTGGGTGCGCGCCTCGGCCGGGGCGGTGAAGAGCTGCTCCGGCGGGCCTTCTTCCACGATGACGCCTTTGTCGAAGAAGCAGACCCGGTCGGAAATCTGGCGGGCGAATTGCATTTCGTGCGTCACCAGCAACATGGTCAGGTCATGCTGATCGGCCAGGTTGCGGATCACGGACAGCACTTCCCCGACCAGCTCGGGATCCAGCGCTGACGTGGGCTCATCGAAAAGCATGATTTTGGGGCGCATCGCCAGCGCGCGGGCAATCGCAACGCGCTGCTGCTGGCCGCCGGAGAGTTGACGCGGGAACTTGTCGGCATGCTCCATCATCCCGACCAGCTGTAGATATTCCTCGGCCAAGGCTTCCGCTTCGGCGCGGGACAGGCCCAGCACGCGCATTGGCGCTTCCGTAATATTGCGCCTGACGGTCATATGAGGAAACAGGTTGAACTGCTGGAACACCATGCCCATGTGCTTGCGCATTTTGCGCAGGTGCTCGACGGAGGCCGGGACCAGACGGTCTCCTTGCAGCTCGTGCCACAGCGGTTCGCCCGCGACGTGAATCAGGCCTTCCTGGATGGTTTCCAGCGTCATCAGAATGCGCAGCACCGTTGACTTGCCCGAGCCTGAAGGTCCGATGATGGTGACGATCTCATTGCGCGCCACGCTGAAGTCCAGCTGGTCGAGAATGGTGGTTTCTCCGAAGCGTTTGACCACCTTGTCAAAACGAATGATGGGGTCGGTGTCGGGGACGGAGGCTTGCTCATTCATCGTAGCGGAACTCCTTGTTTTGGAAGACGCCGGTCCAGCATGCGTATCAGCGCTGCCGACACGAGCGTCAACAACAAGTACAGCACGCCCACCAGGGTGAGGGGGACCAGATAGTTGAAGCTGCGGTCGCCTATGATCTTGGCCACACCCAGCATGTCGAGGATGGAGACGACCGACAGGATGGGGACGTCTTTGGTAATGGACACCAGGTAGTTGCCCAGCGCGGGAATAATGCGGGGGACGGCCTGGGGGATGACAACATCAATGAAGGTCCGGGCGGGCGTCAGGTCCAGTGCGCGGGCGGCATCGCCCTGGCCGCGCGGGACGGCTTCGATCCCGGCCCGGTATACCTCGGACATATAGGCGCTGTATTGCAGCCCCAGCGCCAGGGCGCCGGTCATGAAAGCGTGCAGCACAATACCGTAATCAGGCAGCACGTAATACAAGAAAAATAGTTGCGCCAGCAGCGGCGTGTCGCGCAGGAACTCGCTGATCAGTTTGGCGGGCCAGCGTATCAGCCGCAAGCGCGCGCCTTTCATGGCGGCGAGGATCAGCCCCAGCAGGGCGGCCAGCAGGAAGCCGACCGCCGCGGCCTGCAGCGTTACCCACAGGCCTCTCACCAAGATGGGAAGGATGGACCAGGCAAAAGCCCAATTGCTGCTGGTGTCCCATTCGATTCCAAAAAGCATGGCGTCACCCTCCCTGCGGGGCATTGGCGCCGCGCCAGCGGCCAACCAGGCGCTCCAGCAGGCGCATGAGCGCGGTAAGCACCAGCGCCATGCCGAAGTACATTAGTAGCAGCAGGGTGTAGACCGTCGTGCTGTCCTGGGTGAAATTGCGGATCTGCTCGGCCCGGAAGGCCAGGTCACCCAAACTGATCAGGGACACCAGCGCGGTATCTTTCAAGTTCTGCACGGCCAGATTGCCGAAGCTGGGCATCATTTCCGGGATGGCCTGGGGCAGGGTGATGCGCCAAAGCGTTTGGCGCGGCGTGAAATCCAGCGCCAGCGCGGCTTCGTGCTGGCTGCGGGGCACGGCGGCAACGGCGCCGCGCACGACCTCGGCGCCATAAGCGCCGATGTTCAGTCCCAGGGCCAGCACGCCGGCCACCATCGGCGGCAAGCGCAGGTCCAGCCCCACCCACTGTCCCAAGACCGGCAGCGCGAAATAAAGCCAGAACAACTGCACCAGCAGCGAGGTGCCCCGGAAAACCTCGATGAAGGCGACCGAGATCCAACGCAACGGTACACAGTCCGCGCCGCGTCCGAGGCCGAAGGTGAACGCGGCGAGGGCGCCGAGCAAAGTGGAGTAAATCGTCAATTCGATGGTAATGCGGGCCCCTTGCAGCAAGGGGGGAAGATAGTCTATCCAGTGCATGAAGGTCTTGTCCGCCTGCGCGGCTCAGCCATCGGATGACTGGGCCGCCAGGTTTAGCTGGCAGCGCAGAGCGCTTGGGTGGTGGTGGCGAAGGATTGTTCCCGGTCTTCCGGGCTGAAACCATGGTCCGTCACGATCTGCTTCCAGGCGTCGGTCTGCTTGAAGCGCGCCAGTTCCTGGTTGAATGCATCGCGCAGCGCCTCGGTGTTGTTGGCGAAGGTGAATCCGCCCCAGCTGCGTACCGGCTGGCCGTTGACAACCGGGTCTTTGAAATCGGCCGCGGCGTCAACCTTCTTGCTTTTGTCGATCAGCTGACCGACCGTCAGGCTGGTGGCCGCATAGGCGTCGGCCCGGCCGGTAGTGACGGTGGAGATCGCGTCGGCATTGTTGGCGATCGTCACCATGGCGTCGGGTTTCACGCCCAGTTTCTGCAGGATGTCCAATTGATCCGCGCCCGCCATGATGGCGACTTTCAGGCCGTCCTGTTTGAAGTCTTCATAGCGGTGTAGGCCTTTGGGATTGCCTGCGGCAACCATCAGGCCTTCGCCGTAGGACGTGTTTGGTTCGGAGAACAGGACTTGCTGGCAGCGTTGGGGCAGGATGGCCATCTCGGCCGCCACTACATCAAAGCGGTCGGCCTGCAGGCCGGGAATCAAGGCGCTGAAGCTGGTGGGCACCCATTCTATTTTCTGGATGCCCAAGGCCTTGGCAATTTGCTGCGCGACTTCCGGACCCACGCCCTTGGCCTGGCCGCTCATATCCATATAACCGTAGGGAATTTCGTTGGCAACCGCAACGCGGAGCGTGCCGCGCTGCTTGACCGCTTCCAGGTCCGCCGCGGCGGACAGGGTGCTTGTCCCGAGGGCGGCTGTGGCCAAAACACAAGGTAACAGGTGACGAATAGACATCGGTTTCACTGGGCCTCCTTGGTATTGAATGGTAGACAGTGTCCAATATCCGAGCCTGAAATGCAAAACGCCGATCTGAAAAAACATCGGTTTGATGTCGGACAGCGGCTTCTGGGCGGGTCCACTGGGGCCGGGAAATGAACACGTCGTTAATCCCCCATAGGTACCCGGCCGCGCAGGCGTTTCACGTGGCTACGTACCGCCTTTCCCTCCAGGCGCCTGTGCTTGGAACCCAAGGTGGGGCGAGTGGGCTTGCGCTGTTTTGGCGTTTGGGACACGCTGTCGATCAACGCTTGCAGGCGTGCAATGGCTTCAGTTTTGTTTTTTTCAAGACTGCGGCTGCCCTGGGCCTTGATGACCACGACCCCCTCGGCAGTAATGCGATGATCACGCAGCGCCATCAATCGCGCCTTGATTTCGTCAGGCAGCGATGCGTCCGGAATCGAATAGCGCAGATGAATAGCGCTCGATACCTTATTGACGTTCTGGCCGCCCGCCCCCTGGGCGCGGATGGCGCTGAAGACAATATCGTTTTCAGAGATAAGGATTCTGGACGTTTTCATGAGCGACTGTGGGCGAACACCTCAAGCTGTCACGCGTCCCCGCCGACGATGTCGGACACGGTCTTGAAAAGGGCGACGGATAAGAAAAAAGCCCTTGGCGCATACACGCCAAGGGCTTGATTTCTTTTGGTATTCTTGGCTCCCCGAACTGGGTTCGAACCAGTGACCTGCGGATTAACAGTCCGTCGCTCTACCGACTGAGCTATCGGGGAATTAAGCAAGAACGAAACTATACCTAATTTTTAAAAGCGAGGCAAGTTTCGTGCTTTTTCCAAGTTTTCAGCGCAGTACCGCCGCCATGCCATCGGCCACGGCGTCAATGTTGCGCAGGTTCAGCGCGGCCACGCAGATGCGGCCGGTGCCCACGGCGTAAATGCCATGCTCTTCGCGCAGCCGGTCCACCTGGGCGGCGGTCAGGCCCGAGTACGAGAACATGCCGCGCTGGGCCAGGACGAAGGAGAAATCGCGCTGGACGCCGCGCGCTTGCAGTTTGCTGACCAGCAACTGGCGCATCTGGCGGATACGGTTGCGCATGACGGCCAGTTCGCTTTCCCAGTCGGCGCGCAAGGCGTCCGAGTTCAGAATGGTGGAAACCACCGTGCCGCCGTGGGTGGGCGGGTTGGAGTAGTTGGTGCGGATCACGCGCTTGAGCTGGCTCAGCACGCGCTTGCTTTCGTCTTCATTGCTATCCACCAGGGTCAGTGCGCCAACGCGTTCGCCGTACAGCGAGAACGATTTGGAGAACGACGAGCTGATCAGCATGCCGAGGCCCGCTTCAGCGAACAGGCGGACGGCAACGGCGTCTTCCTCGATGCCGTCGCCAAAGCCTTGGTAGGCAATGTCCAGGAAAGGAACGAGCGAACGGGCCTTGATGGTGTCAACGACCTGTTTCCATTGTTCGACGCTGAGGTCAACGCCCGTCGGGTTGTGGCAGCAGGCATGCAGCACGATGATGGTATTGGCGGGGTAGCTGTTCAGCGCGGCCAGCATCCCGTCAAAGTCCACGCCGTGAGTGGCGGGATCATAGTAGGGGTAGTTGACGACCTCAAAGCCCGCGGCTTCGAACAGCGCGCGATGGTTTTCCCAGCTTGGGTTGGAGATGGCCACCTGGGCGCCCGGCAGTAGGCGCTTCAGGAAGTCCGCGCCAAGCTTCAGCGCGCCGGTGCCGCCCAGAGCTTGCGCGGTGACGGCACGGTTTTCAGCGACGATCGGGGAGTGGGCGCCAAACAGCAGTTTCTGGACGGCGTTGTTGTAGGCGGCCAGGCCTTCGATGGGCAGATAACCTCGGGCCGCGGCGGCTTCAACCCGCGCCAGTTCCGCTTGACGGACCGCATTCAACAACGGAATCTTGCCTTCTTCGTTGTAATAAACACCGACACCCAGATTGACTTTGGCCGGGCGGGCGTCAGCGTTGTATTGTT
>JBAYOI010000086.1:0-10511 GCA_041678365.1 Pigmentiphaga sp. | reverse complement strand
GAAACCTTTGTGAAGGAAACCCAGGCGCTGGTGATCGGAGACGGTTTTTCCGACGGGGTGAACATGGGACCGCTGGCGCATGAACGCCGCCTGGATGCGATGCGGCAATGCGTGGACGATGCGCTGGAGAAGGGCGCCACCCTGCTGCACGGCGGCCGGCGCATGGATCGGCCCGGCTATTTCTGGACGCCCACGGTGTTCACCGATGTGCCAAGCCACGCCTTGATGATGAATGAAGAGCCGTTCGGGCCCGTCGTGCCGATCAACGCCTTCGATGACATTGAGGCCGTGCTGCATGAGGCCAACCGACTGCCGGTGGGCCTGGCCGCCTATGCCTTCACCAATTCCACGTACTGGGCCAATCAACTGAGCCGCCGCCTGGAGGCGGGCATGGTGGCCATCAATTCCTTCGCTTTTGGCGCGGCCAATGCCAGCAGCACGCCGGAAGTGCCGTTCGGCGGTATCAAAGCGAGCGGTTTTGGGGCCGAATGCGGTAGCGAAGGAATTGAAGGTTATCTGAACATCAAGTTCATCAGTGAGTACGAACAGGCGTAAGCCACCACGTCAGCCTCGCGCTTGACGGCGGGGCTGAACCACAACACGCATCTTGTCCGGAGGAGACCGACATGAAACCTTACCCCCGTTTTTTTTGCCGCCGGGCCGCTCCCAAGGCACAAAGCGCCCCCTTGGGGGCAGCAAGCCGAAGGCGCAGCGTGGGGGCATTTTTTGCCGCCCTCGCGCTGACGGTCGCCGCCACCAGCGCACTGGCCGATTATCCCACCCGTCCCATTCGCCTCATCGTGCCGATGGCGCCCGGCGGCCCCGCTGACCTGACCGCGCGCCTCTACGGCAAACTGCTCAGCGAGGAGCTCGGTCAACCTGTTGTGGTCGACAATCGCAGCGGTGGCGGTGGCGTGAACGGCTCCGTGCTGATGGCGCAGGCCGAGCCGGATGGTTACACCATTGGTATGGGGACCATCAGCTACTTCGGCATCAACCCGACCCTGATGTCGAACCTGCCCTTCGATGCGCAGAAAGACTTCACGCCTATCGGCAATATTGCGGCCACGAGCGGCATTATTCTGGCCACCAAAGACGCCCCCTTCAATGACCTGAAAGGCTTGATCGCCTACGCCAAAGAAAACCCCGGCAAAGTGACCTACGCGTCGGCGGGCGTGGGCTCGGTGGGCCACATGGTCGGCGAATCGTTGAACCACACTGCGGGCATCCAACTGACCCACGTGCCGTATCGCGGCACCACGCCCGCCGCGCAGGGCTTGCTGGCGGGGTCGGTCATGCTGTTCATTGAAACCTCGCTGGCCACGGCCATCCAGCACCTGCCCACTGGCCGGATCAAAGCCATTGCCATTACTCGCAAAGACCGGACCCCGTTGTTGCCCGAGGTGCCGTCCATGGGCGAGGGCGGTTATCCGCAAATTGACAGCCCGGCCTGGTTCGGCGTCGTGGGTCCGGCAGGCATGCCGCAAGAGGCCGTGGACAAGCTCAGCGCGGTGATCCTGAAGGGCTTCCGCTCGAAGGAAGTGCAGGAACAACTGGCCCGCTTCGGCGCGGAGCCGGTCCCGTCGTCCCCCACCGAGTTTCGCCGTTACATCGGGGAGGAAATTGACCGCTGGGGGCAGCTGATCCGGGCCGCCAACATCAAGATGGAATAAGAAGCGGCGTCGGGGGCGGGCCTTGCCCGCAACCCCCTTATAGGCGCTTCATCAAGAATCCCGGCGACGGAACAAGTATGATTAAAGAACGGATGTCGTAATGCGCCGGAATTCTCTTTGTCCATGTTTAGGGATCCACCATGAAGCTGCCACAACAGTCGTTCGCCAAAGACAAAATCAAGTTCGTTTTGCTCGAAGGCATTCATCCTTCTGCCATTGAGGCGCTGACGCGCGACGGCTACACCAATGTGGAGACCCACGCCGGGGCGCTGGCGGGCGATGAACTGGTGGAGGCGCTGCGCGATGCGCACTTTGTCGGCATCCGCTCCCGGACCCGCCTGACCGAGGCGGTCCTGGCGCAGGCGCCGAAGCTGATTGCCATCGGTTGTTTCTGCATCGGCACCAATCAGGTTGATCTGCGCGCAGCCGCCCGCAAGGGCGTGCCGGTGTTCAATGCGCCGTTCTCCAACACACGCAGCGTGGCTGAGCTGGTGCTGGGCGAAACCATCATGCTGATGCGCGGCATTCCGCAAAAGAACGCGGTGCTGCATCGCGGCGGCTGGGCCAAAAGCGCGTCCAACGCGTTTGAGGTGCGCGGCAAAACGCTGGGCATCATCGGCTATGGCCATATCGGCACGCAAATTGGCGTGTTGGCCGAACAGTTGGGCATGACCGTGATCTACCATGATGTGGAAAACAAGCTGGCGCTTGGCAATGCGCGACCGGCGGGTAGTCTGGATCTGCTGCTGGAAGCGGCTGACGTGGTCAGCCTGCACGTGCCCGCTACGCCCGAAACCCGCATGATGATCGGCGCGGCGCAACTGGCGCGGATGAAGCCGGGCAGCCATTTGATCAACGCCTCGCGCGGTTCCGTGGTGGACCTGGACGCCCTGGCCGATGCGCTGGAACGCAAGCACTTGCATGGCGCTGCCATCGACGTCTTCCCGGAGGAGCCCGCCAGCAATGCGGACCCGTTCCATTCGCCGCTGCTGCGTTTCGACAACGTCATCCTGACGCCGCACATCGGCGGCTCCACGATGGAAGCACAGGCCAGCATCGGCGTTGAAGTGGCCGCCAAGCTGATCCGCTACAGCAATAATGGCTCCACCGCCTCGGCGGTCAACTTCCCCGAAGTATCCCTGCCTTCGCATGCGGGCAAATGCCGCCTGCTGCACATTCACGCGAACGTGCCCGGCATGCTGACCCGCATCAACGAGTGCTTCTCGCAGGCCGGTCTGAACGTTGCCGCGCAATATCTGCAAACCAATGAGAATGTGGGGTATGTGGTGATCGATGTTGACGCGGCGGAATGCGCCAGTGTGGTCAACGCGTTGAATGCGATCGAAGGCACGATCCGCTGCCGGATGCTGTATTGATCAGTCATCCTGACCCCGCCCCGATGCGCAGGCCTCGTCCACTTCGCGACCTACATGCCGCTCGGATGCGCCAGGCTTAAAACCGTGCGCAGGCACTGTTTTAAGTCCGGGCTTATCCTTCAAGGCGAGGTCAAGCGAGGCAAGTTTCTAAATACGGCACCGTAGGTGCCCCCGTATACACCCCCCTGTTCAGGGGGTAACGAAAAACAACAGGCACAGTTAGGCTGTCAGTGGGCTTATACATTCAGGAGGGGGCTCTCATGACAACAACAACCTTATTCCAGCGTTCGCGTTGGTCCACCTTGTGCCTGTCCGCGTTCATGGCCGCTGCGCTGGCGGCGTGTGGCGGCGACGACAACAACAATAACGGCAACCCGGGCGGCGGTGACGATCTCGGCATTTCAGAAGAGGGCTGCCAGGACGAGTGCAAGCAGTTTATTGCGAAGCTGGTGGATGACTTTGCGGCCGCGCCGGCGGCTGCCGCCGCAGCTAAAGCGACAGCCGCCGCCTACCGGGTCAACGGTGACGAGATCGAGTTTGACGTGGCGTCCACCCCTGTGGATGATGATCACCCTGGGGACCTGAGCCTTGCTTTCCCAGTGTCCAACAGTGAGCTGGCTTACCTGCTCAGGGTCAACAAGGTAACGGGCGAGATCACGATTGATAACAAGAACGATGGCGTCTACACCCTGAAAGCCTTTGACGAAGCCAGCTACTATCAGGAGATCGACTACGCTGAAACCGACTTGGCCGAGCGGAACAAGGCGCACTATGCCTATGTGAGTTTCAACCCCCAGGAAGTCGAGAACGAGATCGACAAACTGGCCAGTCTGCGCCGCCAATGGAAGAAAGTGGATGGTTCCGACTATCCCCTGCCGGGGGTGTCCATCCTGATCAGCAAACACTGGGAGGACTGCCCGGGACAGCAGAGCTCGTGTGATCTCGTCATGCTGACGACCAATCCGGAAGCGATGTCGGACGACGATGACAACGGTGGCGACAACGGAGATACGGGAGGTACCGGGGAAGTACCAGCCGCGCTGGGCGGTGACAAGGGCGTGACCGGCACGATCAGCGGCACACAGCAAAAAGCGACGGCCGTCGCCTCGGCGACGAATGGCCCGGGCGGGGTGATCACCATCATGGCCATGCCGATGGGGTTGGGACCGAAGTGGGATATGGTGGTCCAACCTCAGCTGGGCGCCCAAACGTGCAATACGACGGCCGGTGTCTTTGTTCAATATAGCGTGTTGGGGGGAATTGACGCCTGGACCAGCGCCAACAACAAAGGGACATGCTCGATCAACGTCAGCATTCTGACGGCTACTGAAGTGGCGGGTACGTTCACCGCCACGCTGGGAGCGGGCGATAGTAACGTTGACAAAACCAGTCGTACGGTCACGAATGGCGCCTTTCATCTGACTCGCTGACGCACACCTGGCGAAGGCTTGCCTCATCGGCCTTCGTCCTCGTCGATGCATCCAGCCGCCCCCGCCGCCTGATGGCTCCGGGGGCGGTTTTCGTGCGTAGCAGTGGCCGCTCTTACAGCGGCAGCTCAACCGTGAGGCGCAGGCCCGGCGCGGTATCGCTCAGTTCAATCCGGCCCGCCGCGGCTTCCACCCGCGACCGCATATTGGCCAAGCCATTACCCCGTCGGGGAGCCTCAGGGCCAAGCCCCTTGCCATTGTCTTGAATGGTCAAGTGAAGATGGCCGTGGCGTTCGCTGACACGGATCTTCACCCTGCTGGCGTCGGCGTGCCGCAACGCGTTGGTCACCGCTTCGCGCAGGATGGAGCGCACGGTGTGCAGTCCGGGGGCCGCCAGCGGTGCGGAGAGGGCGTCCGGGGTTTCCTGCCAATCCAGCTCAAGGCCCGCCGTCTGCAGCCGCTCGGCGGTTTCCTGGCGCAAGTCGGCCAGTGCCTCCTGCCAGGACGCGGCCTGCGCCGCGCTGTCATCAATAATGCTGCGCAAACTCTGGATGGTGTCGCGGATCACGGTGTCCTTGTTCTCCGGCGTAGGGCTGTGCAGCGCGATCATCAACTGCGCGCCAATATTGTCATGGATGTCGCGCGCAATGCGGCCGCGTTCGGTGAGCACGCCCTTTTCATAGGAAGCGCGGCTCTCGGCGGCCGCATTCAACATATCAACCAATTCCTGCGCCAGCTCTCGGTCACGCGGGCTGAACAGGCGGCGGCCCCCGTCGGCATAGGCCAGCCGCAGCCCGGGCAAGCCGTCGGCGCCGGGAATCAGCAACGCTAACCCTTCTTCCTTCAGGGCGGTGGCGTCGGTGTCCGGGCTCGGTTCAATATGCAGCGGCTGGAATACCGAGGACAGCAAGGCTTGCCAGCGGGCCAGTTGATTGGCGCCGGGCGGCGCCAGCGCGACGTCGGTGATTTGGCGAAAGCGCGCCAGCCGGGCGTCGGTGCCGCGCCGGTTGAACAGCAGGCGCCAGATCAGGCCGCGCAGCGGCAGCCAGATCACGCCGCAGATGAGCAGCGCCAGCGCCAGCGAGACTTCGGAAGAGAGGTGCAGCACAAGCAGGAAGAGGAAGTCCAGGCCGATCAGCATCAGCGCAACGAAAAGCCACAGGAAGGCGCCTGCCCACCAGCGGTCGAGTTCAAACAGGCGATAGCGCAAGATGCCGGAGGCCAGCCCGCCATAAACCAGCAGGAACAGCAAGAAGGCGTAGCCTTGCAGGCCGGAGGTATCGATGCCGAACAGTTGGGGCAGGAAGATGAACAGCGCGAACAAGCCCGTGCCCACCACCCACGACAGCAGGAACCATTGCAGCGCGGCGCGTGTGGCCGGGTCGCGCCGCGACAAATACCAGTGCCAGCCCGCCAGGGCAAAGGTGGTCAAGGTGCCGATCATGACCAGGAAGCGGCGGGCAAAGGTCATGTCTTCAAAGACGCCCAGTTGCTGGGCAATAAACCAGCCGACAAACACCGCCAGCACGGCGGGCGCGAGCCAGGCGGGGCCGATCCGGCGCGGATAGTGCAGCAACAGCGCGACAAAGCAGGCAATGAAAACACTGCCGCCGAAGAAGTTGAGGTCGCTGATCCATTGGAACAGCGGGGCGGGCAGGGCCAGTTCGCGGGTGGAGTAAACGCCTGCCAACGGAGAAAACGTCAGGGTGGCCGCGCCTGACAGCAGCAGATAGCGCGCCGAATGCTCCGTCTGGCGAAAGGCAAAAACGCTGGCGGCAATCAGCCAGGCGACGACCCCGACGGCCAGTTGAACCCAAAAGGCGACGGGCAGGGTGCGCAAGGGGCGCCGATGCTCGGGCGTGATCTGGACGGTACCGCCGTTGTCCAGGCCCAACTGGACGGTGTCCTGGCGCAGAATTTCCGACAAGGCGTCCTGCCGCGCAAGAAAACGGCGGTAGGTGGGATAGTCGCCCATGGCGCCGTCTGGTTCCGGCGCCAGATCCAGCGTTTCAAGGCGGATCTCCTGGCCATGAGCCGATATGGTTTCCAGCCCCGTGCCGGACGGGATGCCTTGAGCGGGGCCCTGCGCACGATGAATGACGATGCGCTGGTCCTGAACGGCCAGCGACAGCCCTGTCCAGGGCTGCTGCAAGGCGAAAAGCAGGACGGCCGCGGTGACCGAGATGGCGATCAGCGCGGCCAGGGAGAGGATCAGGGAAGGGTCGGTTCTATGGCGCATAAGGCAGACATCCTGTGCGCCGATTGTTGGCGCTTTTCCCGCATAACGTGATACGTTACCAGTTATTACGGTAAAAAATAGCGTTGTTTGATCCGCGATAACCCGGCAGTGGCTAAGAATATGCAAAGCATCTTGATCGTCGAAGACCTTGAAGAAACGCGCAATTGGCTGGCTGGGATCGTTCGCGCCGCTTTTGGGGCTTGCGCGGTTCAAGAAGCGTCCTGTGTTCGCACCGGCATGGCGCAATTGGCGGCGCAGACGTTTGACCTGGCCCTGATTGACCTGGGTCTGCCTGATGGGTCCGGCCTGAAAATCGTGAGGGAGCTGCGCAGTCGGCAACCCGAGACCTTCAGCGTCGTGACCACCGTGATGGGGGATGACACGTCCATCATCAAGGCGCTGGCGGCAGGCGCCACCGGCTACCTGTTGAAAGAGTCTTCAACGGAAGTGCTGATCCGGCAACTGACCCTGCTGGCGGAAGGCATTCCGCCGCTATCGCCGTCCGTGGCGCGCCGCATCATGGGCCATTTCCGCCTGACGGGCCCCGTGGACGCCGGTGATGACGTCCACCTTACCGAACGTGAGCGGGAAGTGCTGTTCCTGATCGGGCGGGGCCTGAGCAATCGCGAAGTCGCTGTGATGCTGAAGCTGTCCGAAGGCACGATAGGCAGCTATATCAAAGGGATTTACCGCAAGTTGGGCATCTGCTCGCGTGCGGAAGCCGCTTGGTGCGCGGCCCGCTTCGGTCTGGGTCTGGACTGAGCGCGCCAAGCGCCCGCATCGGATTTTCCCAAATCGCCGGAACACTGGACGGCACGGGCGGATGGCATGTTAAGATTAGCCGGATATCAAGCTGCTTCTTTTTCGTGGCAGCATCCGGTTCAGCTCACGTTTAGGTTTTGGTTTTATCCATGAACTCCAGCGTTTCGATCAACGTAGCACAGTGGTGGCGCTTCCAATAAGGAAGCGGCACGTCGTTGCGGTTGCTCGAACCGCGCCCTGCCGCCGTCTCGGTGGCAAGGTACAGCAGTTGACTCTCCGGCACGGCGGCTCCAAGCACTCAGGAGATTGCCCGATGTCTTATCCCCCCTCTCATCGTCGTTACACACAGCGCCCCGCCATTGTGCGCGCTGCGCCTGTTCACGCCTTTTCCCTTCGTCACCTTTACCAAGCAGCGGTCCATCATGCATAAGCTCCTGATGCTCGATAACTACGACTCGTTTACCTACAACATCGTCCAGTATTTTGGCGAGCTGGGAGCCCAGGTCGAGGTGGCGCGCAACGACCAGATCACCATCGATGAAATCCGTGCCCTGAAGCCGACCCATCTCTGCGTCGGTCCGGGCCCGTGCTCACCGGCTGAAGCCGGCATTTCCGTGCCGTTGATCCAGGCCATGGCGGGTGAGCTGCCGATTCTGGGCGTCTGCCTGGGCCATCAGGCGATTGGCGCGGCGTTTGGCGGCAAGGTCATTCGCGCCAAGCAGATGATGCATGGCAAAGTCTCCTTGATCACGCATCGTGGCACTGACGTTTTCACCGGCCTGCCTTCACCGTACCCGGTCACGCGCTACCACTCGCTGGCCATTGAGCGCGAGAGCCTGCCTGACTGTCTGGAAGTCACGGCGGAAACGGAGGACGGTGAAATCATGGGCGTGCGGCACCGTTCGCTGCCCATTTATGGCGTGCAGTTTCACCCCGAGTCGGTGCTCAGTGAGCATGGACACACCTTGTTGAACAACTTCCTGAAGGGCTGAGCCTTCACTCAAGATTTGCTAAGGATTTAGGGAACTCCATTATGTCCATTACCTACACGGAAGCGCTGGTGCGCTGCATTGAGCATCGAGAAATCTTCCACGATGAAATGCTGCACCTGATGCGTCAACTGATGAAGGGTGAAGTCAGCCCGGTGATTGCGTCGGCCATCATCATGGGTTTGCGGGTCAAGAAGGAAACCATTGGCGAGATCACCGCGGCGGCGGAAGTCATGCGCGAGTTTGCGGATCAGATCCACGTGGAGGATCCGGACCGGCTGGTTGACCTGTGTGGCACCGGCGGTGACGGCGCGCATACATTCAACATTTCCACGTCGGCCATGTTCGTGGCCGCGGCGGGCGGCGCAAAAATCGCCAAGCACGGCAACCGCAGCGTGTCGTCCTCGTCCGGCAGCGCGGACGTGCTGGAGGCGCTCGGCGCGGAAATCATGCTGCCGTCCTCGGCGGTGGCCGAGTGCATCGAAGCCACCGGCATCGGGTTCATGTTCGCCCCCGCCCACCATGCCGCCATGAAGAATGTGGCGGCTATCCGCAAGGAGCTGGGTGTGCGCACCCTTTTCAATATCCTCGGGCCGCTGACCAATCCGGCCAATGCCTCGAACCAGTTGATGGGCGTGTTCCATCCCGATCTGGTCGGCATCCAGGTGCGGGTGTTGCAGCGGCTGGGCTCCAAGCATGTGCTGGTGGTGCACGGTCTGGAAGGCATGGACGAGGCCTCGCTCGGAAGTGCTACGCTGGTGGGCGAGCTGGTCAATGGCGACGTGCGCGAGTATGAGATTCACCCGGAGGATTATGGCTTGCCGATGGCGTCGAACCGCAGCTTGTGCGTGAGCAATCGGGAAGAGTCCTGCGAAATGGTCTTGCGCGCCTTGTCGAACGAAGCGGGACCGGCGCGCGACATCGTCGTGTTCAATGCGGGCCTGGCCATGTATGCCGGTAACGTCGCAGACTCCATTGAAGACGGCATCAAGAAGGCGTTTGAACTGGTGGCGTCGGGCGCCGCGCGGGCCAAAGTGGATGAATTCGTGAACTTTACCCGCCAAGCGGCGGGCAAGGCTTGAGGAAGCACAATGTCGGATATTTTGAACAAGATTCTGGACGTCAAGGCGGAAGAAATCGCCGTGGCAAGGCGTTTGCGCAGCGAAGCGGATCTGCGTCGCGAAGCCGAGGCGCGTCAGGACGTGCGCGGGTTTGGCGCGGCGATTGAAGCCAAGATCGCCGCGGGCCTGCCCGGCGTCATTGCCGAAATCAAAAAAGCCTCGCCGTCCAAAGGCATTCTGCGTGAAGACTTCAATCCAGCGGAGATTGCCCAGGACTATGCCGAGCATGGCGCGGCCTGCCTGTCCGTCCTGACCGACGTTCAATTCTTCCAGGGTTCCCCGGACTATCTGCGTCAAGCGCGGGCGGCATGCGCGCTGCCGGTAATCCGCAAGGATTTCATCATTGATCCCTACCAGGTGGTCGAAGCGCGGGCCATGGGCGCAGATTGCGTGCTGCTGATCGTGGCGGCGCTCGACGCCAAGCAGTTGGCGGATCTGGAAGCGGTGGCGCTGGGCTTGGGGTTGGACGTGCTGGTTGAAGTACACAGCGCGGAAGAGCTGGATCTTGCCCTGACGCTGAAGACGCCGCTGCTGGGCATCAATAACCGCAATTTGCGCACCTTTGAGGTTTCGCTGAACAATACGCTGGATCTGCTGCCGCGGATTCCCGCGGGCAAGCGCGTGATTACCGAGAGCGGCATACTGGGGGTGGAAGACGTCCAGCTGATGCGTGAGAATCAAGTTCATGCCTTCCTGGTGGGCGAAGCCTTTGTCAAGGCGCCGCAGCCCGGCAAGGAGCTTCAGCGTTTGTTCTTCGCATGAGTCTGCCCCTTTTTCCTGAGGCGTCGCCGTCGCAACTGGCAGAACCGGTCAGCGCGTTTCTTGAGCGGCTGCCAGCCGCCTGGAAGTCCGCGCTGGGTGGGGTTTGGCGGGATCCCCGCTGGGAGAGCCTGACGGCGCGCATCGAGCAGCGCCGGGAGGCGG
>JBAYOI010000085.1:0-10625 GCA_041678365.1 Pigmentiphaga sp. | reverse complement strand
GTATGCGCAGCGCCGCGACAAAAAAGCCGCCACCGCAACTTCATTGGCGGCGTTCAATGACACACAAGCCCCCTGCCCCAACTCAAGCGCCTTGAAGGCCAGCCCCAGGCAGGGGAAGCGCGCCAGATCCGGCGCTTCGAAATCCAGGCGCCCATGCGCGATTAGGTCCAGCGGCGACACGCCCGCTTCAACGCGTTCCGGATAGGCCAGGCCGTAGGCAATCGGCGTGCGCATATCCGGCTGCCCCAACTGGGCCAGCACCGATCCATCGGTGTATTCAACCATGGAGTGCACGACGCTTTGTGGATGGATCACGACCTTGATGCGCGAGGCGGGCATGGAAAACAGCCAGTGCGCCTCGATGACTTCAAGCCCTTTGTTCAGCATCGTGGCGGAATCAACGGAAATCTTTTTCCCCATTGACCAGTTCGGATGCTTGCATGCCTGCTCCGGCGTGACCTGCGCCAGCGCGTCCAGCGCCACCGTCCGGAACGGTCCGCCCGACGCGGTCAGAATCAATTTTTCGACGCCGACTTGCGCGGACCTGGGCGGCCGCGCCTTGTCAGAACGCTGCGGCAGGCACTGGAAGATCGCGTTGTGCTCGCTGTCAATGGGCAACAGTTCGGCGCCCGACTCGTGCACGGCGTCCATGAATAAACGGCCCGCGACAACGAGGGCCTCCTTATTGGCCAGCAGGACGCGTTTGCCCGCCTGCGCCGCCGCCAACGCCGACGGCAGCCCGGCCGCGCCGACAATGGCGGCCATGACGGAATCCGAGGCGGGATCGCGGGCCAGCTCGCACAAACGCTCACTGCCGACCCAGATCTGCGGACACGGCTGGCTATAGACCCAGGCTCGTTTGAAGCAGTCCGCCGCCGCTTCATCCGGCACGTGCACCACGCGGGCCTGACTGGCGGCCGCTTGCTCCGCCAGCGCCTCCATGCGGCTGTGCGCGGACAGCCCATGCACGGCGTATCGGTCAGGGTGCCGCAGAATGACGTCCAGCGTGCTGCGGCCAATCGACCCGGTCGACCCCAGCACCGTCACGGTACGCTTCATAGCAGAACCACGGTGACGGGCAGAACAGGAATCAGGGCGTCAATGCGATCCAGCACGCCGCCATGCCCCGGCAGCAAGCTGCTTGAGTCCTTGCGGCCCGCCCGGCGCTTCAACAGCGATTCGAACAGGTCTCCGCCCACGGAAATAATGGCCAGCACGGCGGCAAACACCGCCGCCAGCACCACGCCCCAGCGCGCCACCAGCGCCGCGCCGAACGTGCCGGGGTAGGCGGCGCTGATCAGCACGAACACCACCGACAGAGCACAGCCGCCGATTGCCCCTTCAATGGATTTTCCCGGGCTGATGGCGGGGGCCAGCTTGCGGCGGCCAAAACGGCGGCCAATGAAATAGGCGCCAATATCCGCCACCCACACCAGGGCCAGCAGACTGAGCAGAAACAGCGGCCCTTGTTCGAAGGCCGCCACGGCACCGTACCAGGCGCCAAACAAGGCAAACGGCGCAAACAGACTCAGGCCCGGGCTGCGCGGCGCTTGCGCGGGATCCGCCTTTCTGAGATAGAACGGGATCAACACCACCACCCACCAGAAGCTCAGGGCGGGAAACAACGGGCTGTCTCCCAGCCAGTCCAGCGCGGGCCGTCCGCTGGGCAAGGTCCGCAAGGCGATCAGCAGCAGGCCAAAGCCCAGCGCCAGCCAGACAGCGGCCCGGGATTGGCTCGACCCATCCCGCGCATCGGCCAGGCTCAAGCGCAGCCACTCCCATAACGCCGCCGAGACTGCCAGGGCCATGAAAAGATCGAACGCCAACGGATCCGGCACAAGCAGGACGGTTCCCAACACCAGCAACAGCGCCAGTGCGGTCAGGATACGGGGTAAAAGCATAGAGGGTGAAGTACTCCGTCCGTATCGGCTGGCGCTTCTCCGCCACCATACGGGGGCACCTGCGGTGCCGTATTTAAAACTTGCCTCGCTTGACCTCGCCCTGAAGGGCGAGGCTTACGCATAGGCCCGGGGTCAGCTATTGATCGCTTGCTCTGCATTGGATTGGGTGACCTGCTCGCTGGTCCGGCCAAAACGGCGTTCGCGTTGTTGATAGGACAGGATCGCCTTATCCAGCTCCGCGGCATTGAAATCAGGCCAGTAGCAATCAGTGAAGTAGAGCTCAGTGTAAGCCAGTTGCCAGATCAGGAAATTGGACACTCGCTTCTCTCCGCCCGTACGGATAAACAGATCCGGCTCCGGCGCATAGCTCAGCGCCAGGTGCCTGGCCAGATCACTCTCCTGGAGACGGCTCGGGTCAGCGGCCAGGCCGGGATTTTCGGCCAGCAGTTGGCGGGTGGCCTGCAGCACGTCCCAACGGCCGCCATAATTGGCGCAAATCGTCAGGGTCAGCCGCGTATTGCCAGCGGTACGCAATTGCACGTCATGGATCAGCGCCTGCAGCTTTGGATCGAAGGCGCTAAGATCACCGACGACCCGCAGGCAAATGCCATTGCGGTGGAGCTTGTTCACTTCCCGCTCCAGGACCGTGACGAACAAGTTCATCAATACCGAGACTTCTTCTGTCGGACGCCGCCAGTTTTCCGAACTGAAGGCAAACAGCGTCAGGAATTTCACACCGCGCTTGGCGCACGCTTCCACCGTTTTACGCACGGATTCGACACCGCGGTGGTGCCCGGCAACACGGGGGAGAAAGCGACGGGTGGCCCATCGGCCATTTCCATCCATGATGATGGCGATGTGTCCGGGAATACTGTCGGTAACGGGAATACCGAGCGTGGAACTCAAGGGCGAAACTCCCAATCAAGGCGGACCCCATGCCAGACGGGGTCCGCGTCCTGCCGAATGAAGGGCATCAGACCTTCATGATCTCAGCTTCTTTGTCAGTAATGATCTTATCGATTTCACTAACGTAGCGGTCAGTCAGTTTCTGCACCTCATCCTGGCCGCGGCGATCTTCGTCTTCGGAGATTTCCTTGTCCTTGAGGAGGCGCTTCAGCTGTTCGTTGGCTTCGCGGCGCAGGTTGCGAACCGCGACTTTCGTGTCTTCGCCCTCGGACTTGACCACCTTGGTCAGCTCGCGGCGGCGCTCTTCGGTCAACGCGGGCATCGGCACGCGCAGCAGCTCGCCCATCGACTGCGGGTTCAGGCCGAGATCGGACTCGCGAATGGCTTTCTCAACCACGGCGGCCATGTTCTTTTCCCAAACCTGGACGCCCAGCGTGCGCGCGTCAATGACCGACACGTTGGCAACCTGGCTGATGGGCACGGGCGAACCGTAGTATTCCACTTGAACATGGTCCAGAATCCCTGCGCTGGCACGGCCCGTACGGATTTTGTGCAAGTTGGTTTTCAGGTTTTCAATGGACTTGCCCATTTTGGTTTCCGCGTTCTTCTTGACGTCGGATACGCTCATGAGACTCTCCCTCAATCGATAGTGATTTAAACGTGAACCAGGGTTCCCTCATCTTCTCCCAGCACGGCGCGCTTCAGCGCACCCGGCTTGTTGATGGAAAAAACCTTGATGGGAAGCTTTTGATCGCGGCACAGCGCAAACGCCGTTGCATCCATGATTTCAAGACGGCGCACAATGGCTTCATCGAAGCTGATGCGCGCATAACGCGTCGCGGTCGGATCTTTTTTCGGATCGGCAGTATAAACCCCATCGACCTTGGTTGCCTTCAAGACGATTTCAGCGCCCACTTCCGCACCGCGCAGCGCGGCGGCGGTATCCGTGGTAAAGAAGGGGTTGCCGGTGCCCGCGGCGAAGATCACGACCTTGCCCTCTTCAAGATAACGCAGGGCCTTGGGGCGAATGTAGGGCTCCACGACCTGGTCAATGGTCAGGGCCGATTGCACGCGCGCGTCAAGGCCGCGGCGCTTCAGCGCATCCTGCAGCGCCAGCGAATTCATGATGGTGGCCATCATGCCCATGTAATCCGCGGTGGCACGGTCCATGCCTTGCGCGCCGGGGGCCACGCCACGGAAAATATTGCCGCCGCCAATCACCAGCGCCAGGCCAACGCCCAGCTCGGCCACTTCAGCAATTTCTTCGACCATCCGGTCAATCGTGCTGCGGTTGATGCCAAAAGCATCATCGCCCATGAGGGCTTCACCAGACAGTTTCAGCAATACCCGTTTGTATGCCCCTGCCCGTGGCTCGGCGGCGCTAGATTCGACCGTCATAAATTCTCCGTTACTGTCTGGCCAGTTTTGTTTATACAACATGCGGAAACACCCCGTGAGGGGTGTTTCCATTCACAACGAATTGTCGAGCTTGATCAGCCGCGGGCAGCAGCGGCCTGGGCGGCCACTTCAGCAGCGAAATCGTCTTCTTTTTTCTCGATACCTTCACCCACCACATACAGCACGAACTGCTGCACGTCGGAGCCTTTGGACTTCAGCACCTGTTCGACCGACTGCTTGTCGTCCTTGACGAAAGGCTGCGACAGCAAGGTCACTTCCTTCAGGAACTTCTGGATCGTGCCTTCAACCATCTTGGCAACGATTTCAGCGGGCTTGCCGGATTCCGCCGCTTTCTGCGCCGCCACCGAGCGCTCGCGCTCGATTTCTTCCGCGGCAACGCCGCTGGCGTTCAGGGCTTTCGGCTTGGTGGCGGCCACGTGCATGGCGATGTCTTTGCCCAGGGCTTCGTCGCCGCTGAACTCGACCAGCACACCGATCCGGCCGCCGTGGATGTAGCTGGCCAGCTTGTTGGCGGTGTCAATCACCTGGAAGCGGCGAACCGAGATGTTCTCGCCGATCTTGCCGATCAGCGCGGTGCGCACCGATTCCACCGTGCCGTCGCGGAACGGCAAGGCGCTCAGCGCGGCCACGTCAGTGGGTTTGGCTTCGGCAATCAGCTTGGCGATGTCATGGGTGAACGCGATGAAGTCGTCGTTTTTGGCAACGAAGTCAGTTTCAGAGTTGACTTCAACCAGCGCACCGGCATTGCCGGCCTCAGCGATGTGCACGCCAACCAGCCCTTCAGCGGTCACGCGCGTGGCAGCCTTGCTGGCTTTGCTGCCCAGCTTGACGCGCAGCAGTTCTTCCGCTTTGACGATGTCGCCGTCGGCTTCCGTCAAGGCTTTTTTGCACTCCATCATGGGGGCGTCGGTTTTTTCGCGCAGTTCTTTAACTAGTGCAGCGGTAATTGCGGCCATGATTCTTCCTCATTGCAGAGCCGCCAAGCGTGTTTTTTACCTGCCCGGCAAACTCATTGTCTAAAAAGAAGGGGCGCTAGGCCCCTTCAAACAAATATAGCAGGGTCACTGATTCAGTTTGATGAATCAGTTTTCACCTTCGACCACTTCAACGAATTCGTCGTCTTCGGCAGCGGCTTCAACCACGCCTTGCAAAGCCTGCTCACGACCGGCCAGCACCGCATCGGCAACGCCGCGGGCGTACAAGGCAATGGCTTTCGAGGAGTCATCGTTGCCGGGAATGACGTGCGCAACGCCGTCCGGGCTATGGTTGGTATCAACCACGGCAACCACCGGGATGTCCAGCGTCTTGGCTTCGGTGACGGTGATCTTGTGGTAGCCGACGTCGATGATGAAGATGGCGTCGGGCAGGCCGTTCATGTCCTTGATGCCGCCGATCGACTTGTTCAGCTTGTCCAGTTCACGCTGGAACATCAGCGCTTCTTTCTTGGTCATGCGCTCGGTGACGCCTTCAGCCTGCTGGGCTTCCATGTCCTTGAGGCGCTTGATCGAGGTCTTGACCGTCTTGAAGTTGGTCAGCATGCCGCCGAGCCAGCGGCTGTCGACGTAGGGCATGCCGCAACGCTGCGCTTCTTCAGCAATGATGTCGCGCGCGGCGCGCTTCGTGCTGACGAACAGAACCGTGCCACCCCGTTGCGACAGTTGACGCACATAGGTCATGGCGTCCTGGTACATGGCCAGGGTTTTTTCAAGGTTGATGATGTGAATCTTGTTCCGATGACCGAAAATGAAGGGGGCCATCTTGGGGTTCCAGAAGCGGGTTTGGTGGCCAAAGTGGACACCGGCTTCCAGCATTTCACGCATAGTAACGGACATAATAAACTCCGAGGGTTGGGTCTGGCACTGCACTAGCATCGCGGATCCTCCTGACTCGCCCTTCTGACTCACTCATCATCTGACTCGCTCATCATTCATGGATCCGGCAACACCCTGGGTAAGGCAGCGCGCTATTTGAATTTGCCTAGAGCAATTTCCAAGCAAGCCTATAATCTTACTATTTCCTGGAGCAAATGTTCAAGCTGAAGTGGCATCCAGGCCCCTTCGCTTCATCCAGCAACCAACAATTGATCTTCCGCCATGAGCATTACCATCAAAAACGCCGAAGAAATCCAAGGCATGCGCGCCGCCTGCCAGGCCGCCGCCCAGATCCTGGATTTTCTCACTCCCCACGTCAAACCCGGGGTCACCGCCGCCGAGCTGGACCGGCTCTGCCTGGACTACCTGACCCATGAACTGCGGGTCAAATCCGCCACCATCGGCTATGCGCCGCCCGGCTACCCGCCCTTCCCGGCCTCGATCTGCACCTCGGTCAACCAGGTGGTCTGCCACGGCATTCCCAATGAGAAGCCGCTGAAGAGCGGCGATGCCCTGAACATCGACGTCACCATCATCAAGGATGGCTGGCATGGCGACACCAGCCGGATGTATCTGGTGGGTGACGCCAAGCTGCAAGCGCGCAAGCTGTCCCAGGTGGCTTTCGAGTCCATGTGGCTGGGCATCCAGCAGGTGCGTCCCGGCGCCCATCTGGGCGATATCGGCCATGCCATCCAGCAGTATGCGGAAAGCTTCGGCTACAGCGTCGTGCGGGAATTCTGCGGCCACGGCATTGGGCGCGGCTTTCATGAAGAACCAATGGTGCTGCATTACGGCAGCCCCGGCACCGGCGTGGCCTTGCAGCCCGGCATGACCTTCACCATCGAGCCGATGATCAACGCCGGGCGCAAAGAGCTCAAAACCCTGGCCGATGGCTGGACCGTCGTGACCAAGGATCGCAGCCTGTCCGCCCAATGGGAACACACGGTGCTGGTGACCGACACCGGCCATGAAGTGCTGACCGTCTCGCCGGGCATGCCCGCCGCCCCGGCTTTCATTCAATCGGCTTCACCCGCCTAATCCGCCAGGACCGTCGCCATGCCCATTTCCGCCCAGCTCAGCACCTCGATGCGCGCCTTGAGCGAGCAACGCCAATCCTTGCAGGACGCCAAGGAGCAAGCCGTCGGCGCCTTTCGCCAAAGCCTGCGCTGCGACCTGCTGCTGACGGAACTGGCGGAGATTGTGGACCACAGCCTGAACGAGCTGCTTGCCCTCTACCCGCTGCCCGCCAAGGCGGCGCTGTTGGCCGTTGGCGGCTATGGGCGCGGCGAACTCTACCCCCACTCCGACGTCGATCTGCTGATCCTGCTCGAACACCCGGCCACAGAAGCCGAAGCGCTGCAAATCAGCGAGCTGTTGACCGCGATGTGGGACCTGGGCCTGGAGCCCGGGCACAGTGTCCGGACCATTGCCGAATGCCTTGAGGAAGCCACCAAGGACATCACGGTTGAGACGGCGCTGCTGGAGTCCCGCTATCTGGCGGGCAATCCAACCCTGGCGCGCGCCTTTGAGCGCGCCATCCAGGCCCAACTCGACAAGCACGCGTTTTTTCGCGCCAAGCTGCTTGAAATGCGGCAGCGGCACAACAAGTTCGACAACACGCCTTTTGCGCTGGAACCCAATTGCAAGGAATCCCCCGGCGGCCTGCGCGACCTGCAAGTCATTTTATGGATGGCGCGCGCGGCGGGCTATGGCAACAACTGGGCGGAAATCGGCAAACAGGGCTTGTTGACCAATGATGAGGTCCGCTATTTGCGGCGCGCCGAACTGGCTTTTCAGCGGCTGCGGATCGAGCTTCACCTGCATGCGGGCCGCCGCGAAGACCGTCTGCTGTTCGACGTTCAACCCGCGCTGGCCAAGGTCTACGGCTTTGCCGCAAGCGGGCCCCGCCGTCCGTCCGAACTGCTAATGCAACGCTATTATTGGGCCGCCAAGCGGGTGACGCAGCTCAACACCCTGCTGATCCAGAACCTTCAGGAACGCCTGTTCGAACGCTCCGACGAATTGGCCGAAGAGATTGACCAGGATTTCTACCGCCTGCACGACTTGCTGCATACGGTGCGGGAAGACGCGTTTGACCGCAAGCCCACGCTGATCCTGCGCGCCTTCCTGGTCTTGCAGCAGCATGCCAGCCTCAAGGGTATGTCCGCCCCGATGCTGCGCGCGCTCTGGCACGCCAGGACGCACATTGACAAGCATTTTCGCCACAACCCGGTCAACCGGCATGCCTTCCTCAGCATTCTCCAGCAGCCGCGCGGCATTGTCCACGCGCTGCGCCAGATGAATGATCTCGGCATCCTGCCGCGCTATCTGCCCCCTTTCCGCCGTATTGTCGGCCAGATGCAGCACGACCTGTTCCATGCCTATACCGTGGACCAGCACATCCTGAACGTGATCCGCAACCTGCGCCGCTTCACGATGGCCGAGCATGCGCATGAATACCCATTCTGCACCCAGCTGATGGCGGATTTCGACCAGCCCTGGCTGCTGTATGTGGCCGCCCTCTTCCACGACATTGCCAAAGGACGCGGCGGCGACCACTCCACCCTCGGCGCGGACGAGGTCCGGCAATTTGCGGCCGATCACGGCATGTCCGTGGAGGATACCGATCTGGTCGAGTTCCTGGTGCGTGAACACCTGACCATGTCCATGGCGGCGCAGAAAAAAGACCTGTCCGATCCGGAGGTGGTGCTCCATTTTGCGCAGCACATCGGCAGCACCCGCCGCCTGGTTGCGCTCTACCTGCTGACCGTGGCTGATATTCGCGGCACCAGTCCGAAGGTCTGGAATGCGTGGAAAGCCCGCCTGCTGGAGGAATTGTTCTATAAAGCGCAGGCCGTGCTGGGCGGCGACGCGCCGGACTCCAAGGCCATGCTGGACAAGCGCAAGAAAGAAGCACTGGCCGAACTGCGCCTGTTCGGCGTGGAGGAAAACGCGCACCAGCGCCTGTGGAGCACCCTGGGCCTGAGCTATTTCCTGCGGCATGAAGCGGCTGAAATCGCCTGGCACACCCGCCACCTCTACAACAAGGTGGACACGGAGACGCCAATCGTCAAGGCACGCAACCATCCGCACGGCGAAGGCATTCAGGTCGTGGTCTACACGCCGGACGCCCCCGATCTGTTCACCCGGATCTGCGGCTATTTTGAACAGCGCTGCCTCAGCATCCTTGATGCGCATATCCACACCACGAAGAACCACCGTGCGCTGGATACCTTCATGGTGCTGTCCGACAAATCAATGAAGGAGCAACGCCCGTTCCTGAATCTGATCGAGCATGAGCTGATCGGGCTGCTTGCCGCCCCGGCCGCGCCAGAGATCCAGCGCGCCTGCATTGGTCCGTCGCGTTCCCGGCAATCCAGGGCTTTTCCGATCCGCCCCTCCATCGAGTTGCGCTCGGACGAAAAAGGCGAGCATTGGATTCTGAACATCACGGCCGGTGACCGGCCCGGCGTCCTGCATGCGGTGGCCCAGGTCTTTGTCAAGCACGGCATCAATCTGCGAACCGCCAAAGTCATGACCTTGGGCGAACGGATTGAAGACAGCTTTTTGATTGATGGCCTGAAGTTGAACGACGCACGCGGCCAGCTTGACTTTGAACGGGATCTGATGGCCGCCCTGCAATGAGCGGCGGCCCGCGCCGCCCCGGCGTTTACATCTGCGCTTCGCTCAACTTGCCGATCACGTCATGGACGTGCTCCATGGCGCGATCCACTTTTTCCTGGCCGCTTTCCAGGCTGACCACATCCGTGGACACCCCAACGCCGGCGGCATCGTTGACCACCACGCACAGAGCCGCATAGGCAAGCCCGAGCTCCCGCGCCAGGCTGGCTTCCGGCATGGCCGTCATGCCCACCACCTGGCAGCCGTCCTGCCCGTAACGCCGGATTTCCGCGGCGGTTTCCAGCCGCGGCCCTTGCGTGCATGCATAGGTGGCGCCATCCCTTGCCTCAACGCCCAAGGCTTGCGTTGCCTCCAGCAAGGCGGCCCGGCACGCGGCGTCGTACGGCCAGGTCATGTCCACGTGCACCACGCTTTGGTCCTTGCCATCAAAAAACGTATGCGCCCGGCCATAGGTGTAGTCAATGATCTGGTCCGGCACCACCAGTTGCCCGCTGCCAAACTCGGGACTGATCGCACCCACGGTGGCCACCGACAGCACCGCCGTGCAGCCTATTTCCTTCAAGGCCCACATATTGGCGCGATAGTTGATCCGGTGCGGGGCGAGCGTATGGCCAAACCCATGCCGGGCAAGAAAGGCCAATTCCTTGCCGCCGTTTATTTTCCCGAAGGTGATGGCGCTTGAGGGGTCGCCGTAAGGCGTCCGGACCACCTGTCGGCGCGTCACGGCAAGCCCAGGCAATTGATAAAGACCGCTACCGCCAATAATGGCAAGCATAGTTCACCTCGATCATTCAGAAATGGCTGAATCCAATAAGTTCAACAGGGCCGCTTCATTGAGTATGGTCACGCCCAGCGATTCCGCCTTCACCAACTTGCTGCCCGCCTC
>JBAYOI010000084.1:0-10769 GCA_041678365.1 Pigmentiphaga sp. | reverse complement strand
TCACGCGCAGCGGCCTGAACGGGCTTGCCACCATGACCTCGGTGCCCGGCGTCTTCGCGGCCGGCGACGTGCAGGACAACATCTACCGCCAAGCCATCACCAGCGCCGGCACCGGCTGCATGGCGGCGCTTGACGCCCAGCGCTGGCTTGACCAGGACTGAGCGGTCGGCAGGCAGGCGGGCGCCATGTCTTCAAAACATCGAGGCAAAGGCTTTGCGGACCTGAAATCGCTGCGCAAGACGCTTGAAGCTCAGGAAAAGGCGGCCGCGGCCGCCCGGCAGGAAGCGGCGCGCAAGGCCCAGGCGCAACAACAGGCGGCGGCGGACTTTCGCCGTTTGGTTGGCGAAGTCCAGCCGCTGCACCCGAAGCACGAGCGCGTGTCCCATCGTCCGTCCGCGCCGCCTCCCCTGCCGCTCAAGCGCTGGGAAGATGAACAGGAAGTGCTGAAGGAATCGGTCTCTGATGAATTCGGCGACGACTGGCTGATCGAGACCGACGACACCCTGTCCTACCGGCGCAGCTGGATTGGGCAGGACGTCGTGCGCAAGCTGCGGCGCGGCCACTGGACCGTCCAGCGCCAGCTCGACCTGCACGGCCTGCGGGTCGAGGAGGCCCGCGACGCGGTGGGGACTTTCCTGCGTCACTGCGTCAAGCAGGAACTGCGCTGCGTGCGCATCATCCACGGCAAGGGCCTGGGTTCGGTCAACCGCATCCCGGTGCTGAAAGAAAAAGTGCGCCGCTGGCTGGTGCAGAAAGACGAAGTGCTGGCCTTCGTCGAGGCCCGCCCCGAGGACGGCGGAGCGGGCGTGGTGCTGGTGCTGTTGAAATCGCCACGACAATGAGGACCACCCCCCTACGCGCTCCGCGCGCCCCCTAGAAGGGGGCGACACCGGCGGACCGGCCAAGCCGGATCCGCGGTGTCCTGGATAGGCGGAGCTTCTTCTGTGGGAGCGAGCTCTGCTCGCGAATCGTTTTCTTGCGAACATTCGCGAGCAGAGCTCGCTCCCACAAGGGAGAAGCAGGGGGTGGGCCTTACACCGCGCGCTGCGCTTCTTCCAGTTTCTTTTTCTGGATATATTCCATCAAGCTCTTCAACAACAGCGTCAGGATCGCGATGCAGGCCAGCAAGGCGGCCGCGGTGAATGCGGCGGCGGTCTTGTAGTCATTGTTCAACTGTTCAACCAGCAAAGGCAGCGTCAGCGTCTGATTCATGATGGTGCCGGACACCACCGACACCGCGCCAAACTCCCCCACGGCGCGGGCATTCGTGATCACCGCGCCGTACAGCAGGGCCCACTTGATGTTCGGCAAGGTGACGCGGGTCAGGATTTTCCAGCCGGACGCGCCCAGTGAGACGGCGGCGATTTCTTCCTCCGTCCCTTGCGCCTGCAACAGCGGAATCAGAATCCGGGCCACATACGGCGACGTGACGAACAGGGTCACGAGCAGGATGCCGGGCCAGGCGAAGATCACCTGCACGTCCTTGCCGTACAGCCATTGGCCGACCACGGTTTCCGTGCCCAGCAAGGCCAGATAGCACATGCCCGCCACCACCGGCGACATGGAGAATGGGATGTCCACCAGGGTCATCAGCAGGCGCCGCCCGCGAAACTCATAGCGCGTCACGCACCAGGCGATCGCAATGCCGAAAATAATGTTGATCGGCACCGAGATCAAGGCGGTGAAGACGGTCAGGCCGATGGCGTGCTGCATATATCCTTCAGACAGGTTCTGCACCAGCACGCTCCAGCCCTCGCTGAACGCCTTTGAAAAAATCAGCGCCAGCGGCAGGACCAGCATGACCAGCGCCATCAATAGACCCAGCAGGATGATCAGCCATTGATGCGCGGATTGAGGACGTCTTGTTTTCATCAGAATCTCCGCGTGATTAACGGCGCGCAAGCCGTGCTTGCAGCATATGCAGCAGGAACAGCAGCGCCAGCGAGGTCACCAGCACGACGGAGGCAATGGCCGTGGCCGCGCCGGTCTCGAACTCCTGCAAGCGCACGAAAATCATCAATGAGGTGACTTCCGTTTCAAACGGGATATTGCCCGCGATCATGATGACGGCGCCGAACTCGCCCAGGCTGCGAATGAAGGCCTGGGAACTGCCCGAAATCAAGGCGGGCAGCACGGCCGGAAACACCACTTTGCTGAACGTCTGCCAACGGGTCGCGCCCAGGGTGTTGGCGGCCTCTTCGTAGCCTTCGTCGAGGTCTTCCAGCACCGGCTGCACCGAACGCACGATGAAGGGGATGCTGGTGAAAACCATGGCCAGCACCAGACCTGGAAAGGCATAGGAGATCTTGATGCCGTAAGGCTCCAGGAACTGCCCCAGCCAGCCGTTGCTGACGAACAGCGCCGACAAGGTGATGCCCGCCACCGCGGTGGGCAGCGCAAAAGGCAGGTCCATCAAGGCATCCAGGATGCGCCGTCCGGGGAAGTCATAGCGGGTAATCATCCAGGCCCACCAGAAACCCATCACGGACACAATGACGGTGGAATACAGCGCGCCTTGAATCGTCACCTTGTAACTTTGCAGGACGCGCGCGTCGCTGATGGCTCTCCAATACTGCGCCCAGCTCATATCGCTCACGTAGAGCAACAAGGCGGCCAGCGGAATCAAGATGATCAGGCTCAGGTACAGCACCGCAAAGCCAAAGCTCGGCACGAAGCCGGGCAGGACAGGCGGGCGCTTGAAGAAGGAGAAGGCAGACACGGCGGGCAGCGGTAGGGGAAGAAGAAAACCCCGCCAGGCAGCGTGCAAGGCGGGGGATGAACGGTGACGCGAAGCTTAGCGTTTGGCCAACAGCTTGTCCAACACGCCGCCGGAGCCAAAGTGAACGCTCTGGATCTGGTCCCAATCGCCCAACACCGTGGTCGGGTCGATCAAACGCGTTTTGGCGTAGCGCTCTTCAACCACTTTGCGGACGTCCGGATGGTTGACGCGGTAATTGAAGGTCGTCAGCAGCAGCTGGATTTCGCGGGTGTACTGGAAGTTCAGGTACTCCGTCACCACGTCGCGCGTGCCTTTTTCATCAGCCACTTTGTCAACGACGGCAACCGGGAACTCAGCCAGCACAGAGACCGGCGGCACAACGATTTCAAATTCATGCGACTTGAACTCGGGGCCGTTGGCAATGTTGATGACTTCGGATTCAAAGGTGAGCAGCGCATCGCCCTGGCCGTTCTGGGCAAAGGCCACCGTAGCGCCCCGGCCGCCGGTCGGGAAGTTCACGACGTTACGCAGCACTTTGCCAACGAATTCCTGGATCTTGGCTTCATCGCCATTGAACTTCTCATGGGCATACAGCCAGGCGCCCAAGTAGGTGTAGCGCGCATTGCCCGAGGTTTTCGGGTTCGGGAACACCAGCTTGACGTCCTCACGGACCAGATCGTCCCAGTTCTTGATGTTCTTCGGGTTGCCCTTGCGCACCAGCAAGGCGATGGTGCTGAAGTACGGCGACGCGTTGTTCGGGAACGCTTTCTGCCAGTCTTTCTTGAGCAGGCCGCGCTTGGCGAGGATGTCGATGTCCGTGACCTGGTTGAAGGTCACCACATCCACTTTCTTGCCGTTGATAATGTCCTGGGCCTGGCGCGACGTTCCCGCGAAAGACTGATCAATCTTCAGGTCTTCACCGGTTTTCTGCTTCCAGTACTCGATGAACTTGGGATTGATCGTGGCGAAGGTCTCGCGCGCCACGTCAAAAGAAGCATTCAGAATTTGACGCTGCTGTGCCTGGGCAGGCAAGGTGGAGAGCGCCGACACGGTAACAGCGGCGGCAACTAAGAGTTTCTTCAACATGGCGGAACGCATTCCTTGCAATGGAAAACTAGGAGAAGCGTTACCGTACCGCGCCAGCTCATATCCGGTAAAACAGTATTTCCCTATTTCTTTATAACTAAAAAGAATTTAGAAAGCCAAACCTAAGCACTTCAAGCAATTACACCGCCGCTTCGCCGGTTTCACCGGTGCGGATCCGGATCACTTGCTCGACCGGCGTGACGAAGATCTTGCCATCGCCGATCTTGCCGGTGCGGGCCACCTTGATGATGGCTTCGACCACTTGGTCAACCAAGGTGTCCGCAATCACGATCTCAATGCGGATCTTGGGCAGGAAATCCACGACGTACTCGGCGCCGCGATACAGCTCGGTATGGCCTTTCTGGCGGCCAAACCCCTTGACTTCGGTCACCGTCAAGCCGTTGACGCCGACTTGAGCCAGGGCTTCACGGACTTCATCGAGCTTGAAGGGTTTAATGATGGCAGTGACTTGTTTCATGATCTGTCCAGTGGAGAACTCCGACCGTATCGGCCGGAGTTCTCCGCCACAATACGGGGGCACCTGCGGTGCCATGGTTAAAATTTGCCTCGCTTGACCTCGCCCTGAAAGGCGAGGCTCGCGCATAGGCCCGTGGTCATGGGTTATCAATAGGTGTTTCGGTAAAACGATTGGTAATCGGGTAGCGCCAGTCGCGGCCGAAAGCACATGGGCTGACACGGACGCCGACCGGCGCCTGGCGGCGCTTGTACTCATTGATGCGCAGCAGTTTGATGATGCGCCGGACTTCATCGGCAGGCAAACCCGCCGCAATGATTTCCTGCTGAGACTGCCCTCTTTCCACATAGCGCTGCACGATGTCATCAAGCAGCTCATACGGCGGCAAGGAGTCCTGATCCGTCTGGTCTGGCCGGAGTTCGGCCGAGGGCGGCCGGGTGATGATGCGTTCCGGAATCACCGGAGACAGGGTATTGCGCCATCGGGACAAGCGGTAAACCCAGGTCTTGACCAGGTCTTTCAGCACCGCAAAGCCGCCCGCCATGTCGCCATACAGCGTGCAATAGCCGGTGGTCAGCTCCGACTTGTTGCCGGTGGTCAGCACCAGGGGGCCGAACTTGTTTGACAAGGCCATCAGCAGCGTGCCCCGGATCCTGGCCTGGATATTCTTTTCGGCCACATCGGCGGGCAGACCGGCGAACGTATCGGCCAGGCTGGCATCGAAGGCCTCAGCCAGGCTGGCGATGGCGATTTCATCGTAGCGGACACCCAGGCGCTGCGCCATATCCCGGGCATCAATGGCGGAAATATCAGCGGTATACCGGGACGGCATCATGACCGCGCGCACCTTGTCCGCGCCCAGCGCATCCACCGCAATGGCCAGCACCAAGGCGGAATCAATGCCGCCGGACAGCCCCAGCAGCACACCCGGGAAGCCATTTTTCTTCACGTAGTCCGCCACGCCCAGCGATAAGGCCTGATAGACCTCGGCTTCTTCGGACAGCGGGGTTTCCCTACGCCCCAGAATCCGCCCCGAGGCATCAACCTCGACCATCAGCAGGTCTTCCTGGAACGCCTTGGCCAGCGCCTTGACCGTGCCGTCAGCTTCCATGGCGAACGAACCGCCGTCAAAAACCAGCTCATCCTGCCCGCCCACCAGATTGGTGTACAGCAAAGCCATCTTGCTGTCCGCACAGACGGTTTGCGCCAATGACGCGGCCCGCTGCGCATGCTTGGCCATTTCAAACGGCGACGCATTGGGCACCAGCAGGCATTGCGCACCCGCCTGCTGCGCCGCTTGCGGCGTGCGCGCAAACCAGACGTCTTCACACAGGGCAAGCCCGAAACAGACCTGGCCAACGGTGAAGGTCACGGCGTGCTGGCCTGGCGTGAAATAGCGCGGTTCGTCAAAAACGCCGTAGTTCGGCAGCTCCTGCTTGGCATAGGCGGCCGCTTCCTGGCCATCGGCCAGCACCACCGCCATATTGAAGCAGTCATGCCCCACCTGGCGCGGCACGCCGACGATCACATGCAAACCGGGAAAACGGGCCAGGTCTTGCCGCAAACGCGCCAGGACACGATCCACTTCAGCCAGAAAAGCGGGCCGAAGCAGCAGGTCTTCAGGCGGATAGCCGGTCAGAGACAGTTCGGGCGACACCACGATTCGCGCGCCTTGTTCAAAGGCCTGCGCGGCGGCATTCAGAATTTTCTGGGCATTGCCGGTGAGATCCCCCACCGTGCAATTCAATTGGGCAAGTGCGACTTTGACCATCGTCTCGGGTCTCAAACCCTGAGTGTTGTTGAACTATAGAATTATTGCATGCCAGCGGACACCTCAGCCAGCGAAGAAAATCCGCCGCGCTCCCAGCCACGCTTCAGGCCGGGGATTCCTTGAACGGCGAATGGTCGAGCAACTCGTCCACGTAATGCATCATGCCCTGCTCTTCCCGGGCCAGATAGCGGGCGATCGCTGTCCGGAACTCGGGGTCGGCAATCCAATGCGCGGAATAGGTGGGACGGGGCAACAGTCCCCGGGAGAGTTTGTGCTCACCTTGGGCACCGCCTTCAAACCCGGCAATACCGTGCTCAATGCACCAGCGGATGCTTTGCGCATAGCAGGTTTCAAAGTGCAAACCCGGAATGAAGCCGCGCGCGCCCCAATACCGCCCATAAACCGCCTCCGGCCCGACCACATTCAAGGCGCAGGCGAACGGCTGGCCGTCAAGCCAGGCCTGGATCAGCAGCCAGCAAGCGGGCTGCGCCGTCCACCACTGCTCAAAGAAATCCCGGCTCAAATAGGGCTCGCGGCCCCGCACATAGTAGGTGCTTACATAACATTCATAAAAGAAATCACGGTCCGCCGCGCTGATTTCCGCCCCTTGCTTGCAGCGAAAGTGAACGCCTGCTTTCTCCGCCTTGGCCGAATCCTGCCGCATTTTCTTTCGTTTATCCCGGGTCAGGCTGGCCAGGAAGTCCTCGTACGAGGCATAGCCCGCGTTTTCCCAATGGAACTGCACGCCATGCCGAATCATCAGACCCGCGGATTGCAGCGCCCGCCGATCCGTTTCATTGGGGAACAGGATGTGAGCGGACGAAACGTCCAGCGCCTGGGCAATTTCCGGCAAAGCCTGAGCAAGCGCCTGCTTACCTTCCAGCGTTGACGCCAGCAGGCGCGGTCCGCTCACCGGCGTGAATGGCGAGGCGCCGACCAGCTTCGGGTAATACGGTCTGCCATATTGATGGAAAGCCGCCGCCCAGGCCTGGTCAAAGACATATTCACCGCGAGAATGCGTTTTCAAATAAAGCGGAATAACGCCGAGCGGCTGCCGGTCCTGCCGGACCAAGGCATAAACCGGCTCCCAGCCGGTGGCGGCGCTGGCGCAGCCTGTATCATGCAAGGCGTTCAGATACTGCCAGGACAGCAGCGGATGGCCCGCCGTCCAGGTTTCCCACAGCGCAGGCGACAAGGTGCTCAGATCCTGCAGCAATTCAACCGAAACCGCTTGAGGGACACCGCCCCTGGTGTTGGCGCTCCCACTCCACCCCGCTTCAAGCCGGGGCTGCCCCGCCTCAGTCATCCACATCCACCCACGGACGCACGATCGACCACTGGCGCCGCGAAACGGGCAGCGCTTCGTTCAGATCCTTGACCCGGACATGCCACGCCCACTCGCCGGACTCCTGCAAGACGCGGAACGCGCCATCGATCGCTTGCCGGTTCAGCAGAATGCTCCGATGGATGCGCAACCATTGCTCAGGCAAGCGTTGTTCGAGCTCTTGCAGCGTCAGCGGCGAGACATACACCGCGCCGCGGGTCCGGAGTTCACTGCCTTTTTCCTGGGAGCGCGCATACAGCACATTTTCCGCCAATAGATCCTGGACGCCCTCCTGCCCGCTGACCAGCAGCGTGGCGGGATAAGGCGTCACGGCCGCGGCTTCCTCATGGCTGAAACACTGGTTCAGCAGCCATTCCAGCTGCTGCGTCCGGACCGGACGGGGCAGGCAGGCCTTGACGCCTTCGGTGGCGATCACGCAGACATCGGTGTGCGGTGCCAGCACCACGAAAAAGACATTCACCCCGTTGGTTTCGCACTCTTGGGCCAGCGCCAGCGCGCTGCCGTCGGTCAGTTGAACCGCCGCCAGCACCAGATCCACTTTTTCTTGCTGAAAATACGCATGGGCCTGGGCGATTGACTGCGCGTCAGGCAATAATGTGAAGGCGTACCGCTTTTGCAGCGTCAGCAGCTGCACGCGCAAGCGCTGAGCAGCTTGCGGGTCAGGATCCAGAATCAGGACCCGTCGCGCCTGCGTTGGCGTGCCTGCGTTAACCCGATCTATAATTTTGCTCATGTCACAATCGTCCACACCTCAACAGAACGACCAGTTCGCCAAAAAAGCGGAAGCCTGGTCAGCCCGATTCTCCGAGCCTGTCTCCGATCTCGTCAAACGCTATACCGCGTCGGTTGACTTCGACAAGCGTCTGGCAGCCTTTGATATTGAAGGCTCGCTGGCTCATGCCGACATGCTCTGCGCCGCAGGCATTCTTTCTCAAGCGGATCTCCAAGCCATCCAGCAAGGAATGCAGACCATTCTGGCCGAAATTCAAAACGGCCAGTTTGAATGGTCTATTGATCTGGAAGACGTTCATCTGAACATTGAGCGCCGCCTGACCCAATTGGCGGGCGATGCCGGCAAACGCCTCCATACAGGACGGTCCCGCAACGATCAGGTTGCCACCGACATCCGCCTGTGGCTGCGCGCGGAGATTGACCTCATTTCCGATCTGCTGCGTCAGCTTCGCCACGCCCTGGCCAACCTGGCCCTTGAGCACGCCAGCACTATTATGCCTGGGTTTACGCATCTACAGGTGGCCCAACCCGTTACCTTCGGCCATCACCTGCTGGCCTACGCCGAAATGTTCGGCCGCGATGCCGAGCGTCTGCTCGATTGCCGCAAACGCGTCAACCGCCTGCCGCTGGGCGCCGCCGCGCTGGCGGGGACCACCTACCCGATTGACCGCGAACGCGTGGCCAGGACGCTGGGCTTTGACGGCGTATGCCGCAACTCGCTTGACGCCGTGTCCGACCGCGATTTCGCCATTGAGTTCTGCGCCGCGGGTGCGCTGATCATGACGCACATTTCTCGCCTGTCGGAAGAACTGGTGCTGTGGATGAGCCCCCGCGTGGGCTTCATTGACCTGGCCGACCGCTTCTGCACCGGCAGCTCGATCATGCCGCAGAAGAAAAACCCGGACGTTCCGGAGCTGGCACGCGGCAAGACCGGCCGTGTCAACGGCCACCTGATTGCGCTGCTGACCCTGATGAAAGGTCAGCCGCTGGCCTATAACAAGGACAATCAGGAAGACAAGGAAGGCCTGTTCGACACCGCGGATACGGTCCGCGACACGCTACGCATTTTCGTTGACATGATGGGCGGCGTGACGGTGAAGGCCCAGGCCATGCGCGATGCCGCGCTGCAAGGCTTCTCCACCGCCACGGATTTGGCCGACTACCTGGTCAAGAAAGGCATTCCCTTCCGCGATGCGCACGAAATCGTGGCGCTGGCGGTGCGGACCTGCGTTGAACGCCAGTGTGACTTGGCCGACCTCAGCCTGGCCGAGCTGCAAGCCTTCAACCCGGCCATTGCCGATGACGTCCATCAGGTGCTGACGCTTGAAGGTTCGGTGTCAGCCCGCAACCATATTGGCGGCACGGCCCCGGCGCGCGTCAAGGAAGAAGCCGAGCGCATGATCGCGGAAACCCGCGGCTGATCAAGCAGCCTTAGCCGTGCGTGACGGGCGGGACGAGCGCCGCCACGCACTGCCCTTCTTTCCATCCATAGTAGGCAAGACTGCCCGGCGCCAACTCGAGCGCGGCGCAAGCCGTCCAGCAAACCAGCCACCCGCCGGGCTTCAACACGCCCATTTTCCGAATGCGCGCCTGACGGTCCAGAAACGCCACATCAAGCGGATAGCGCATGCCCCAGCCATGGACCGCCCGGCACGGATGGATCAACAACCCTTGTCCCAAACGCAGCCGGGGATAGCCGATCAGGCCACGCGCCCGGTCCCGCCAACGGTATGCGCAACGCAGCTGCAGCGGCTTCATGGCAATGCCTCCAACCCTTGCATCACCAGCGGAAAGCCCAGAATCAAGAAGGTGCAGGGGAAGATGAACACGATCAACGGCAGTAATAGCTTGACCGGCGCCTCCAGCGCCTGCTTTTCCAGGTCCAGCATGCGCTGCTGGCGCTGCTGATCGGCCTGAGTCCGCAAGATCGTCAGCAGCGACAACCCTTGCTGCTCCGCCTGTACCAGCTGCGCCAGCAGCACCTCCATGGCAGGCGTGCGCAAGCGCCCCGCCCAGGCCTGCAACGCTTCCGTGCGAGGCAAACCGGTACGCACATCGGCCAAAACCCGCAACACCTCCTCTTTCAACACGCCCGACGGCCCCTGTTTCCCATAGTGCTGCAATCCCGACAAGAGATTGAGCCCGGCTTCCATCGTCAAGCACAGCAAGTCCAGCATGAAGGGCAGATCACGGACCGCAGCCCTGGCCCGCTGGCGGGCCTTGCCCAGCAGATAATAGGCGGGCCACATCCAGCCGAGCACGGCGGCCGCGCACACCCCGCTTACGCCCAACAGCGGCGCCCGCCCGTCCAGCGCCATGCCCCAGCCGCCGAGCGCCAGCGCCAGGCCGAGCAAGGCACACAAGCCCTGGCAGCCGATCAAATCATCCACCGTGACGGCTTGCAGTCCCGCCTGCCTCAGCCTTTTTTGCAAGCGCAGTCGCGCAGCACGCGTCACCCAGGGCTTCAGATAAAAAACCAGCACGGCAATCAACGGCCTGCCCCGCCGCAGCCAACGCGGCAAGCTGCTGGCGGCGTGCCGTTCCTGGCGCAGTCGGCTCGCCCGGTCCGCCAGCAACAGCACCAACAGGCAAATCGAGACAGCGGCAAACGGCAAGGCGCCGATCAATAACATGGCTTTCT
>JBAYOI010000083.1:0-10776 GCA_041678365.1 Pigmentiphaga sp. | reverse complement strand
GCTTGTTGTCCGGCCACCGGAAATCCGGGGGCAGTCCGACTTCACCCGCGCCCGCGTGCGCGCTCAAACCTTGCCTTGCCATCGTCATCACCTATTGAGAAAAAAAGAAGGAGCGGAAACCAGCAAGGCGGGCGACGCCTCGCTCAGACTGCACAGGCCCAGCAATGCCATATTGCGATCGATTTCAGATTTGATCAGGGCAATCGCATGCGACACGCCGGCCGACCCTTCAGCCGCCATCGCATAATTGAAAGGTCGGCCGATCAAGGTAAAGTCAGCGCCCAGGGCAAGCGCCTTGATCACATCGGTTCCCCGGCGTATGCCGCCATCGATGATCAAGGGGAAGCCTTTTCCAACGCGTTTCCTGACCTCGGGCAACACTCTCAATGCCGATGTCGATTCATCAAGCTGCCGCCCGCCGTGGTTCGACAGGACAACGCCGTCCGCCCCTTCCGCCTGCGCCCGTACCGCATCCTCCGGCGATAGCAGGCCCTTGACGACCAGCCCGCCTTTCCAACGCTGGCGGATATGCCTGATATGAAACCAGTTGAGATGGTCGCGCTGCATGAAGTCCCGCTCCACATGCTTGGAAAGAATCGGCGCTCCGCGCGTTGCGAATGAGTTTTCAAAATGCGGCATCCCATGCTTGAGCAAGGTCCTGAGCGCCGTGCCGAACAGCCAGCGCGGATGGGTCAGGCCGTCATAGGCCAGGCGCAAAGACGGCCTGAGCGGTGTAGAGAATCCGGCCCGTATATTGTTTTCACGATTGCCCATGACGGGAATGTCAACGGTGACCACCAACTGCGTAAACCCGGCTTTTTCCACACGGTCCAGCAAACCGTCAATACGGGGGAGATCGCCGGGGATATAGGCTTGAAACCACGTACGGCCCGCGGCTCGGGCCACGTCCTCCATCCTGATCAAGGAGCTGCCGCTCATGATCGACAGCACCTCCGCTTCCTCGGCCGCCTGGGCCAGCACCACGTCTCCCCGGTAGCCGGACAAGGCATTGATGCCCATCGGCGCAATACCGACAGGACAGCTATAGGTCTGCCCCAGCAATGTGACCGCCTGACTGCGCCTGGACGTGTCCCGGAGTGGATTCGTCAAGAACTTGTATTGTCCGTAAGCGTCCACATTGTCCTGCAGGGCCTTGTTGCGCTCGGACGCGCCGCTGACATAGCCATAGATCTGCCTGGGCAGGCGCTTACGGGCAACCGTTTCAAAGTCATCCAAACATAAATATTTATTTCTCAGCCTGGGATGCATGTCCGAACGCTCGACAAAGAGAGGAATCTGGGGATGAATCCATTCTAGGTTTGCGTCTAGGCTTATACAATTAAATTAAAACGAACTAACTAGTTCGGTTTTTCCATACCAATTCCAAGGGAATTCCCGATGACATTCAAACAAATCGAGGCTTTCTACTGGGCCGCCCATTGCAGCAATTTCCGCAGTGCGGCGGATCTCGTCCACATTTCCCTGTCCTCGCTTTCCCAACGCATTTCCGAGCTGGAGGTCAGTTTGAATGTTCAACTCTTCAGCCGTGACGGCTATCGGGCACAATTGACGGCACAGGGAGAGGCCCTGCTTCCGCTGGCACGCGATATCCTGGACCGGATGACTCAGATCAAAGAGACCATCGGCGTGGCGCAGGAAATCAAGGGGCGTTGCCGCTTCGGCATCGGGGAACTCGGCTCGCTGACCTGGCTGCCCTTGTTCTTGAATGAAGCCAGAAAACGGTTCCCGCAACTCGACATAGCGCCCACCGTGGAAGTCGGCGCGGAGCTGGAGCGTAAATTGGAACGGGGGGAGCTTGATTGCGCCGTCATTGCAGGCTACTCCGACAACCCGAAGATTCAGGGCGGCCGGGTCGGCGCCGCTGATTTTTGCTGGGTGCGATCGCCCGCCTTGCCCGAGCGCGACTTCGCCTCAGCCGCCAGCATGATTGCCGCCTACCCGCTGATTACCCTGCCGCCCTCTGCGGGCACCTTCAACATCATCCGCGATTGGCTGGCAAGACTTGATGGCAGGCTGCCGAACATTCTGTATTGCAATAACTGGGGGGCAATTGCCGGCCTGATTTCCGAGGGTGTCGGCATCGGCATGCTGCCGTTGAGCTGGGCAAATAGCCTGACTCAACGGGGGGAGCTGTTGATCGTCAATCACCTGCCGCCGTTGAAAAGCCTGGAGTACTCCGTGCGCAAGCGGGTGGACGATTATCGGCAAACCACCGATGCGGCCATGCAGCTCGTCAAGGACTGTGTTGACTTCAGCATTCCGCACCGGCTCTTCAAGTAGGACGGCTTACTGCGGCATGCTGTGCATGCCCAGTTTCTTCAGCAGGTTCTGATCCTTCTGCACCACCGGATTTGAGGTTGTCAGCAAGGTGTCTCCATAGAAAATGGAGTTCGCGCCCGCCATGAAGCACAGGGTCTGGGTTTCTTCAGACATGGTCTCCCGGCCCGCGGACAGTCTGACCATGGCCTTCGGCATGGTGATCCGCGCCACCGCAATGGTCCGGATGAATTCGTGCAGATCCAGCGCGTCCGTGCCCGCCAACGGCGTACCCTCGACCTGGACCAGATTATTGATGGGCACCGAGTCCGGATAGGGGTCAAGGCTGGCGAGTTGATAAATCAAACCGGCGCGCTGCCGACGATTCTCTCCCATGCCCACGATCCCGCCCGAACAGACGTGCAAGCCCGCCTTGCGGACACGCTCCAGCGTATCCAGCCGGTCCTGGTAGGTTCGGGTGGTAATGATCTGGCCGTAGAATTCGGGGGCGGTATCCAGATTGTGGTTGTAATAATCCAGGCCCGCCGCCTGCAACTGCTCGGCCTGCCCTTCCTCCAGCATGCCCGCGGTCAGGCAGGTTTCCAGTCCGAGCGCCTTCACTTCGCGGATCATCGTGGACAGCTGCTCCAGGTGGCGCGGCTTCGGACTGCGCCATGCGGCGCCCATGCAGAACCGCGACGCGCCCTGCGCCTTGGCGGCCTTGGCCGCGTCCAGCACCACCTCGACCTCCAGCAGCTTTTCCGCCTTGACGCCCGTGTCCACATGCGCGGACTGGGGGCAATAGGCGCAATCTTCTTCACAGCCGCCCGTTTTGATCGACAACAGGGACGAGAGCTGAATCGCGTTCGGGTCAAAATGCTGGCGATGCACCTGCTGAGCCTGGAAAACCAGATCAATGAAAGGAAGCTCGAATAGATCAACGATCTGCTCAAGACTCCACCGAACGGAATGCGCCTCGGTCAGGGCGGGCTGCTGGGAATGGGACATGCGGCAAATCCACGTCTAAAGATGAGAACCGTTGGATTATCGCATGGCCGACCCGCATCCACAGCGATAAAAAGGGCCGGTGTTCCAGTCCAGAGAACAGCGGCTCATGAACCCCGCCCATGAATAGCTTGACGATGCCGGTGACTACGCCCAAGCATTCAGATGATTTAAATTCATGAATTGATGAAACAAAACCATTTTACTTCATGGATAAGCACCGATAGCATTCGTCTCCATTGTTTGTATTTTTCGGATCGGCCATGGCCCTCCTCCACAAGCTCGATTAAGTCACCAGAACGCAATGAACAACGAATTTACCTTTCATCTCAACAGCATTTGTTTCGATGAAAACTATCTGCCCTCGGACAGCACGCGCATCACCACCAACTTTGCCAACCTGGCCCGGGGAGAGCGTCGGCGGCAAAACCTGCGCAACACGCTGGAGATGATTGACAACCGCTTCAATGCGCTGGCGCATTGGGACAATCCGACGGGAGACCGCTACCGTGTCGATCTTGAGATCATCTCCGTTGAGATGAATATGGATGCCAAGCGCGGCAACGCGCTATTTCCGTTGATCGAGATACTGAAAACCAGCATTTTCGACAAAAAAGAGAACACACACACGGACGGCATCGCGGGGAACAATTTCTCCTCCTACGTGCGCGATTACGACTTCAGTCTCTTGCTTCCGGCATACAACGCCAATCGGCGGGAATTCAGTATGCCGGAGGATTTTGGCGACTTGCATGGGAAGCTGTTCAAGCAGTTTGCCAACTCAAGCACTTACAAGGCGCACTTCAACAAGCCGCCTGTCATCTGCATCAGTGTCTCGACCAGCAGGACCTATCAACGTACCGGGAACCAGCACCCCATACTCGGTGTCGAGTACCAACAAAATGACCTGTCCTCGACTGACCGCTACTTCGCAAAAATGGGGATGCAGGTTCGATTTTTCATGCCGCCGCAGGGCGTCGCACCGTTGGCTTTCTATTTTTATGGCGACCTGCTGGCCGACTACACGAATCTCGAGTTGATCGGCACCATCAGCACGATGGAAACCTTCCAGAAGATTTATCGTCCCGAAATTTACAACGCCAATTCCGCGGCGGGGAAACGCTATCAACCAAGCCTGAAGCACCAGGATTACTCGTTGACGCAGATTGTCTATGACCGGGAGGAGCGCAGCCAACTGGCTGTCAAGCAGGGAAAATTTGCGGAAGAGCACTTCATCAAGCCGTACAAGAACGTGCTTGAACAATGGGCGGCCAATTTCGCGCTCTGACCCGCCATCCTGTGGCGGCCCGGGAACAACGGTCCCGAAGTCGGCTTGCCACCCCCCTCTTTATTTGAAAGGAATCCTCAGATGTTTGAAACCTCCATCGCCGGCAGCCTGCCAAAGCCAGCCTGGTTGGCTGAAACCAACAAGCTCTGGCCCCAGTGGAAAGCTGAAGGCGATGCGCTTCGCCAGGCCAAGGCTGACGCAACCCTGCTGTGGATCAAAGCCCAGGAAGACGCAGGCCTGGACATCGTGTGCGACGGCGAGCAATCGCGCCAGCACTTCGTGCACGGCTTCCTCGAGCAGATTGAAGGCATCGACTTCGAGAACAAGGTGAAAATGGGCATCCGCGACAATCGCTATGACGCGATGGTCCCGCAGGTGGTCTCGGCCCTGCGCCTGAAGGGCCGCGTCCATGCCTTCGAGGCGCAGCTGGCGCGCGCCCATACGAAGAAGAAACTGAAGTTCACCCTGCCTGGCCCGATGACCATCGTCGACACCGTGGCGGACCGCTACTACGGTGACAAAGTCAAGATGGCCTTCGCCTTCGCCGAGCTGCTCAACCAGGAGGCCCTGGCGCTTCAGGCCGATGGCGTAGACATCATCCAGTTCGACGAGCCCGCCTTCAATGTCTACATGAAGGATGCCGCCGACTGGGGCGTGCGGGCGCTCGAACGCGCGGCGCAGGGATTGACTTGTACGACGGCGGTACACATCTGCTACGGCTACGGCATCAAGGCCAATACCGACTGGAAAAGCACCCTGGGCGACGAATGGCGCCACTATGAGGCGGTGTTCCCCGCGCTGGCCCGCAGCCGCATCGACCAGGTGAGCCTGGAGTGCATCCACTCCCATGTTCCGCCCGACCTGATGAAGCTGCTGGTCGGCAAAGACGTGCTGGTTGGCGTGATTGATGTGGCAAGCAACGTGGTCGAGACCCCCGAGGAAGTGGCTGACACCATCGGCAAGGCGCTGCAGTTTGTGCCGAAGGCACGGCTGTTCCCGTGCACCAACTGCGGCCTGGCGCCAATGGAGCGGGACGTGGCGTTGCGCAAGCTGAAAGCGCTGGCGGAAGGCACGAAGTTGGCCAAGAAGCGGTTCAGTTAGGCCATTGAGGGATAAGCCCGGACACCAGGCAGTCCTTGAGGACTGTCTGGTGTCCGGGCTTATCCGAGCGGCTTGCAAGCCGCGAAGTGGACCGCGCGAAGCGCCTAGGGGGGTGGTCTTTTACGAAGCTGCGCTTTCACGCGAAGCGCGCTTGCGCTCGTGCTCTTTCAAATGGCGCTTGCGCAGACGGATGTTCTGCGGCGTCACCTCGACCAACTCATCGTCAGCGATGAATTCCACCGCGTACTCGAGCGAGAGCTGGATCGGCGGCACCAGACGCACCGCCTCATCCGAACCGGAGGCCCGCACGTTGGTCAGTTGCTTGCCCTTGATCGGGTTGACCACGAGGTCATTGTCACGGCTGTGAATGCCGATGATCATGCCCTCATACAGCGCCTCGCCCGGAGACACGAACATGCGGCCGCGATCCTGCAGTTTCCACAGCGCGTAGGCCACGGCAGCGCCGTCTTCCTGGCTGATCAGCACACCGTTATTGCGCTCACCGACGCCGCCCTCGCGGACCGGCGCGTATTCGTCGAACACGTGCGCCATCAAGCCGGTGCCCCGGGTCAGGCTCATGAATTCGCTCTGGAAACCAATCAGGCCGCGTGCCGGAATCCGGTACTCAAGGCGGGTGCGGCCTTTACCGTCGGATTCCATATTGAGCAGTTCGCCCTTGCGGCGGCCCAACTCTTCCATGACCGATCCCTGCTGGTTGTCTTCAAGGTCGATCGTCAGCATTTCATACGGTTCGCACCGCTGGCCGTCAATTTCCTTGAAGATCACGCGCGGACGCGACACAGCCAGCTCATAGCCTTCGCGACGCATGTTCTCGATCAGAATCGTCAGATGCAGTTCGCCACGGCCCGAGACTTCAAAAATGGTGTCGTCGTCGGTGTCGTTGACGCGCAGCGCCACGTTGGATTTCAGCTCGCGGCTCAAGCGCTCGCGCAATTGGCGGCTGGTGACGAACTTGCCTTCACGGCCCGCCAGCGGCGAGGTGTTGACGCAGAAGTTCATCGTCAGGGTCGGCTCGTCCACTTGCAGCATCGGCAAGGCTTCCGGCGCTTCCGGCGCGCATACCGTGCAACCGATCCCGACTTCGTCGATGCCGTTGATCAGGACAATATCGCCCGCCTGGGCTTCGTCAACGACTTTGCGCTCCAGGCCCTGGAATTTCAGCACCTGGTTGATGCGGCCCTTGAAGGTTTCGCCATCCGGACCGAACTTGACGATCACATCCTGGTGGCCACGCACACGTCCGCGATTGATCCGGCCAACGCCGACCTTGCCCACGTAGGACGAGTATTCCAGCGACACGATCTGCAGCTGCAAGGGGCCGTCCGCATCATCGTTGCGCACCGGTACTTTGTTGAGGATTTCATCGAACAGCGGCTTCATGTCGCCGGAACGCACGTCCGGGGTCAGACCCGCGTAGCCGTTCAGGCCCGAGGCGTAGACCACCGGGAAGTCCAGCTGCTCTTCGGTGGCGCCAAGCTTGTCAAACAGATCGAAAGTCTGGTTGATGACCCAATCAATCCGTGCGCCGGGACGGTCAACCTTGTTGACCACCACGATCGGCTTCAAACCCAGCGCCAGCGCCTTGCGCGTAACGAAGCGGGTTTGCGGCATCGGGCCTTCCACCGCGTCGACCAGCAGCAGCACGCCATCGACCATGGACAGCACGCGCTCGACTTCACCGCCGAAGTCCGCGTGTCCCGGGGTGTCGATGATGTTGATGTGCGTCCCGTTGTATTCAACTGCACAGTTCTTGGCAAGAATCGTGATACCACGTTCTTTTTCGATGTCGCCCGAGTCCATGACCCGTTCATCGATTTGTTGGTTGTCGCGGAACGTTCCCGCTTGGCGCAGGAGCTGATCCACCAGAGTGGTTTTACCGTGGTCGACGTGAGCGATGATGGCCACGTTGCGCAAGGCGCGTGTCATGATTTTTCCTTGAAAGCAATCAATCTATCGGGATGCAACCAGCCATCAGCGGCACGGGCAGTTCCCAAAAACTTGCCATTCGGGTCGCTCACGCGAACCCCGCCAGTGATCTGTATTGCGTTGGGTGCAGAAGTCGAATTCTGCACAGGAAAGGCTACCGTTTGACCTTGCATGAAACGCTGTGCGGCTGCGTCATCGAGCCGCAGCGCCTCATAGTCCGGCAACAGGACGTCCAGCGGCAGCAAGGCCGTGTCAGGACGTTCGAGCCCTTCGAGCCTGTCCAGCGTCCAAGCCTGGTCAAGCGTGAAACCGGCGGTGCTGGTGCGCCGCAACGCCGTCAAATGAGCGCCGCAGCCCAAACGCCGCCCGATGTCCTGGGCCAGCGTGCGGATATACGTGCCTTTGCTGCAACGCACGTCGAGGATGAAATCCCGCGGCGTCAATACCTCCACGGCAATCGAGTGCAGGGTTACGGCGCGCGCCGCCCGCTCCACTTCAATCCCTTGCCGGGCATACTCGTACAACTTTTTGCCATCGCGCTTCAGGGCCGAATACATCGGCGGAATCTGTTCGATCGGCCCCAGGAACGCCGCCGCGGCGGTTTCGATCTCGGCGGCGGACGGCAGGCGATCGGGCGTTTGTCCCGCAAACGGCACCGGCAAGCCGGTCAAGTCGCCGCTATCGGTTTCCTCGCCCAGTCTGACGTGGGCGCGGTAGGATTTGTCCGCCTGGAAAAGATAGCCGGAAAACTTGGTGGCTTCGCCGAAGCACAGAATCATCAAACCGGTGGCAAACGGGTCCAGCGTGCCGGTATGGCCGCCCTTCTGTGCATTCAGGCAACGCCGCGCGCGTTGTAAAGCATGGTTGCTCGACAAGCCTTCGGGCTTATCGAGTAACAACACTCCATCGATCGCCAATCCACGACGTGACGCCATTGCCAGTTTCCTTTGATAACGGACAGGGCTCAGCCGCGCTGATCGTCAGGGTCGGGTTCAGGTTCGTCCGGAACGCTGCCGCGCACGGGCGGCTCGATGGAGACGTCGGGCAAGCCGACCGCGACGGAGTCCGCCAGGACGCCGGGCGTATTGGCGGTATCGATCAGGCGGGACATGGCCACGCCTTTTGACAATTGGTCGTCATGGAGGAAGACCAGGGTCGGTACGGTGTGGATGTGCAATTGCTTGAACAGCAGCGAATGAAACCAGCCTGCTTTCTCATTCAGCGTTTGCGTTGCCACTTCCGGGCTTGCGCCAATCACCGTAAAGAATACGCGTGCGTGGGCATAATCCGGGCTCAGCGCCACGGAGGTAAGCGTGATCAGCCCGGTGCGCGAAACGTCCAGCTCTCGCTGGATCATTTCGGCCAGATCCTTCTGGATCTGATCAGCCAGCCGCAAATTGCGGCCGCCGCCGGGCAGTTTTTTTTGACGATGTCGGCTCATGCTTTGCCTGCGCGCTTACAGCGAGCGCGCCACTTCCTTCACTTCAAAGACTTCAAGCTGGTCACCCACCTCGAGGTCATTGCTGTTGCGCAAGGTGATGCCGCAGTCAAAGCCGCTCTTGACTTCCTTGACGTCATCCTTGAATCGGCGCAGCGATTCCAGCTCACCGGTCCAGTGGACCACGTTGTTGCGCAGCAAGCGGACTTGCGAATTGCGACGGACGATGCCATCCAGCACCATGCAGCCGGCCACTTTGCCAATGCGGGAAATGCTGTAGACCTCGCGGACTTCCACCAGGCCGATGACTTCTTCGCGCTTCTCCGGCGCCAGCATGCCCGACATGGCGGCTTTGACCTCGTCCACCGCATCGTAGATGATGTTGTAGTAGCGAATGTCAATGCCGTTGTTCTCGGCCAGCTTCTTGCTGCTGGCGTCGGCCCGCACGTTGAAACCGATCACGACGGCCTTCGAGGCAATCGCCAGGTTGACGTCGCTCTCGGAGATGCCGCCTACGGCCGCATGCACCACCTGAACGCGCACTTCCTCGGTGGAGAGCTTGACCAAGGACTGCACCAGCGCTTCCTGCGAACCCTGAACGTCGGTCTTGATGATCAGCGGCAAGGTTTGTACGCCGTCGCCGATGTTGTCGAACAGGGACTCCAGCTTGGCGGCCTGCTGGCGAGCCAGCTTGACGTCACGGAACTTGCCCTGGCGGAACAGCGCGATTTCACGCGCCTTGCGCTCATCGGCCAGCACCATCAGCTCATCGCCGGCGGCAGGCACTTCCGTCAGGCCCTGAATTTCAACCGGGATGGACGGACCCGCCGATTGCGTGGGCTTGCCCAGGTGATCCAGCATGGCGCGGACGCGGCCATGGCTGGAACCCGCCAGCACGACGTCGCCGCGGTTCAGCGTGCCGCTCTGGACCAGAATCGTGGCCACCGGGCCACGGCCCTTGTCCAGCCTGGCTTCAATGACCAGGCCTTTGGCCGGTGCATCGGTCGGCGCCGTCAGCTCCAGCATTTCAGCCTGGAGCGAGACGTTTTCCAGCAATTCATCAATACCCTGGCCGGTTTTTGCGGAAACCGCGATGAACGGCGCATCGCCGCCATACTCTTCCGGCACCACTTCCTCGGCCACCAGTTCCTGCTTCACACGCTCGGGGTTGCCCTCGGGCTTGTCAATTTTGTTGATGGCAACCACGATCGGCACGCCAGCCGCTTTCGCGTGGCTGATGGCCTCCTTGGTTTGCGGCATCACACCGTCATCCGAAGCCACCACCAGAATCACGATGTCAGTGGCTTGCGCGCCACGGGCACGCATGGCGGTAAAGGCTTCGTGGCCCGGGGTGTCCAGGAAGGTGATCACGCCGCGGCTCGTTTTGACGTGGTAAGCGCCAATGTGCTGCGTAATGCCACCCGCTTCGCCGGATGCCACTTTGGCGCGGCGGATGTAATCGAGCAGCGAGGTCTTGCCGTGGTCCACGTGACCCATCACGGTCACGACCGGCGGACGCGGCAGCGACGGCACATCCGTGGCGGGCGCCTCATCCAGGAAGGCTTCCGGATCATCCAGCTTGGCCGCAATTGCGGTGTGACCCAGCTCTTCGACGACGATCATCGCCGTTTCCTGGTCCAGCACCTGGTTGATCGTGACCATCTGACCCATCTTCATCAATACCTTGATGACTTCTGCGGCCTTGATGGCCATTTTGTGG
>JBAYOI010000082.1:0-10801 GCA_041678365.1 Pigmentiphaga sp. | reverse complement strand
ATCTTGCGCATCAGACGCATATAGTCCGGCCCTTGCAGATTGGTGCACTGGAGCTGGCCCTGCTCATCCACCGGGAACGGGTATCCCCATTCAATCAGTTGATCGATATTGGCCCAGGTCTGCGCGAGCACACGATCCATCCAGGCATGCTCGGCCAATTGTCCGCCCATCATGAAGCGGCTGGCCTTGGCCTGCTCCCGCGCATCGCCTTCGTCCGGAACATGCCAGACGCCGGTCCCGGCGGGCGCGGTCGCGCCGGACGCACCGCAATACCCTTTGTCCACCAAGAACGTGCGCGCGCCTTTCGCGGCGGCGCTGATCGCCGCCCAGGCGCCGGCCGGACCGCCGCCAATGACCAGCACGTCCGCATCATGATGATTGGAAAAAGAAGCATCCGCCCTGGAATGCCCCACTGGGTTCGCATTTGCCATCGTTTCCTCGACTTGGCCGCCACCGCAGCCTTGATGTTGTCTTGATCAACAACCAGGCTTCCGTGATGAAGCATGGCCGGTTGAGAGGAAACCTTAACGATCTACGGAAATGATCCCAACGAAGGGTTTTGAATATCGATATTGACGCAGCAATAGAATACTCATTACTTCAACCCATATGCGCCAGCGCCCAGGCCCAGCGCGGCTTCCGGGCGAATCGGGCGGTCCGCCCCGGCAAGGCCGCGGGATATGCGAATAACTCCAGGTTCTGATCAGGGCGCGCGCGGGCGCCCTTTTGGCAACGGCCCGGAGTCAGGCCATCCCCGCCTGTTTGCGCAGCGCGCTGACCGTCAGGCGCGGCGACAAGGCCTCCGGATCCACGCGAAGCTCGATCAAGGCGGCACGTCCGGCCTGGCGGGCGCGCTCGAAGGCGGCTGCGAAGTCCTCGGTGCGCTCGACCCGCTCGGCATGCGCGCCATAGGCTTGCGCCAGTGCCACGAAGTCCGGATTCCGCAACGCCGTACCATGGACATTGCCCGGATAATGCTTTTCCTGATGCATGCGGATGCTGCCGTACATGCCATTGTTGACCACGATCACAATCGGATCCAAGTCATATTGCAGCGCCGTGGCCAGCTCCTGGCCGTTCATCATGAAGCAGCCGTCGCCGGCAAAGCACACGGCGGGCCGATCCGGCCGATGCAGCTTGGCGGCAATCGCCGCGGGCAGGCCATAGCCCATCGTGCCGCTGGTCGGCGTCAGCTGCGTGCGGATGCCGGTGTATTGGCGAAAGCGCTGAACCCATAGGGTGTAGTTGCCCGCGCCATTGCTGACGATGGCGTCGGCGGGCAGGACGGTATCCACATGGCGCACGATTTCACCCAGGTTGACGCCACCCGCCATCGGTTCCGGCGTCAATGCCTCCAGATAGTCCTGGCGGGCGGCCTGCGTCCAGGCCTGCCAGACACCGCGTTGCGCCTCCGTTGGCGCTTCCAGCGCGGCGGCCGCCAGCGCGAACGCATTCAACTCCGCCGTAATGGGTAAATCGGCCCGGTAGACCCGGCCCAGTTCTTCCGGATCGGGATGCACATGCAGCAGACGCTGGCGCGGCGAAGGCACTTCCAGCAGCGTATAGCCATTGGTGGAGGTCTCTCCCAGACGCGCCCCGACCGAGAGGATCAGATCCGCCTTGGCAATCCGTTCGGCCAACTTCGGGTTCATGCCCAATCCAGCTTCGCCCACATAACTGTCATGCCGATTGTCGAGCAGGTCCTGGCGCCGGAATGCCGCCGCCACCGGCAGGCCAAAAGCGGCGGCAAAGCGGCCCATGGCTTCGCTGCCTTCCACCGTCCAGCCGCCCCCGCCCAGCACCACCAGCGGACGCTGCGCCGCCAGCAAGTGGTCCCGCAATTCATGCATGGCCGCCCGATCCGGCGCGGCGGGCGTGACTCGGCACGGTCCGGCATCGGCCACCTGCACGCTCTCGGCCAGCATATCTTCCGGCAAGGCCAGCACCACCGGACCGGGCCGTCCCGACATCGCCACATGAAACGCGCGGCTGATCATTTCCGGAATGCGGCGAGGATCATCGATCTGCGCCACCCACTTTGCCATGTCACCAAACATATGGGTGAAATCCACTTCCTGCCAGGCTTCGCGCCCCATGCAGTCCCGCGCCACCTGTCCAATGAACAGAATCATCGGCGTGGAGTCCTGGCTGGCCGTGTGCACGGCAATGCTGGCGTTGGTGGCGCCCGGCCCCCGCGTCACGAAGCAGATGCCAGGGCGGCCCGTCAGCTTGCCATGGGCTTCCGCCATGAATCCCGCGCCGCCCTCCTGGCGGCAGACCACCAGGCGCAGGGCGTCGCGGACTTGATGCAGCGCATCGAGCACCGCCAGAAAGCTTTCGCCCGGCACGCAGAAAGCCGTATCCACGCCTTGAATCCGCAAGGCATCCACTAAAACCTGTCCGCCGGTGCGTACCGGCGTCTGTGCATCCATCATCGTTGCTCTCCCTAACCGTCCTGAGCGGGGACCAGGTAGTCCCGGCTCAATTGCGCCACATCGGCCGCGCCGAGCAAGGCCAGATTGACGTCCATTTCCTGGCGCATGATCTGCAAAGCCCGCTCAACGCCCGCCTGTCCGCCCGCGGCCAGGCCATACAAGGCGGGCCGCCCGACAAAAACGAAGTCCGCGCCCAGGCACAAGGCTTTCAATACATCCGTGCCGCGCCGCACGCCGCCATCGATCATGACGCTCAGCCCGTCCGCCTGTTCCACGATGCCGGGCAAGGCCAGCAAGGTGGCGCGCGCGCCATCGAGCTGGCGGCCACCATGGTTGGACACCAGGATACCGTCCGCGCCGACCGCTTTGGCGCGGCGCGCATCGTCGCCGCGCAGCACGCCCTTGATGACCAGCTTGCCGGGCCACAAGCGGCGGATCAAGCGGATTTCCTCCCAGCTCATCGCCGCGCGCCCGGCGCGATGGTCCTGCTTCGGCGCGGCAATGATCGGCCCGCCCCGCTCCGCGGTGAAATTCTCGAAGTGCGGCATGCCGCGCCGCCACAGCGTCTGCGCAAAGGTGCCGAACGACCAAGCGGGCCGGACCATGCCCGACCACAGCAGCGGCCAGCTCGGCCGCAAAGGCAGGGAAAAGCCGTGGCGCAGCTCATTTTCCCGCGTGGAGGCAATCGGCACGTCCACCGTCACGACCAGCACCGCTATGCCCGCCCGCTCGACGCGCTTCAACAATGGCCCGATCACCTGCTCATTGGCGGGCAGATAGGCCTGATACCAGATGTCCGGATTCAGCGCGGCCACTTCTTCCAGCGGCACGCTGGACGCGGCGCTGAGAATGGCGGGCACGCCCGCCCGGGCCGCGGCGGCGGCCAGGGCCAGGTCGCCGTCGAACCAGCACAGCGCCGTGGCGCCCATCGGGCTGATCCCGAGCGGCATCGCATAGCGTTTGCCGAACAACGTCGCCCCCAGACTGCGCTGCGACACATTGTTCAGGATGTGCGTCTCGAAGGCCCAGCGCGAAAACGCCTCGCGATTCGCGCCCAGACTCTGCTGATCCTCGGCGCCTCCGTCCACATAGCCGAAAATGCCCACTGGCAACCGCTTTTTTGCCAGTATCCGGAGGTCGGCGATCGACAAAGCGCGCCGCAGGCGGGCTCCGCTCACGCGCGGCTTCTTTGCCAAATCAACGGCCGGTGAAAACGGGTGCGCGTTTTGCATGGAAAGCCTCGACGCCTTCACGGAAATCATCGGTGCAGCGCAAGCGGCTGTAGCAATGGCCTTCCAGTTCGATCGCCGCGGACAGCGGCGCTTCTTCCGAATCATTCAACAGCTTTTTCGCGGTCCGTTGCGCAATCGGCGAGAAATACACCAGTTCCTTGACCAACTTGTCCGTGGCGGCCGCCAACTCCCCGGTCGGGACGAACTCGGTTGCCAGTCCCCAGTCATACGCCTGCTGGCCCGGAATGCGGCGCGAGCGCATCACAACGTCCTTGGTCCGCGTAATGCCGATCATCTTCTGCAAACGCGCCGACCCGCCAGAGCCCGGAATCTGGCCGAGCTTCTGTTCCGGCAAGGCATATTGCGTGGTTTCCGACACCAGGCGGAAATCGCAAGCCAGCGAGATTTCAAACCCGACGCCGAAACAATACCCCTGGTTCACCGCGATCACCGGCTTGCTGCAACGCGTGGGCGCGGCAATGTTCCAGGCCAGTTTGGAGACGTGCTCCGGGCTGGCTTCCAGAAAGCCCTTGATGTCGCCACCGCTGGAGAAGTGCTCACCCTCGGCGCGCAGCACGATCACGCGCACCGCCTCGTTTTCATCCAGCGCCTCGAACACCAGCCGCAGCTGTTCGCGCTGCACCATTGAAATAATGTTGAACGGTGGACGGCTCAACACGATATCTGCCCGGCGGCTGGTCTCGTCAACTTCCACCCGGAAGCCGTCCAGGTCATCCAACAAATGCTGTGCGGAATGCGTCAGCGTCGTCATGTAAAACTCCTTGTGAATAGGGAGAAGCCCCGCCTTCATCAGCCAGGCTCCGGTAAAGCCTTTTACCGTGGTTCCTCGGCGCGGCGCCGCTCAGGCCGCCTGCCAATCGACCGTCGCGTTCGCCACGACCACCGCGTCCAGATCCACCTCGTCTTCGCCCGGAATGCGGACCTTGGTGAAGACGTGCTCGTGATAGCGAACCGGCTTGGTGGCATCCAGGCCCATCTTCGCGCCCACGCCCTGCTCATGCACCGGCACGGCGGCAGCCTGCTCGCTCACGCTGAAGCGCTTGGTGGTGGAAGGATCCAGCACGGATCCTTGCGCCCCCGCAATCACGACCAGATCCTGATCCGCCTGGAAACGGGTGGACACCGCCCACTCGACCTGGCGCGGATCGTGCACGTCGACGTCCTCATCCACCACGACCACATGCTTGATGTCGTAATGCGCGCCGAACGCTCCCAGAATCACATTCTTCGGCTGTCCTTCATGGGTCTTCCTCACCTTGACGAACAGGTGGTAGCGGCCCACGCCGCCCATGGACAGGTGCACGTCCAGCACATTCGGAAAGCTGCGCTGCAAGTGCGCCAGGATGGTGGCTTCACGCGGGATCGAGCCCAGCAGCAGGTGCTCCATTTCAGCCGGGACGATGGTGTGGAAGATCGGCTTGTTGCGGTGCGTGACCCGGTCCACGGCAATGACTTCGCGCGGTTCGCGGGCGCTGTAGTATTTCGGGAACTCGCCAAACGGTCCTTCTTCATCCATTTCGTCGGGCAGGATGCGGCCTTCAATGACGATCTCCGCGTTGGCGGGCACCCTCACCGCATTGCTCAGGCACTTGACCACCGGCAACGGCGCGCCGTGCAGCGCCCCGGCAATTTCCAGCTCGTCGTAGTCGATCTGGCTGATGGCCTGCGAGGCCAGCAGGGTCAGCGGATCGGTGCCGATCACGATCGCCACCGGCAGGGCCTCCCCGTTGGCCTGGGCCATCTTGAACATCGCCAGCAAATGGCGCGGCAGCATCAGCAGCGCCATCCGGTCCTTGCCATGCACCTGGATCCGGTGGATAGAGACGTTCTGGACGCCGGTCACCGGGTTGCGCGCAATCACCATGCCCGCCGTCAGATAAGGACCGTTGTCGTGTTCGCTGTGCGTCGGGACCGGCAGCAAGGCATGCAGGTCCACGTCGGTGTGCACGCACTGCTGGCAAGGCGCCGTGCCCGCCTCCACCTCGCGCCACGGCAGCGGATTCTCCGCAGCCTCCCGGAAGGTTTTCAGCAGGTCCGCATTGCTGACGCCCATCGCTTCGGCAATCCAACCGCGGTCGGACATGAAACCGGAAATCACCGGCATCGCGTGGCCGTCGGGCCGGGGAAAATAGGCGGCCTGGCGGCCATCGAGCCGCTTGGCGATGGCCGCCAGTTCATGCTTGAGGCCGATGCCATCGCGCATCACGGCCAGCCGCTGCGTGTCGTTCAAATGTTGCAGCCACACCCGCAGATCGGTGAAAGGCGGAACGGTCTTGTTCATCTTGTGATCTCCTAACCCGGCAAGCGGGATGAATACGGATAGCGGACAATCAGGAAGCGTTGCGGTCGTGAAGCTCGTACTGTCCGGCCACGAGCAGACGGCGCAGCAGTTTGCCGACCGGCGATTTCGGAATGTCCCGCACGAAAACGTAGTCGCGGGGCCGCTTGAAATTCGGCAAGTCCGACCGGCGGCAATGCGCGTCGAGTTCTTCCTTGCTGATCTCGGCCTTCAATTTGATGAAAGCGGTGACGCGCTGCCCCCAGCGCTCGTCCTTCAGCCCAACCACCGCCACTTCGTCAACGGCGGGGTGCAAGGACAGCACGGACTCGATGTCAACCGGCGAGATGTTCTCGCCGCCGCTGATCATCATGTCGTCGACCCGGCCGGTCACGAACAAGTCCCCGTCTTCGTCCAGATAGCCGATGTCGCCAGTGAAGTACCAGCCGTCGCGCAGACACTTCTTGTCCGCGTCGGGGCGATGCCAATAGCCCTCGAAGGCTTCGTCGCCGCGCAGGTCGGCGATGATCTGCCCTTCCACGCCCGTCGGCGCCAGCGCCTCCACGCTGTCGCGCTCCAGGTCCACCACCCGCAGACGGGTGTTGATGCCCGCCCGGCCCGCGCAACCGGGCTTTTTCAGCGCGTTCTGCTCGATCGAGACGGTATAGACTTCGGACGAACCATAGTGGTTGACGAACAGCTCGGGCTGGAACATGTCCTGCAGGCGCAGCAGTAGGCCGTCCGGCATCGACGCCCCGGCAAAGCCCAGCTTGCGCACCGACGCAATACGGTGCTGGTCTGGCTGGTAGCACTTGGCCATGTCGTGATAGAGCGTCGGCACCAGATACAGATTGGTGATCTGGTTCTGGCCGATCAGCGTCAGCGCCTGCTCCGCATCGAACCTCGGCATGCAGACGAATACGCCATCCACCAAGGCCATGCTCAGCAGTGAGCGCACACCCATGGTGTGATAGAGCGGCATCACGCCCAGCGTGCGTTCGCCACGGCGGTACAGGTTCTGGGCCACGTGGCCCAGCGCGGCCGCCCGCTCCTGACGATGGCGGCGCGGCACCCCCTTGGGATTGCCGGTGGTGCCCGAGGTATAAAGCATCAGCGAGATGGCTTCGCTGTCAGCTTCCGGCGTCAATTCGCCCACCTCGTGGAACAGCGCCTCGAAACGCGGGCCGTTGCCCGCCGGGCAGGACGCGCCCACGGCAATACGCGGCACCGCCTGGTCCACCTCCGCCTGCAGGGCCGCCTCGGCGCTGTCCGCTTCATAGAACACCGCCAGCGCGCCCGCATCCCGCACGCAATAGGCGATTTCCTCCGGCTTGGCCCGCCAGTTCAACGGCGTGACGACAATGCCGAGAAACTGGCAGGCCCAATGCAGGGTTGCCATTTCATAGCGGTTTTGCAGCACCACCAGAATCCGGTCTCCGTGCTTGAGTCCCAGATCGCGCAAGCCGCCCGCCAACCTCGATATTTCATCCCGCCACTGGCCATAGCTCAAGCGGCGCTCGCCATCCACGACGGCCAGACTGTTGGGGCTGCGCTCAACGCTTTGCAAAAAGGTTCTGCCCAAATCCAGCATGTTTTCTTTTCCCTGAGTAATGGTTGTTGCTTATCCAGCGTGTTGGCGCCGCAGCGCCGCCGTCTCCAGCACCGCGTTCACCATATTGGTGTAGCCGGTGCACCGGCAAAGATGACCTGACAACATTTCACGCACTTCGGTCTCGGTCGGGTCGGGGTTGCGCCGCAGGTAGTCATGGCAGGACATCAGAATGCCCGCCGTGCAAAACCCGCATTGCAAGGCGTGGTGCCGCCGGAAGGCCTGCTGCAGATCGCTCATTTCGTCCTGAGACGCCGCCAGGCCTTCCACGGTCATGACCTGCCGGTCTTCCACCTGCATCGCCAGCGTCATGCAGGCCCGCACGGCCACGCCATCGATCTGTACCGTGCACGCGCCGCATACGCCGTGCTCACAGCCGACATGGGTACCGGTCGCGCCCAATTCGGCCCGTAAAAAATCCGACAGCAAGGTCCGGGGCTCGCAATAGCCGCTGCGCGGCGCGCCGTTCAAGGTCAAGCGGATGGGGTGCTCGCTGTCTTTCGAATACGTTTTCATTCGGAAACCTGCTCAAGAATCCTGCGGCCGAGACGGCGCACCAGATGACGGCGGAACGCGGCCGAGGCGTGCGGGTCGTCCTGCGCCTGCAAGGACCAGGCGAAATCATTCAAGGCGTCGTCCCAATCCTGCCGGGGCAGCGCGTCCCACTGCTTGACCACCGGCCGGTCCGCCACGCCGCCCACCGCCAGCCGCAAGCGCCCGCCCTCGCGCAGCGCGCCGACCGAGGCCATGGCAAAGTCTCCATGGCGCGCCGAAAACTCGGTGAACGCCACGCGCTGCGCGGCGCCAGCCAGCGGAAAGCGCACCTCCTCAAGCAGTTCATCCGCCGCGCGCGCCGTCATCAACATGCCTTGAAAAAAATCGGCAGCCGACAGTACCCGGCGCTTCTTGCGCGTGCGCAACACCACTTGCCCGCCCAGCAGGCTCAAGGCCAGCGGCAGCTCGGCGCTGGGATCGGCATGCGCCACCGAGCCGCACACCGTGCCTTTGTTGCGCACCTGAAAATGAGAAATGAAGGGGATCACCTGCTTCAACAGCGGCAGGTGATCCGCCAGCGCGGGCCACCATTCCAACTCACCTTGCGTGGTCGCCGCGCCGACCGCCACGTGATCCGCATTGACACGGATGTAGTTCAGGTCGGCTGCGCGTGAAATATCCACCAGCACGGACGGCTGCGCCAGCCGCATGTTCAGCACCGCCATCAGCGACTGTCCGCCCGCCATGATGCGGGCGTCCGCGCCGCATTGCGCCAGCGCGTCGAGCGCTTCGGCCGCGCTGTGGGCGCGCAGATAATCAAACTTGTTCGGTTTCATCGCTTGCCTCCGAGGCGCTGCGCAAAGCGGCGCCACCAGGACGCCGGACGCGCCGCGCCGCCGCCCGCCTGCATGCCCAATTGCTCGAACAACTGGCCCAGCACAATGCGCGCCGCGCCTTCCAACATCCGGCCACCCACCGCCGCCACCTTGCCCGACACTTCGGCTTCGTAGTCATAGCACAGGCGGGTGCCGCCATCCGGCAGCGCCTCCAGGTGGACCATGCCGCTGCCGCTGGCCGTTCCGACGCTGGACAGCCCGGAACCGGACAGACGCAGGCTGTGCGGCGGATCCAGCTCGCTCAACGCGACCTCCGCCGCATAGCGGGCCTTGATCATCCCGATGCCAACCGTCACGTCGGCGCGGTACGTGTTTGCGCCGATCTGCTGCAGGCCATGGCAGCCGGGAATCACCTTGGCCAGCGCCTCCGGATTCAGCATGACGTCGAACACGGCTTGCGGCGACGCCGCCAGCATCACCTCTCCGCTGGCCTGCAAGGCCTTGCCCGACCCTTTCTTAGGCGCGGGGGCGGCCAGCGCCTGCCGCACGGCCGCCGAAGGCTGGGGATCGTCGATCCCGATCCAGGCCATCACTTTCGACGGCGTGGCAGGCAGCACCACCTCACGGAAACCCAGCGCGTCCGCCAGCGCATTGCCAATACAGGGCGGCGTGCTCATATTGTTCCCTTCCCCCAAGCCCTTGGCGCCCAGCGGCGTGAACGGCGACGGCGTTTCCAGGTGAAGAATGGTCGGCTCCGGCACTTCGCAGGTGGTGGGCAGCAGATAGTCGGCAAACGTGCCGGACAAAAAGCTGCCGTCTTCGCCATAGCGGAACTCCTCCATCAACGACGCCCCCAGCCCCTGGGCGAACGCGCCGCGAATCTGGCCCTCGGCCAGCGCCGGGTTCAGAATGCGCCCGGCGTCGTGTGCCGTCACATAGCGGTCGATGCGCACGCGCCCGGTATCGGGATCAATTTCAATCCCGCACATATCCATGACAAAGCCATAGGCGGCCGAGGTGTTGACACGGTCATCGTCATCAGGCGGCGTCAACACCTCGGGCGTCCAATACACGGTTTCGCGCAGCACCGGTGCCATGCCTGCGGGCAGTTGTCCCGGCGCCCAGTGCGAGCCTGCCGCAAAGCGTCCGAACGGCTGGCTGCGCTGCGAATCGTCTCCGGCCTGCACCCGTCCTTGCTGGAAGACAACCTCTTCCACCGTGCACTGAAACTGATGGGCGGCAAGCTGGGCCAGGCGGTCGCGCAGCTTTTGCGCGGCCAGGTGGACCGTGCCCGCCACTGCGCCGGCAAAGCGGCTGGAATAGTTGCCGGCCGCCACCGACCACGCATCCTTTTGCGTATCGAAATCCACATTGACGACAATCTGTGACGGCGCCAGGCCGAACACATCGGCCACCACTTGCGCACAGACCGTGCGGTGGCCCTGCCCCGCCGGGGATGAAGCAATCACCACGGTCACGCCGCCAAGCGGATCGATGCTGACGCTAGCCGACGCAATCGCGCCGTTCTTCGGCCCGGCCTTGGCGCGGACCTCCTTCGGCAGCACGACGCTGATGTAACCCATGTTCGAGATCGACGGCTCAACGATGGCGGAAAAACCAATGCCATAGTGCTTGCCCGCCGCGCGGGCCGCGGCCTGCCGCGCCTGCAGATCGGCCAGATCGCCTTCGTTGACGAGTTTCTCAAGCGCGGCCTGATAGTTGCCGGAATCCAGCAAGGCGCCGGCTGCCGCGCGATACGGAAACGCAGACGCCTCAATGAAGTTGCGGCGATACAGCTCGATCATCGGGATGCCCAGCTCAACCGAAATCGTCTGCATCAGGCGCTCAAGCGCAAAATACACTTGCGGCCCGCCGAAGCCCCGCACCAGGCCGGT
>JBAYOI010000081.1:0-10969 GCA_041678365.1 Pigmentiphaga sp. | reverse complement strand
TGGAAAGCAAGAGTTACAGCGTTGTGACGGGTACGCCCGAGGCTTTTGGTGAGCTCACCCGCAAAGAGTTCGAGTATTGGAAGGCCGTCGTGAAGAAGCACGGCTTGATGCTAGATAAATAAAAGCCTCTGATTGCCATCTTCCTAGAGTCCGCTGACTGCCTGAAACGGCGTTAGCGGACTTTTTTGCGTCAGGCTGGCGCCCGCTGCTATTGGAATGGTGGAGTGAGCAGATTTTTTTCTAACTGTTCAGTGATGAAGACAACGCTGGAGCGGCGCGGCAAAGTGCCCCATGAGGCCAAGGTCTCGCTGGGATAGAGGGTTTGGTGGACGCCGTGAATCACCACCGGCCTAGGTTCATCCTGGAGTTGAAGAATGCCTTTCATGCGCAAGATACGTTCGCCGTGAAAAAAGCACAGGCTGGCGAGCCAGTCACTAACGTCTTCCCAGGCTAAGGGAGCGTCAAAGGTGAATTCGGTGCTCTGATAACGTTGGTTATGAGCGAAGTGAGAGTGGCTAGCATCATTACAGCCGGGATCGGTGCAAAAGGAACCGGTAAGACGCTGTGCCCAAGCGGCTGCGTTTGATGCAGCGAGCGAGTGACGCTCTGGGTCCGCCCAACGAATTTCCAGCGCGTCTGCCAAGCGCTGACCGGCCTGTTTGGACAGCAGTGGAGCATGGGGCTGGAGTGTACCTAGAAGCTGGATGAGCTGGGTTCTTTGGGAGTCAGAAATGCAATCCGTTTTGGTCAGGATCAGGACATCGGCCAACATCAGCTGCTGCTCAATCTCCAGATGACGAGCTAACTGGCGTTCAAACTGTGTGGCGTCAACGGTGGAAATCAGCTGATCAAAGTAGAAATGTTCCCGCGTTTTTTTGTCCAGAATCAGGCTTTGTATAACGGGAGCGGGGTCAGCCAATCCGGTTGTTTCAATCAGAACGCGTTTAAAGGGAGGGATTTTTCCTTGCTGAGCAGACTGATGCAGCCTTTCTAGCGTGAGTGGGAGATCTCCATTGATGGAGCAACAGATGCAGCCGCCAGAAAGGACCACCATATCATCGGTAATGGCTTCAACCAAATGATGATCCAGGCCCACCTCGCCGAATTCATTGATGATGACAGCGGTATCTTGATTGGCGCCTTCAGCCAGGTATTCCTTCAGCAGCGTGGTCTTACCGCTGCCGAGGAAACCGGTAAGAACGGTGATGGGAAAGCCGTCCGGGCTTGTTGTTGAGTTCACCATGGGCTTTCCCTCACGCTTATTTTTTGATTTTGAAGACCTTTCTGGCGTTGCCTTCATAGATTTTCCGACGGTCTTCTTCCGTCAGGAAATCCAAATTGTCAATCATCGTTTTGACGTCGTCGAATGAACGGCCGGTTTCCGGGTTGATCGAGGAACCCACGCCTGGACACTCAGTACCAAACAAACAGCGATCCACGCCCGCGGTTTTGATCAGGAGGCGCAGTGCTTCTTCCGTATAGAGTACGGTGTCGTAATAAAGCTTGCGGAAGCCATCCGAGAACAGATTCCCCGCGCCGCGACGTACTGACGGTGCTTGGAAACGTCCCAGCTGATACGGGGCTGCGCCGCCACCGTGGCTGACCACGATCTTCAGATCGGGGAAGTCAGTGAGCACGGACGAATTGACCAAGCCAACCACAGCAATCGTCTCTTCATTGACAAAGTGCAGTGAGTAGGGAACGCGCTCGGAGCGAGAGCCCGTAGCGTGAATATGAGCAGGTACGTCAAGCTCACACAGTTTTTCGTACAAAGGATACCAGTAACGGTCACCCAGCGGCGGTGCTTCGGAAATGCCATTTTCAAATGGGTCCGGGTTCAACAGACAGCCGGCGAAGCCCAGCTCATTGATGCAGCGCTCAAGCTCCGGCAGGACACGTTCGATTTTTTCACCTGCGACCTGAGGCAAACCAGCAATCCCTGCAAAAGTGTCTGGGAAAAGCTGGGTTTGCCGATAAATGATGTTGTTGCACTCTTCGGTATACCAATCAATGATGCGGGCCGGCGACTCCGAGTGCATGGAATGGAAAGGCCGCGGTGAAACTAATTGGAAATTAGTGCCGTGGTCACGGATGTAATCCAGGTGCCCCTTGGGCCAGGTTTCGGCTTTATTGGCAGCGGCGCGGATCTCGTCGTCGCTGACTTTAACGCCGCCTCGTCCGTGCGTGCCGCGCGAGGCGAGAAGGGTGGCTTTGTAAGCCCAGAGCTCAACGGGGGCGCTGACGTGGGCGTGGCAATCGATAATCATGGTGTCTCCTGAGTGCGATTCACGCATACAGTATGCGTGAACGAGCGCGTTGTCAACTTCCTCAACGCTGGAGCTGCGATGATCCGTGTTTAGTTTTCGTCGCGAAACAGTTCGTTGGTGTGGCGCCGCACGCGCTCCAAGTAAGGAATCACAGCCATGCGGACCGCTTCCGGGTCGCGCTGGCGCAGCGCCTGCAATACCTGCCGGTGGTGCTTGACCACGCCTTTGGCGGTCTGCTCGTTCGTTCCTTTCAGAAGGGCACGGTACAGGACGGCAGTGACCGCCTGCATTACTGCGGACAGCACGTGGTTGTGCGCGGCATCCACCATCAACTGGTGGACATTCAATGAAGCGCGGGTGAAGCGTTCTCCGCCGTTCACGGCCGCTTCGGCCAGACCAATGGCCGCTTCGATGGCGTCGAGCTCTTCGTCGGTGGCTTCCTTGGCGGCCAGCGGGATGGCGGCGGTCTCAAGCGTATATTGCGCCACAAACACCTCATCGACGGTGACGCCCGCCAACTGGAACTGAAGCGCCAGCGCTTCAATGGCGGCGCTGGGGTTGGCGGATTCGGCAATCCGCGCGCCACCGCCCGCGCCGGTCCGGATCTCGATGATGCCGAGCGCTGACAAACGGCTCAGCGCTTCACGAATGGGCAGGCGGCTGACGCCGAACTGGGCGGCCAGCTCGTTTTCGGAACCGAGCACTTCCCCGGCTTTCAACTTGCCACTGAGCACAGCCTCTTTGATCTGGCGTTCAACACGGGTGGCGGTGGACTCGGGCTTTTCAGAGATCCAGGACGCTTTTTTGGCGCGGGGTTTGACGGTCATTGACAGGTATGGAAAAAAACGAATACGCAAGGCATCAGCGCAAGTGCGCTGGCGGGAACCTGTAGAGCTTAAACGGATCGCGGCAATTCTGCACGAATCTGGGAGAGATGGGCTGTGGATCGGCCAGGGGTAGGGGTTCGCGAGCAGCGCTCGCTCCTACAGAAGAAGCTCAACCTATCCAGGGCACCGCGGGTCTGGCTTTGCCAGCCCGTCAGTGCCGCCCCCTTGAGGGGGGCGCGCGAAGCGCTTAAGGGGCGGACCGCTTTTATTGCTATTGCTGTTCAATGTTGGCGGTCTTGCGAACGGCTTCCCAGCGAGAGATCTCGCTGTTCAAGTGACGTTCGAACTCCGCGGGTGATGTGGCGCGTGTCTGACATGCGGCGTTCATGGCCTGATTGATCAGGTTGGGGTCCTGCGAGATTTTCTGGATGGCGGCGTTCATCCGGTCAACGATGGCTTTCGGGGTCTTGGCTGGGAAGGCCACGCCATACCAGGTGGTGACGTTGTAGTTGGCCAGCCCCGCTTCCTGGGCGGTTGGCACATCCGGCAAGCCCGCGAAGCGGGTGGGTGAGGTCACCGCCAGCGGCGTCAGATCGCCGCTGCGGATCTGGCCGAGGATGGGCGAGGCGACTTCAACCAGCATGTCCACTTCGCCGCCCATCGTGGCAGCGACCGCCTGGGGCGTGCCTTTGTAGGGCACGTGCACCATATTGATGCCCGCCTGCTGTTTGAAGAGTTCGGCCGCGAAGTGCTGGGTGCTGCCGACGCCGACACTGGCAAAGTTCAGGACGCCGGGTTGGGCGCGCGCGCGCGTGATCAGCCCGTCCAGATGGCGTGGCGCGTTGTTGCGGCCGGCCACGACCACCAGCGGCTGTTCGCACAGCATGGAAACCGGGGCGAAGTCCCGTACCGCATGGAAGGGCAGGGACCGATACATGATCGATGACACGGCATGGCCGTTGTTCATGATGAACGCGGTGTAGCCGTCAGGCGCTGCCCGCGCGACCTGGCCCGCTGCGACCGTGCCGCCCGCGCCCGGTTTGTTTTCGATCACGATGGGCTGGCCAAGCGCTTGCGCCAGCGGCTGCGCGAACATGCGGGCAATGATGTCGGTGCCGCCGCCCGGGCCAAAGCCCACCACGAACTTGATGGGCCGGTTGGGCCAGTTGTCAGCGGACTGAGCCTGGGCCACGGTGGTGGCGGCGCCAAGCATGAGGAGAGCGGTAAGAACGGGCAAGCGTTTACGTGTCATCGATGGCTCCTGCTGTTGTTGTGGGGTGTTATCGTTGAGCTTCTGTAAGACGTATTACGGCGTGGGCGAGCCTGCAAGCCAATCCCGGCCGCGCTGATACAGCGCTTGAACCTCGTCGCCGAGCAGGCCGGGCATTGAGGTCTTGACCTGCATGCCGATTTTGCTCTGCAAATAGGCCAGATGGCGATAGCCAACCGGAAACTGTTGCAACAGACCTTGATCCAGTTCCAGCCGAACGCTGGGGTCGACTGGGTCAATGCGGTCTTTTTCATAGATGGGCTGACGCTCGACGATGCCCCACTGGCCATTGCGCTTTTCAAGAAAGTCGTAGAAGCGGCCAGTACACAGCACGTCGCACAAGACGCCATCCACCTCCGCGCGCTGGGAGATGGTCATCTTGGTTTGTGAAACGGCGCGGTTTTCATGGCGGTCCACGGTGATGCCGCCCAGAAAGTGCAGGATGTTGACGCCGTTTTCCATGCCGTGCCTGCTTTGCTTGATGAATTCCGAAGCGGGCGCCTGGCACCAGGTGGCATTCATTTTCCCTTCTTCATGCCAGACCGTGGCAAACCGTTCCCAATCCCCCGCATCTCTCCATAACGCCCAGTTCTCCAGCAATTCTCGAATAGCCAGCTTTTCTTGATCAATCATTGTTGTGGTGACTCCAGTTGAAGTGGGGGAAGCGCCTTGCCTCGGTTGCTTGCCGGGCCTGCGGCGCTCATAGGGGGCGAGAGGGAAGACTCCGGTCACTGTAAAGAAAAATGACAGGGAAAATTAGGATGGATATCCCTAGTGTCCTGTTTGGCCAATCCGAATATAAGTGAATGAACTAACCAAACAGGACACTAGGTCACCGAAGTGGAAGCGGGATTAGCGTCTTGCCGGGATGCCGCCGATGCGCATGCCGGGCCGCACGCCTTTTTTCTCGAACCAGCCCGCGTCCATTTCCAGCGCATGGCGGGCGGGGGCGGATGCGCAGTGGCTGCGGTCATTCAGCGGTTCCATGGTTTCAATGTTCAGAATGACGCCTTGCTCATCCAGGAAGGCTACGGACAGCGGGATCAGTGTATTGCGCATCCACATGCAATGGATGGCGGACTGCTCGAACAGAAACAGCATGCCGTGATTGGGGGCGAGGGACTGGCGGTGCATCAGACCTTGCTGGCGGCTGGCGTGATCGGCGGCTACTTCCGCCTGGATCAGGTGCATGCCTGCGCGCAGGGGAGTGGTGGGAAGCTGGGGCGGGCTGGCGAACGCGGCGAACGGCGCGAGCAGCGCGGAGGAAACGGTTAAACTGGCCAGGCAGCGTTTGAAACGCTCACAAATTGTCAGCATGAGGGCATCATCGGTACCAACGGCCGTTGGTACCGTGCAGAATTGAAGTCTATCAAGCGTAGCACGGCGTACTACGCCTCAAGGGTTCAAACTGCGGCGCTGATGTTCAGAGCCTGTTTGCCTTTTGGGCCTTGAGCGGCTTCAAATTGAACTTTCTGACCCTCTTTGAGCGTTTTGAAGCCATTCATCTCAATGGCCGAAAAATGCGCGAACAGGTCGTCGCCTCCGTCATCTGGCGTGATGAAGCCAAACCCTTTGGCGTCGTTGAACCATTTGACAGTACCGGTACTCTTACTCGTGGTATCGCTGGACATGACTCTATGCCTTATTTCTTCTAGTACGTTGCACCTACCTATTTGTCTGACCGTTGTCTCCAAACGGAACCGCAAAATGCGGAAATAGGGATCCGAATCGTTTTTTCAAACGGAGGGCTTGAATTCTCAAGTCCCTAGCACAAGATAATGGGAAAGATGGCCCGTAGAGTCAATACAGGGATGGCCCGAGTTTTTTCGCCTCGTTTTTGACTTGCGGGTCCCTTTTAAGTGGATAGAATAAACACATGAGCACCGGGTTTGAGACGCATCCAGATCACGCCACCGTCCTGGAACATGAGGCAGCGCGCGCTAAGCCTCCTCCTTTGTACCAGGTCGTTCTTTTGAACGATGACTACACGCCCATGGAGTTCGTCATCGTCGTTCTTGAGAGCTTTTTCGGAAAAGGGCGCGAACAGGCAACGCAAATCATGCTCAAGGTGCATCACGAAGGCCGGGGCGTGTGCGGGGTGTATCCTCGAGACATCGCCACAACGAAAATTGAGCAAGTAAGCCGGTTTGCTAGGCAAAACCAGCACCCGCTTCAGTGCATCATGGAGGAAGCGTGATTTCTCAAGAATTGGAAGTTAGCCTTCATATGGCTTTCGTCGAGGCCAGACAGGCCCGGCATGAATTCATTACGGTCGAGCACCTGCTGCTGTCTCTGCTTGACAATCCGTCGGCCGCTGACGTCCTGCGGGCCTGCGCCGTCAATCTGGAGGGCCTGCGCAACAACCTGCGCAGCTTCGTCAATGACAACACCCCCACGGTGCCGGGCACCGGAGAGGCGGATACCCAGCCCACACTGGGTTTCCAGCGGGTGATCCAGCGCGCCATCATGCACGTCCAGTCCACCGGCAACAGCAAGAAAGAGGTCGCCGGGGCCAATGTGCTCGTCGCTATCTTCGGTGAGAAGGACTCCCATGCGGTGTATTACCTGCACCAGCAGGGCGTGACGCGCCTGGACGTCGTGAATTACCTGTCCCACGGCATTACCAAGCAAGGGCAGCAGGAGCCGCCCGCGCCCGCCAAAGAGGCGGAAGAGCCCGAGGTTGAGTCCAAGCAGACGCCGCTGGATCAATTTACGCAAAACCTGAATGCGTTGGCGAAAGCGGGCAAGATTGATCCGCTGATCGGCCGTGAGCAGGAAGTGGAGCGGGTCGTTCAGGTGCTGTGCCGCCGCCGCAAGAACAATCCCTTGCTGGTTGGTGAGGCCGGCGTGGGCAAGACCGCCATCGCGGAAGGCCTGGCGTGGCGCATCACGGAAGGCCAGGTGCCGGAGGTGCTGGCCGATGCCTGCGTGTATTCGCTGGACATGGGCGCTTTGCTGGCGGGCACCAAGTACCGCGGCGATTTTGAGCAGCGGCTGAAGGCGGTCATCAAGCAATTGAAGGACAAGCCGAACGCGATCCTGTTCATTGATGAAATCCATACGCTGATCGGCGCCGGCGCCGCATCGGGCGGCACGCTTGACGCGTCGAACCTGTTGAAACCGGCCTTGTCGTCCGGCGCGCTGCGTTGCCTTGGCGCCACGACGTATACGGAATATCGCGGCATTTTTGAGAAGGACCACGCTTTGTCGCGGCGCTTCCAGAAAATTGACGTGGTTGAGCCCACGGTGGAACAGACCGTGCAGATATTGCGCGGGCTGAAGCCGCACTTCGAGTCCCATCACGGGGTCAAGTACTCGGCGGCGGCATTGACCGCAGCGGCCGAGCTGTCGGCCAAGTTCATCAATGACCGCCATCTGCCGGACAAGGCCATTGACGTGATTGATGAAGCCGGGGCGGCGCAGCGGGTCCTGCCGCGCTCGAAGCAGAAGAAAACCATCGGCAAGAACGAGATCGAGGACATCGTGTCCAAGATCGCCCGGATTCCGCCGCAGTCCATTTCGTCGGATGACCGCAGCAAACTGGCCACGCTCGATCGCGACCTGAAAGCCGTGGTGTTCGGCCAGGATGCCGCCATCGAAGCGCTGTCCGCGTCCATCAAGATGGCGCGGTCGGGGCTGGGCAAGCCCGGCAAGCCCATCGGCTCCTTCCTGTTCTCCGGTCCCACCGGCGTCGGCAAGACCGAAGTGGCCAAGCAACTGGCTTTCATCCTCGGGGTTGAGCTGCTGCGCTTTGACATGTCGGAGTATATGGAGCGTCACGCGGTGTCCCGCCTGATCGGCGCGCCGCCGGGCTACGTGGGCTTTGACCAGGGCGGTTTGCTGACCGAGGCCATTGCCAAGAAGCCGCATTGCGTGTTGCTGCTTGACGAGATAGAGAAAGCGCATCCGGAAATCTTCAACATCCTGCTTCAGGTCATGGACCATGGCACGCTGACGGACAACAACGGACGCAAGGCAGATTTCCGCAACGTGGTCATCATCATGACCACCAACGCGGGCGCCGAAGCCCTCCAGCGGCCCGGCATCGGCTTTTCCAGCTCGCGCCAGGCCGGCGACGAAATGGCGGACATCAAGCGGATGTTCACGCCGGAGTTCAGGAACCGCCTGGATTCGATCATTTCGTTCAAGGCGCTGGATGAAGCCGTCATCCTGCGGGTGGTCGATAAATTCCTGATGGAGCTTGAAGAGCAGTTGCATGAGAAGCGGGTGGAAGTCATCTTCACGGAGTCGCTGCGGGCCTACCTGGCGAAAAAAGGCTTTGACCCGCTGATGGGCGCCCGCCCGATGCAGCGGCTGATCCAGGACGCCATCCGGCGGGCACTGGCTGATGAACTGCTGTTCGGACGGTTGTCCAACGGCGGCAAGGTCACGGTTGACGCCACAGACGATGAGAAGGTCGTGCTTTCCTTTGATTCGGATGACACGCCGTCTTCCGCTAATGCGCCGTCGCCTGCCGAAGCCATCTGAGCCGCGCTGGCCGCCGTGCTGGATAAACCGCCCGATACGCGTATCGGGCGGTTGCCTTCCGGCGTGCAGAATGATGCTTTCTTGCCAATGACGCGTAATAAAACTAGGAAAAACCCGTAGTCATCGGTTAATATACTTGCACTGCACAAATCGCATCGTCCTTTCTTTCACTCTTCATGATGTGACTCCCATGCAGTGAATCGGCTAGAAATGCCGAAGCTGCATCGTCTCTGACCTCGTCTTTCCCTTCGCCAAGCGCGCACGGTGGTATCGGTCGGCGCCGATGATCCGTCCGAAGCCCGATGATGGCTTCGCCGCGTAGCGCCAGCTTGACAGATACCGCTGTCGTCGATGCCCGCCAGAACGGGCGCGTTGCCCTGACCTCTGTAAATGCAGAGCCGTCCGGTGAGCTTGTGTTGCGCTTTTTAATGCAACGATAGGAAAACTATGTCTTTTGAATCTCTTGGTCTGGCTCCCGCCATTGTCGCCGCCGTTCAGGAAGCGGGCTTCGTGGAGCCGACGCCTGTGCAAGCGCAAGCCATTCCGCTCGCGCTTGAAGGGCGCGACCTGATGGTGTCGTCACAAACCGGCAGCGGAAAAACCGCCGCCTTCATGTTGCCTGCGCTGAACCGCCAGCTTGGCGGCTCGCCGCTGCGTTCGCCGGGCGTGCGCGTGCTGGTGCTGACGCCGACGCGTGAGCTGGCTCAGCAAGTGACCAATGCCACCCGTTCGTTTGGAAAAACGCTGAACTGGCTGCGCACCGCGACCGTGGTCGGCGGCATGCCGTATGGTGCCCAGCTCAAAGCCTTGTCGCGCCGTGTGGATGTGCTGGTGGCAACGCCGGGCCGTCTGCTTGATCACGTGCAGTCCGGCCGCGTCAACTTGAGTGAAGTGGAAACCCTGGTACTTGATGAAGCGGACCGCATGCTGGACATGGGCTTCATCGATGACATCGAAGCCATTGTGTCGCGGACGCCTGAAAGCCGCCAGACGCTGCTGTTCTCGGCAACGCTGGATGGCACGGTGGCGCGTCTGGCCGCAAAAATGATGCGTGATCCGCAGCGGATCGAAATCGCCAGCCAGAAGGACAAGCACGACAATATTACGCAAGCGCTGCTGTTTGCCGACGACATGGGCCACAAGACCCGTCTGCTCGACCACCTGCTGCGGGACGCCAATGTCCAGCAGGCGATCGTGTTTACGTCGACCAAGCGGGCGGCGGACGATCTGGCTGATCAACTGGCTGACTCGGGTTTTGCCGCCGCTGCCTTGCACGGCGACATGAACCAGCGCCAGCGTACCCGTACGCTGGGCATGATGCAGCGCGACCAGATCCAGATTCTGGTGGCCACCGACGTTGCCGCGCGCGGCATCGACGTGCAGGGCATCAGCCACGTCATCAACTTCGACCTGCCGATGCAGGCGGAAGATTACGTGCACCGTATCGGCCGTACGGGCCGTGCCGGCCGGGATGGTCAATCGTTCACGCTGGCGCTGCATGGCGAACGCCATAAAGTCCGCACGATCGAGCGCTACACGAACCAGATGATCGATGTGCAGACCATTGCTGGTCTGGAGCCGCAACGCACGCCTCGTCCGGGTACGGATCGGCCGCGTCGCAATGGCGGCGGCAAGCCTGGCGGCTGGAAGCAAGGTGCCCGTCCGGGCGGCCGTCCGCAGCGCGGTTTCCGCGAGGGTGGCCCTCGGGAAGGCGGCGCCCGTGAAGGCGGCTACCGTGGCGAGCGTGAGCAAGGCTATCGGGGGGATGCCGCGCCGCGCTCCCAGGAAAACCGCGGCCGCTGGGCTGATCGCCAAGGCGAAGGCCGCTCGACGGAAAACCGTCCTCAGCGGGAAAGAACCTGGGGCGATCGTCCCGAGCGTTCGTTCTCTGACCGCGCACCTGCCGCAGGCCGTTGGGCAGACCGTCCCGCCGGTGACCGCCGCGAGAGCCGTACAGACAGCGCACCGCGCCGTTTCGACTCGCGCCGCCGCGCCGCCAGCTTCTAAGCCCACGGCTTAAGGCTTGAGCCAAAGCGCCCTTCGGGGCGCTTTCAGTTTGTTGATAAACCCCAGGTTTCATTTATGACCTGGGGTTTATTTTTTGGCGACTGCACGAC
>JBAYOI010000080.1:0-10978 GCA_041678365.1 Pigmentiphaga sp. | reverse complement strand
TTGGTTCGCTCACTGATAGTTGGATGCCTGGGCGGTTCAGGCAAGGCGCAAACCGCCGCGATCGCCCTGGACCCTAGCCTACGTTCACCGCGCGTTCTTGATTGAGCAGTGTCAGGTCCAGTTCCGAAGCCCGGTTCAAGATCCCCGCCACCTTGGTGCGCAAGGCGTTTGAGTGCGCGTGCAGGATCTCATGCTTGACGTCCAGCAACTGCTGGGCGGGCATGGAGAACTGCGTCAGTCCCAACCCCAGCAACAAGCGGGTCAGGTCCGTATCGCCCGCCATCTCTCCACAAACCGACACCGGGATGCCTTTGCGCGCTCCGGCATTGATGGTGGCCGACAGCAAGCGCAGCACGGCGGGATGCAACGGATCGTACAGCGGCGCCACCTCGGGATCGCCCCGGTCAATGGCCAGGGTGTACTGGATCAAGTCGTTGGTGCCGATGGACAGGAAATCCAGCGCCTCGGCAAACGGCTCGATTGCGATGGCCACGGCCGGCACTTCCACCATGCCCCCCACCTCGACCTGCGAGGCATAGGGCTGGCCGCGCGCGTCGAGCTCGCGCTTGGCGGCTTCAATGGCCGCGTAGGCGGCGCGCACTTCACGCAGGTTCGAGACCATCGGGATCAGGATGCGGACCCGGCCATGCGCCGATGCGCGCAGGATGGCGCGCAGTTGCGTGGCAAACAGCTCCGGATGCGCCAGGCAATAACGAATGGCGCGCCGCCCGAGCGCCGGATTGGTCGCAACCGTGGCCTCGCCGTCCAAGGCCTTGTCCGCCCCCAGATCCAGCGTCCGGATCGTGACCGGACACCCGTTCAAGGTACGCACCACGGAAGCGTAGGCTTCGTACTGCTCTTCTTCTGAAGGCAGGTCCTTGCGTCCAAGAAAAAGAAACTCGCTGCGAAACAGGCCGATTCCTTCGGCCCCGGCGTCCACGGCGGCCTGCGCTTCTTCCGGCAGCTCGATATTCGCCTGCATCGACACCACCACGCCATCCAGCGTAATGGCGGGCACGCCTTTCAATGAAGCCAGCCCGGCGCGCTCGCGGGCATAGTCGCCTTGGCGGATCCGGTATTCGGCCAGCACGTGCTCCGGCGGATTGACCAGCAACACCCCGCTATGACCATCAAGAATCAGCAGATCGCCATCCCGGACCACCGTGCGGGCGACGCCCAGCGTCACCACGGCCGGCACCCCCATGCTGCGCGCCACGATGGCGGTGTGGGACGTTCCGCCGCCCAAGTCTGTTGCGAACGCGGCAAACCGGCCGCCGCGCAACTTGACCATATCCGCCGGAGAGATGTCGTGCGCCACCACGATCAGCGGCTCGTCATGCTCCATGCCATGCAAACGCTTGCGGTCGGGATTGCCGCCGCGCAAGGCATGCAGCACCCGTTCCACGACCTGACGAATGTCCGCGGCACGCTCACGCATGTATTCATCATCCATGGCCGCGAACTGTTCCGCCACCAGCTGGCCTTGAGCCGTCAACGCCCACTCCGCGTTGTAGTGCCGCTCACGGATCAAGGTCAATGGCTCCGCCGAGAGCGCGGAATCGCTCAGCAGCAAGCTGTGGACCTGGAGTATGGCGCCCAGTTCCTTCGGCACGTCGGGAGGCAGATTGGCGGCCAGCGCCTCCAGCTCCTCGGCCGCCACCCGGATCGCCTGCTCCAGGCGCTGGCACTCACTGTCAACCTCATCGTCGCCAATCCGATAATGAGAGACCTCGAGCGCGGCCGCGCCCATCACCACCGCCCGCCCGATCGCATAGCCCCGGGATACGCCCTGTCCATGCAGGGCAAGCATCGCCGTATTCATCACTCTCCTTCGCCGAATTTCTGGGCGAACAGGTCGCGAATACTGTCAAGCGCCGTCTGCGCGTCGGCGCCGACCGCATCAACCGTCACTGTGCTGCCTTTTCCCGCCGCCAGCATCATGACGCCCATGATGCTTTTGGCATTGACGCGCCTTTCACCTTTGGCAATGAAGATTTCGCTTTGATAGCTGCTGGCGAGCTGCGTCAACTTGGCGGAAGCCCGCGCGTGCAAGCCGAGTTTGTTTTCAACAATGAGATCGATGCGATGCATGGTGATAGGTATAAAAATTAAGAGAGATCGATAAGCCTCATGCCCTGGGTGCCTCCTGCCAGGACATGACGGGCCAGTTCTTCCAAATCCAGATGCCGGTTGGGGATGGCGCGCAACAGCATCGGCACGTTCACGCCGCCCACCACCGCAATCTGCCGTCCCGTTTCACGCAAGGCCAGAACCGCCTGGCAGCTCTGGTTGGACGGCGTGGCGCCGATGACGTCGATCAGGACCAGGACGCCTTCGCCTGAATCGGCTTCCCGCGTCCGCTCGGCCAGCGCCTGTTGAATGCGCACCGGCTCCGTGTCGGCCTCAACGTCCAGCGCCAACACATTCTCCAGGGGACCGAAAATATGTTCGGCGCACGCCAACAGCGCGGAGGCGACGGGCTCATGACCGACGATCACAATGCCTTTCATTATGGCTTACTCTGGCCAACCGCTTTTTCAAGGGCGGCCGCAAAGCAGTCCCCGACATCGAACCCGGTCTGTTCGGTAATTTCAACGAACGTGGTCGGGCTGGTCACGTTGATTTCCGTCACGTATTGCCCAATCACATCAAGCCCCACCAGGAACAAGCCGCGCTGGGCCAGGACCGGACCCAGCTTGCGGGCAATGGCCCAGTCCGACTCGGTCAGCGGCCGGGCTTCCCCACGGCCTCCCGCCGCCAGGTTGCCACGCGTTTCTCCCGCTTGCGGGATGCGGGCCAGACAATACGGAACGGGTTCGCCATCGATCAACAGAATCCGCTTGTCTCCATCAACAATCTCGGGAATATACCGCTGCGCCATGACACTTTGACGGCCGTCGTCAGTCAACATTTCCAGGATTGATCCCGTGTTGACCTCGCCCGGTTTCAAGCGAAAGATGCCGGTGCCGCCCATGCCGTCAAGCGGCTTGACGATCACGTCTCCCAACTCTTGGTAAAACGCCTTCAACCGCGCCGGACTGCTGGTCACCAGCGTCGGTACGGTCAATTCCGGAAACTCGGCAATGGCCAGTTTTTCAGGATGGTTGCGGATGGCCTCGCCACGGTTGAAAACACGGGCACCGGCTTTTTCGGCACGCTCCAGCAAGTGGGTTGCGTATACATACTCCATGTCGAAGGGAGGGTCCTTGCGCATCAACACCGCGGAGAATGTCGGCAGCGCATCGTCCTGCGGCGCGGACTCGGACCACCAAGCGCCTTCGTCCGGGCCAGCCTGTTCAAGCAGCGCAATGGGCGTGTGAGCGCAACGCACCTGCCCGTCGCGAACGTACAGGTCCCCCATCAGCGCCACGCTCAGGGCATGGCCCCTGGCCACCAGGGCGCGCATCATCGCGACCGAAGTATCTTTGTACGCCTTCAGGCTGGGTAACGGATCAACAATAAACAGTACGTGCATGACTTATCCCGCAGCGCTGCAAAACGCGCCAATTGGTAGGTGATCAGCGCATTTTACCCGTTCGCCCCACACGCCGCCGAGCGTCGCCGGGTTTCCTTAAATAGCAGCCGCCATTCTTATTGGGGAAAGCTATTTAGGGGTATCACCTGATAGAACCGGGCAAAGCGGATGTATACAGTAGCCCCTACTTTGAGTATGTTTATTTTTGTTACCAGGCGCCCCATGCCCTTCCAAGCGGACACTCCCAGCCTCAAGCAGCGCAAAGCCGTTGCCCTTCGCAAAGCAGGTTCCCAAACCCTCGTCGCGGAGCAAACGCTGCGCCACCGGATTCTGTCCGGCGACTTGTCCGCGGGCACGCGCCTGTCCGAGCCGGTTCTTGCTGAGCAGCTCGGTATTTCACGGACGCCGATCCGTGCCGCGCTCGCCACACTGGACGCGGAAGGCCTGCTGACGCCGCTCAGCTCGGGCGGTTATGCCGTCCGCGCCTTCACTCAGCAGGAAATCTATGACGCCATTGAAGTGCGCGGCGCGCTCGAAGGCCTGGCGGCCCGGCTTGCCGCCGAACGCGGCATCAGTTCGGCCACCCAGGCGGCGCTTGAACGCTGTCTGGATGAGATTGACCACCTGATTCTGCATCACGGTCCGCTCCAGGAAGAGTTGCCCGAGTTTGAGCGTCTGAACGCCCAGTTTCATCACTTGCTGCATACATTGCCGGGTAGCGGCCTGATGCAACAGCAGATTGAAAAAGCGTGCAGCCTGCCGTTTGCCTCGCCGTCCGCCTTCATGCTGACTGAAACCCGCGAGGCGGAAAGCTGGCACCGTTTAATCATTGCGCAAAACCAGCACCGCATGATTGTCCAGGCCATCATCAATCGGGAAGGGAGCCGGGCGGAAAGCCTGACAAAAGAACATGCGCGCATCGCCTTCCTGAGCATGCAAAAGCTCCTGGTTGATAACGACGTCCGTTTTTCCCGCTTTCCCGGCGCCCAACTCATCCACCGGTCCGCGGAAACCCCGTTCAACCATGCCATGCGTGGGTGAATCCATCGCTCTCATTACAACAATAAGGCTTTGCCTTGTCCAAGCAGTACCGCCCCATCATTTTGGAGACTTTATGACCACTCGTCGCACCCTCATCAAATCCGCCGGCGCATTGGTGCTTGCGGCCAGCTTCCCGCTGATCGCAAGCGCTCAGGAAGTCGTCAAGGTCGGCCTGATCCTGCCGATGACGGGCCCCTTCGCCTCAACGGGCCGCCAGATCGAAGCCGCCGCCAAACTCTACATGGCCCAGCATGGCAATACTGTGGCTGGCAAGCGGGTCGAACTCATCGTCAAGGACGACACCAACGTTGCCGACATGACCAAGCGCCTGGCCCAGGAGCTGATCGTCAATGACAAGGTCAACATCCTGGCGGGCTTCGGCCTGACCCCGCTGGCCCTGGCCACCGCACCGCTGGCCACGCAGGCCAAAGTGCCGATGGTCGTGATGGCGGCGGGTACCGCCATGATCACGGAACAGTCGCCGTTCATCGTCCGCACCAGCTTCACGCTGCCGCAAAATACGCTGGGCATTGCCAAGTGGGCGCCGAACAATGGCATCAAGAAAGCCGTCACGCTGGTGTCCGACTTCGGCCCTGGCATCGATGCGCAGAACGCATTCAAGAAATATTTCACCGAAGGCGGCGGTGAAGTGGTGCAGGAAATCCGCGTGCCGGTACGCAACCCCGATTTCGCGCCCTTCCTGCAACGCGTCAGCAACCTCAAACCCGATGCGGTGTTCGTCTTCGTTCCATCCGGTGTCGGCTCCATTTTCATGAAGCAGTTCTCCGAACGCGGCCTGGACAAATCGGGCATCAAGCTGATCGGCACCGGCGACGTCACCGATGACGACATCCTGAATGACATGGGCGCCGCGGCCAAAGGCGTCATCACCTCGATGAACTACTCCGCCGCGCTGGACAATCCGGCCAACAAAGCCTACGTGGAGGCCTTCACCAAGGCCAACAATATGCGCCCGAACTTCATGTCGGTGGGCGGCTATGACGGCATGGCGCTGATCTACAAGGCGCTGGAGAAAACCAAAGGCGACGTCTCGGGTCCGGCCCTGCTGGAAGCCATGAAAGGCCAATCCTGGGAAAGCCCGCGCGGTCCGGTCACCATCGATCCGGACACCCGTGAAATCATTCAGAACGTCTACATCACTGAAGTCAAAGAGGTCAACGGCGCACTCTACAACGTTCCCTTCGACAAAATCGAAGCCGTGAAAGACCCGGCCAAAATCAAATAAACGGCCCCTCCATCCGGTCCCGGTCACGCCCTGACGGGCGTGACCCGTCTGAGTGAGTCAACATGCTTACCATCTTATTTGACGGCGTTGCCTATGGCATGCTGCTGTTCGTGCTCGCCTGCGGACTGGCGGTCACGATGGGTTTGATGAACTTCATCAACCTGGCGCATGGCGCCTTTGCCATGGCGGGCGGCTATATCACCGTGATCCTGACAGCGCGCTGGGGCATCCCCTTTCTGGCAGCCCTGCCCATTGCCTTCGTGGCCACCGCCTTGCTCGGCGCGGTATTGGAAAGAACGCTGTACCGGCGCGTATACGGACAAAACGAACTGAACCAGGTGCTGTTCTCGATCGGCCTGACCCTGATGGCGGTCGCGGCGGTCGACTACTTCATGGGCGCCCAGCAACAGTTCCTGCTCCTGCCGGAATGGTTGACGGGCCGCAGCACGATCGCGGGCGTCGGCATCGGTCACTACCGGCTGTTCATCATCGTTATTTGCGTTTTGCTGGTCATTGCGCTGCAACTGATTCTCAGCAGGACCCGTTTCGGCAGCCGCCTGCGCGCCTCGGTCGATGATCCGAGGGCGGCGAGCGGACTGGGCATCAACATCAACCTGGTTTTCATCTCCACCTTCGCCGTGGGCTCGGGCCTGGCAGGCCTGGGCGGCGCACTGGGCGCCGACCTGCTGGGCCTGGACCCGACCTTCCCGCTGAAGTTCATGATCTATTTCCTGGTCGTAGTCGCCGTGGGCGGCACCAGCACCATCACCGGCCCGCTGCTGGCCGCGCTGCTGCTCGGGATTTTTGACGTGGCCGGCAAATACTACATCCCGACGATTGGCGCCTTCATCATCTACGCCGTCATGATCGTCTCACTGATGTGGAAACCGGACGGCCTGTTCTCGAATGTGGGGAAAAAATAATGACCAAAAGTATTGCTGAGGCACTTTCCCCCTCCGCGGCGCTGCAAGCCTCGGGCCGTGACTGGGGACGCATCCGCTGGTTTGAGCTCGCGTTCTGGGTTGTCGCCATTGGCGCAGCCTTCGTGCTGCCCAGCGGCTTCCTGCTGTTGAACGAACTGGCCATCCTGATTCTGTTCGCCGTCTCGCTGGACCTGGTCCTGGGCTATGCGGGCATTGTCTCGCTCGGCCATGCGGCCTTCTTCGGCCTGGGCGCCTATTGCGCGGCGCTGCTGGCCAAGCATTTCGGCATTGACCCCATTCTGGGCTTGCTGGCTTCCGCCTCCCTGGCCGCGCTGCTGGGCCTGCTCAGCAGCGTGCTGCTGGTGCGCGGCCACGACCTGACCCGGCTGATGGTCACAATGGGCGTGGCGCTGCTGCTCTATGAGGTCGCCAACAAGATGCACTGGCTGACCGGCGGGGCCGACGGCCTGACCGGCGTCACGATGGAGCCGCTGTTCGGCAGCATCGAATTCGACATCTTTGGCCGAACCGCCTATACCTACTCGATCTGCGTGCTGGCCATTCTGTTTCTGCTGGCCCGCATCCTGGTGCGCTCGCCGTTTGGCATGTCCTTACATGTCGTTCGGCAAAATCCGCTGCGCGCCGCCGCGCTCGGCATTCACGTGAACCGCCGCCGCGCCACCATCTACACGATCGGTGCGGCATACGCGGGCGTGGCCGGGGCGCTGCTTGCGCAGACCACCGGCTTTGCCTCACTGGATGTGCTGGACTTCCACCGCTCGGCCGACGTGCTGCTGATTCTGGTCATCGGCGGCACCGGCTATCTGTACGGCGGCATCATCGGCGCCGTCGTGTTCAAACTGATGCAGGACTGGCTGGCCAGCATGACGCCGCAGTATTGGCAATTCTGGATTGGCCTGCTGCTGGTCGTCATCGTGGTGGTGGGTCACCAGAAACTGATTCGTCCCTGGACCTGGTTCCGCAAAAACCAAGGAGGCGCGGCATGAGCATTGTGTTGCAGACCCATGAACTGTCCAAACGCTTTGGCGGACTGACCGCCACCAACAACGTCTCGATCAGCGTAGAGCGCGGCGCACGCCAGGCGCTGATCGGCCCCAACGGCGCGGGCAAGACCACCTTGATCAACCTGTTGACCGGCGTGCTGACGCCGAGCGCGGGACGCATCATGCTCAACGGCAAGGACATCACGCGCATGCCGGTCCACCAACGGGTCAAATCCGGCCTGGTACGCACCTTCCAGATCAACCAGCTGTTTGCCGACCTGACCCCGGCCCAGGCGCTCGCCGTCACCATCTCCGAACGCGACGGCTGGGGCTACCGGATGGGGCGCGCGCTGGGCCGCTATCCGACGCTGATGGACGAAGTCGCCTCGGTCCTGCAGCAGTGCAAACTGCTGGATGACCGCGACACCCGGACCAAAGTGCTGCCCTATGGCAAACAGCGCCTGCTCGAAATCGGCCTGGCGCTGGCTGCCAAGCCCAGCGTGCTGCTGCTGGATGAACCGGCGGCGGGCGTGCCGGACGGCGAACGCCATGAAATCCTGAACACCGTGGCCGCGCTGCCCGAGGACGTCACCATTCTGCTGATCGAACACGATATGGACCTGGTCTTCAGCTTTGCGAACAAGATCTCGGTGCTGGTCAACGGCGCGCTGTTCGTGGAAGGCAGCAAAAAGGAAATTGCCCAGGATCCCCGCGTCAAGGCGGTGTATCTGGGCGAAGAAATGACGGGGAGCGACTATGTCTGAAGTGTTGTCAGTGAGACGGATCGAGGCCGGTTACGGCCAGGCCAAGGTCCTGCAGGGCATTGATCTTTCGCTCCAGGAAGGCCGCGGCATTGCTTTGCTGGGCCGCAACGGCATGGGCAAAACCACGCTGATCAACACCATCGTCGGGCATACTCAACGCTTTGGCGGGCAGATCTTTCTGCGTGGCAAGGACATCACGGACTTGCGGCCCGACCAGCGCGCCCGGGCCGGTATCGGCTGGGTGCCGCAGGAGCGCAACATCTTCAAGTCCCTGACCGTTGAAGAAAACCTGACGGCGGTGGCGCTGCCCGGCCCGTGGGACGTGTCGGCGGTCTACAAGATGTTCCCGCGTCTGGAAGAACGCAAGCGCAACATGGGCAACCAGCTCTCGGGCGGCGAACAGCAGATGCTGGCCATCAGCCGCGCCTTGATGCTGAACCCGAAAGTGCTGTTGCTGGACGAACCGCTGGAAGGCTTGGCGCCGATCATTGTGCAGGAGCTGATGCAGGCCATCCACGGCCTGATCCAGAACGAGGGCCTGGCCGTCATCCTGGTCGAACAGAACGCCCGCAAGGCGCTCAGCATCACCGATGAAGCCGTCGTGCTTGAACGCGGACAGATCGTCCATCAAAGCACGGCAGCCGCACTCCTGGCCGACAGTGCTTATCTGGACCAGTTGCTGGGGGTGACCTCTCACTGATAAGGCCCACCCCCTTCGCGCTCATTGACGATGCCCCGAGCCCTTGGCCTGGGGCATTGTCCCTCAACGGGAATATCCGCTTTCGCCATGGGTGCTGATGTCCAGCCCCTGACGCTCCTCGTCTTCCGACACCCGCAGTCCAACCAGAGCATCGACCACCCGGTAGGCCACCACCGACACCACGCCGGTCCAGACCACGGTGATCAGAATCCCCTTGAACTGGATCCAGACCTGCTGGACGATGCCAACGTCAAGCTCCGGTCCCGGTCCGCCCAGCACCTGCGCATTGAACACGCCGGTCAGCAAGGCGCCCACGATCCCGCCCACGCCATGAATGCCGAACACATCGAGCGAATCATCTGCGCGCAGCAGCCGTTTCAAGCCATTGACCCCCCAGACGCACGCCGCGCCGCTGGCCAGACCGATCAACAAACCGCCTACCGGCCCCACCAGGCCCGCGGCAGGCGTGATGCCCACCAGCCCCGCTACCGCGCCCGACGCCGCGCCCAGCATCGACGGCTTGCCTTTGATGGCCCATTCCACCACCACCCACGCCAGCACACCGCCCGCCGTGGCCACCAGGGTGTTGATGAAGGCCAGCGCCGAGGTTTCGTTGGCAGCCAGCGCCGAACCCGCGTTGAAGCCGAACCAGCCCACCCACAGCAAGGAAGCGCCAATCATCGTCATCGGCAGGTTGTGCGGCTGCATCCCTTCGCGGCCATAACCAATCCGCTTGCCAATCACATAGGCGCCAATCAGGCCCGCCACGCCCGCGTTGATGTGCACCACCGTGCCGCCCGCAAAATCCAGGGCGCCCCAAGACAGGATCAGGCCGTCGGACTCGCCGCCGAACCAGACCATGTGCGCGATCGGCACATAGGCCAGCGTGAACCAGATCAAGGTGAACAGCAGCACGCCCGAGAACTTGGCCCGCTCGGCAAATGAACCGACGATCAGTGCGCAGGTAATCCCGGCAAACGTCGCCTGGAATGCGATGAAGCTCAACTCCGGCACCGATCCGGACATTGAAAACGCGCCCGTGGCGGAATCAAACGTGCCGCTCAGGAACAGGCGGCTCAGGCCGCCGATGAAGGCATTGCCTTCGGTAAAGGCCAGCGAATAACCGTACAGAAACCACAGCACCACGGCTAGGCAAAACGTCACCAGCACCTGCATCAATACCGACAGGACGTTCTTGCCGCGCACCAGGCCGCCGTAGAACAGCGCCAGACCCGGCACCACCATCATCAACACCAATAATGTTGATACGCTCAACCAAGCAAGATCGGCCCCGACCAGGGACGACTCGGACGCAAACACTGGCGCACTCGCCAGCGCCAGCCCCAGGCCGGGCAGGACCGCCCGGATAAATGAAAGAGATCGGCTCATCGTATTCCCCTGATTCAAATGGCGTTCTGACCGGTCTCACCGGTACGGATGCGGACAATGTGTTCGAGCGGGAAGACGAAAATCTTCCCGTCGCCGATCTTGCCGGTGCGGGCCGCTTTCTCAATGGCCTCGATGGCCAGATCAACCAGCTCGTCATTCAAGGCAATCTCGACCTTGATCTTGGGCAGGAAATCCACGACATACTCCGCGCCGCGATACAGCTCGGTATGCCCTTTCTGGCGGCCAAAACCCTTGACCTCGCTGACCGTCACGCCCTGGACGCCAATGGCGGACAAGGCCTCACGCACCTCGTCCAATTTGAAGGGTTTGATGATGGCGGTAATTAATTTCATGATCGACTCACTAAAGATCCGTTATCAAAAAGACTTGCTCAAGCCGAGCACCGCGCCAAAACGCCCCGCGTTCTTGCCGCGCG
>JBAYOI010000079.1:0-10991 GCA_041678365.1 Pigmentiphaga sp. | reverse complement strand
GCCTGGGGCACTCCAATTTCTAGAAGTCCGCTACGTCTACCAATTTCGTCACGGGCGCACGGGCATCATTGTCGCATATCCCCCGATTCCTGTCTGCTGTTTTACCGGGAAGGACGCGGTCCGCCAGCCTCAAAATCGCCCTGCCCAGCTGTTCTCACGCCCGCACGACCCGCCCCATTACCCACTCGCTCTGCACGAATGCCAGCCGCTCACACTCATAGCGTAGCGGGCAATGCACGGTGCCTCCCCGTCTCTCGATCCGCCCCATTTGCGCGCCTTGACGAATATGCCAAACCAGCAGGGGCTGGCGCTTGATCCACCCCACGTCAGCAGCGTCCGAGGGGAAGGCCGACGCGGACAGCCGCACTTCAGCGCCCAGTACCGGCTGGATTGAAAGCTGCGCTTCCAGCGCTTGATAAAGTGAGTGGATGAAGCCGCCCGCGCCATGAAAGCCCACCAAGCCAGGGTGCGTGAAACGCACTTCTTGAAGCCGTGCCGACGTATGGCCGCGCCGGACCAGCGGCAGCCAGAGCACCGGCCGTTGAAGCAGCGGATGAACGAACTGCCAGACAAGCAGGTCCGTGCTCGGCTGCGCCAGGTAAGCAGGCAGGGCCGCTTGCCCAAAATACACCGGCCACTGCAAGCGGCACAGGGCGTCACGCAACGCCTCAACCCGCAGAGCCTGGGAATTGAACAGCAGCGCCAGCACGTCCTCCACCACCCAGGCCAAACGCTTGCTCAAGCAGGTCTCCAGCAACAAGCAGCGCATGTCCAACAAGGCATCCACCCCGCCAGGCGCGTGCAGCATCCGCTTCACAAAACGCGTCAACAACGTGAGGGGGTCATGATGCGGGTCTTCCTCACACACATCGACCAGACGTTCAAGCCAAGCGCCTTTCCGGCTGGCTGGCGCCTGTTGAAAACCGTGCAGCCATTGATCAAGCAGGGCCAGGCGCGGCGCGGCATGATAAGGCAGGGCAAGCCATTGCGCGGCCGTTGGCGCATACCACCACTGCTCGAAGCGGCCGGGTTTTGGCGGCCAGGAAAACGGGCCATTCGTCATGATCTGCACACACAGTCAAAGCCGCCATTTTCCTTGACCCGGTCAAGGAAAAGCACCTCGCCCGGACAGAATCATCCAGCCGCGCCGCGTTTTTTCTGCATCCACAGCGTCACAAGAATCATGATGCTCGTGGTCACCATTACTGTGATCATGCTCATTGCCATCCCCTGCCCGACCGATCCCTGCTCAAACTGGCGCCAGATGAACTGCGACACCGTCTGTACCCCGGTGGGCGACAGCAACAAAGAGGCCACCAACTCACGCGAAGCCACGGCAAACACCAGCAGCATGGCGGCAATCAAGCTTGGCGCCAGCACCGGAATCAAGATCTGAAACAAGACGCGCACGCTCGATGCGCCATGCACGCGTGCCGCGTCCTCCAGGCTGTCGCTGACTTGCTGCAACGCGGCCACCGCATAGCGCACCGGATAAGGCAACAGCAGGCAGCTGTAGGCCAGCAGCAGAATCACCCAGGTGTTGTACGGCGTGACCGGCCAGAACATCTGGTTCCACAGCAGAATCAGACCCACTGCCACCACAATACCTGGCATGGTGTTCGGCAGCATTGAAAACGCGTCCAGCAGCGCCCGGCCCCTTGCTCGCGTCTTGACCACGCTGTAAGCCACCACCATGCCAACCAGGCCGGTCAACAAGGCGGCGCCGACTCCCAGACTGATACTGGTGGCCAGCGCGCTCCACGCATCGCCGCCCACCCGGAAAATAGCCTGATAATGCGTCAGTCCCATATTTTCCCACGTCAGTCCGCCGCTCAGGGTGCGGCTGAATGACGTGGCGGCAATCGCAAACAAGGGGAGCAAAGTGGTGATGCCAACAACGGCGGCAAACACCCCCACCACCGGCCAGCGCCACCGGCCCAGCGCCGCTTTCTCCGCCAGCATCGGCTTGCCGGTGGTGATCTCAACATTGCGGCGCATCGCCAGACTGCGTTGCAGGAAAAAAGCCAGTGCGGCCAGGAACACCAGAATCAAGGACAACAGGGACGCGCCGGGCAGATCGATTGGCCATTCGTTGAACCGTTGCTCGATACCTGTCACCAACACGTAGAAACCGGCATTCGCGGCCAAGGCCGCGGGCGTTCCATACTCTTCGATCGCCATCGCAAAAACCAGCAGCAAGCTGGCCGCGACGCTGGGAATTGCCAAGGGCAAGGTGATGGAGAAAAAGCTGCGCCAAGCCCCTGCCCCGCATACGCGTCCCACTGCCGCCAGCCTGCCTCCGGCCGCTTCCATGCCACGGGATACGGCAAAATACACCACCGGCAGCACGTTCAGGGTCATCACGAAGACCACGCCCCAGAACGAGAACAGGAAAGCCCCCGCGTTCACGCCCAACAGACGCTGTAAATAGCCATTGGGCTGCAAGACCGTGATCCAGCCCAGCGCCGAGATATACGGAGGAATCATGAAGGGAATCAACATCATGACGTCCCACAAGCGCGCCATCGGTGTTGAAAAAAGTCCTCTCAAAGCGCCCAGCGGAATGCCGATCAGCGCGGCGGCCAAGACCACCGCCATGCCCAATCGAAGGGTGTTCCACGTCAGCGCGATCAGCTCGGGATCATTGAAGGTCGTGATGAAATGCGAAAACGGCTGGGCCAGGCTCCCTTCCGCCAGTCGCGGGAACACCGCTTGCAAGCCGACGAAGGCCAATGGCATGACCACCAGAACAAAAAGAGCCGCCACCGCGGCCCACAACAAATACCCCTGCTTGCGCATCGATCCCCATCGTCCTAAAGGCACGATTGTTCAACAGCGCGAAGCCGAACCGGCCCGGTCTGGCGCGGCAATGCTTCGCGTCCTCAAAGTCGTTGTTGTTATTTGCCGCTGAACAGCGTGGAGAATTGCTTCAGCAGCGCGGCGCTGCCCGCACGCTCGGCTTCCGTAGCAAGTGGGAATGCCTTGAACTCGCCCGGCACCGGACGCTTGGCCTTGACGTCGGTGCGGGCCGGGATCAAATAAGTGTCCGCCACCAGCGCCTGGCCTTCGTCGGAGAGGACGTAGTCAATGAATTTCTTGGCCTCTTCCTGAGCCTTGCTTGATGACAGAATCATCATCGGACGCGCCGCCACTACCGTGCCGCTGCTCGGGAAGATCACTTCAATCGTTTCACCCTTGGCTTGCGCACCGAAGGTGATGTAATCCACCGCGCCGAACACGGCGGCCTTGGCACCCTGCAACACCGGGTTCAGCGCTTGCGCATTGGCCCCGGCAATCGCCATGCCGTTGCCCTTCAGGCTACCGAACAGGCTCCAGGTTTTTGCCGAATCAAAAGTATTCAAGCCGGAGACCAGCTCCAACGCCGTCCCGGAACGGGCCGGATCCGGCATGTTGACAAGGTCTTTGTACTCGGGCTTGGCCAGGTCACTCCAGTCCGTGGGCCGCGGCGTGCCGCTTTTCGTATTCCACGCAATGCCCAAGGCGGACAGGCCCTGCGCGACATAGCTGGGACCTTTGTACTCGGCAGGCACCGCTGCCGCATTCGGGCTGGCGTAGGCCAGCAACTGCCCGCGCTTGTCCAGGTCCAGCGCGCTGTCCCACGACGCGGAAATCACCACATCCGCGCGGGGATTCGACGCTTCGGCCTCAAGACGGGCCATCACCTTGCCCGTATCCGCCTGGAACACCTCTACGTTGACGCCAGTCTGCTTTTCAAAGCCCGCGGCCAGGTTCTTGATCAACCCGCCCGGCCCCGCGGTATAGACGGTCAGGGCCTGAGCGCCCGGGCTTGCAAAAACGGCAGCCACTGCGGCAGCCAACATCAAAGGCTTGATTCTCATCGTAACGCTATCCATCAAAGGTAAAAAAAGAAGTCTTCAGCGGCAACAATCAAACGGCCTCTTGCGGATACCAACGCAACCGGTCCGTATCAATTTCCAGATCAATCGCATCATTGGCCGCCAGCGCATGGTCGGTATGCATCACCAGCTCGGTCCGGGCATGTTCGTCATAGCCCAGGAGTTGAACAACCGTGTGATACCGGCCCGCCCGCCATTGCTGGGAACAAACCCGTCCCTTGAGGCCCGTGCCCGCTGCCAGCCTCAGCGCGCTGTGCGGCACGAAAACCGAAGCGGCATCGCTGTGCTGAACCTGCGCCGCGCCCAGCGCCACGCCATTGGGAAGAAACCAGGTGCCATCGATTTTCTTGGCGGGCTGAATGCTGCCGAGCTTCAGGAACTCCGCCACGGTCACACTGGCGGGCCGATGGATCAGGTCGGCGGGCGCCGCCAGTTGCTCAATACGGCCCGCGCGCATGACCGCCACGTCGTCCGCCAAAGAAAACGCCTCTTCATGATCGTGCGTCACATAGACGGCCGTTGTACCCAGTTCATGCAGCAGCATGCCGATCTCGCTGCACAGGTTCTCGCGCAAATCACGGTCCAGATTCGATAAGGGCTCATCGAACAGCAGCAGACGGGGCTTGGCCACGACGGCCCGCGCCAGTGCGACCCGCTGCTGCTGGCCACCGGACAGTTGGCCCGGCGTCCGGTCACCCAGATGCCCCAGACCCACCAATTCCAGCGTTTCCTGCGCGCGCTTTTTGCGCGCCGTGCGCTCCACCTTTCTGACCGCCAGCGGAAAGGCCACGTTCTCAAGCACGGTCATATGCGGCCACAAGGCGTAGTCCTGGAACACCATGCCGAGCTCACGTTTTTCCGGCGGCACAAAGGTCCGTGGACCCGCGACCATCCGGCCGCCGATCCACACTTGCCCTTCGGTCGGCTGATTGAGCCCGGCCAGCAGCTTCAGCAAGGTGGTCTTCCCGCAGCCTGAGGGGCCCAGCAAAGCCAGCACTTTGCCGCGCTCAAGCGACAGCGACAACTGATTCAGCACCGTGGTTGACCCGTAGCGCTGGACGATGTTTTCCAGCAGGACTTCTGCATCGGGGGCCTGTAGCAAGGGACTCACCTTTGGGCAGCATTAACGAACACAAGCAGGACTGTTATGCAGTCTAGGCAGCACAGATGACGCGGCGATGACAGGTTAAAAATTATCCGCTTGCTTGAAAAATGCCGAATACTGTATAAATGCACAGTATTTTAATTTGGAGCCGCCATGTACACGATCACCCTTCAAGACACCCCTGCTGACCTTCCCGAACGCGCCAAGCAAGAGGCTGAACGCCGCTACCAACGCACGCTGGAGAGAGCCCTGGGCGGGCCCGATGAGGTTCTCGCGGCCTACCGCGCCTGGCAAGCCGCCGAGGACACGGCAGCGTCCGAGATGGCAACGGAGGATATCGAACTGGCCAAACGATGGATCAACGCCGCAACGCGGGCACGCAATGACGGATTCCGTGATCTGGGGGAATTTGAAGCCTGGTTTGAAGTACGTGTGGAGAAATGAAGCCATGCTCAAAGTGATCGCCCAGGGTTTCATTCGCCCGGATAGCGTGGCTGAACTCACCCTGCTCTACCTGGAACGGGTTTTGGTGGCCCCGTTCCAGTGATTGGGAGGCATTTCAGAAACGCCCCTCGCCGGGCGCCGTCGCTGTCCCAGTACGTGGAATAGGTGCAGCCTGCCTACATCCGCTCGCCGGGCAATGCGCTGGCCTGCCGAAGCCAATCCGTGAACTGGGTCTCGTCAAAACCGTCTTCGTAAACATGCAGGTAGCGGACTTCTCCTGACTTCGACGCCACCGGCGGCATGGGTTGCAGCAGCGCGCCCCGGAAGAAGGCGATCTTGATGTATTTGGTGAAGCAATGCAGGCTGAGAAACCAGACATCGGTTTCATTGCCGTAAAACGGCGAATTCCACTTCACCGCCTTGACCACGCCCGGCACGGTCTTTTCCACCAGCGCGTCAATGCGGCGGCCCACGCCGCTTTTCCAATCCGGCATGGCATCAATATAAGCCTGGACCGGCTCATTGCCGTATCCCAGCGGAATCTGTGGATTCCCGCCCGACAATAGACGGGGCGGTTTGTCAGCCTTCTTGGTCATTGCTTGATCAGTCCAAATGGCATTACGTTGACACCGTTATAAGCTACCGGTTTATTGTGATTCGATCCGGATGATCGGGCAAGAGTCCAAGTTTGCCTGCGCCAACCGATTCACGTGCTATGGTGGTTCCATGAAACCCGGATCAATGATCGCCATTGGAGTCGCAATCGGTGTTGCCATCGGCGCCGCGATGGATAATATTGCGGGCGGTATTGGCATCGGCATTGCTCTCGCTATCGCGCTCTCTCTTGCGCTGCGCAAATAAAAAGCCCCAGCACCTAATGTCTGGGGCTTGTGTTTCCTCATGCCCCGCAAAAATCAATGACGTTCTTGCTTAGGGGATGGCATTGGCTTAACCGCCCGGCCTATTTGCCAAGTTCATGACGCGCTGGCGAAGCTGAGGATCCTGCTGGACCGCCTCGCTGATACCAATATATTCCTCAACGGTCAGGCCATCCGCGGTGACCAGTTGAATCATTTTTTGATCCGCTTCTTGAATAATCTGCTGGCGTGTATTGTCATCCGGCGATGAAAGCAGCTTCGGCTGATATTCTTCAGCAACCACGGCAACCTTCTCCGATGCTTGAACGAATTTTTGCAATTGCGCGTCAGACGGCTGCACGGCGGGCGCGGAGGGCTGAGTGGGAGCGGGGGCTGGTGCGGGGGTTACCTGTTGCGCCATGACGGGGGCGGCGGCAAGTCCCGCCGCAATAAGGGCTGCGCCAAGAAAGGTTTTGGGTGATAAATGCATAGACACTCCTTGTTCGGGTTGTAGTGTCCATGGTGACAAGTCCGCCGCTTGCTTAGCAAGCTTCCCCTTGTGTGATCTTGTGTCCTTTTACCAGCGCCTGCGCCATTTAGGACTTTTCCTCATCTTCACGCCGCATTCTTTCGCGGATGCCGCCGCTTATTGTGGCCGTGCCCGACATGGGCTCATGGATGGCGCCAGCCGTGTTGGGAAGAAGAGAAGCCTTATGCACCTCCCTGTCGGCGATCCGCGCCGTCATCCGCTCGGTCATGTCCGGAAATAAGTGATGAGAGACATTGGAGGCATGCGCTTTCCAGCCAACCGGCTGCTCTTCTTTCGGGTTGAGACAGGCCGCAACGATGGCATCAATAACGACCTTGGGATCGTCCATCGCCGCCATGCGCGGAGCGTGGCCGCTGTAGTTGGCCGCGTGCGTCCACCAAGGCGTATCCACTGCCCACGGCATTATCGTGCCTACCTTTATATCAGTATTGCCTACGAGCCTGAGCTCTTCATTCAGTGAACGGCTCAAGCTGAGCACAGCAGCCTTGCTTGCAGCATAGGAAGCCTGATAGGCCAGCGGCACTTGACTGTCTATCGAGCCAATATTGACAAGTGTCCCGAAGCCCTGTGCGAGGAAGCGGCGAAGGGCTTCATGCGCGCCGTAAATCAGTCCCTTGAGATTGACGTCGATTACTCGGGCATGATCGTCAATCGGAATATCCCAGAACAGCCCAAGCGCGCCAACACCAACGTTGTTGATCCAGACATCAATGCGTCCGAACCGCTCGATTGCCGCTGTGGCTAAACGGGCTACATCGCCTGCCGCGCTGACATCGGCCGTTACCGGCAACGCCGTTCCTCCCTCGGTGTTGATTTCCAAGGCCAAGGCTTCGAGCTCATCGGTCCTGCGGGCGGCCAGGACAACATTCGCGCCCATTGCTGCGAGTTCGAGTGCCACGCCGCGGCCGAATCCGCTCGAAGCGCCGGTGATGACGACAGTTTCACCAATGACATTTTCACGTTTTCTTGACATGCAACGCTCCTCTGGCCGAACCGTTTCCACAGCCGACGCCGGACACATAATTATCGCTACACTTTTCGGGCAGCGCTCAATACCAGTCTTGCAGCTTGTCGCGCTGACTCGATCGCCTCGTCGCTTGACCTGCAATCAGTGACTTCTCCCTCCCCCTCCGCGCCCAGCTCGACCAATGAAAAAGTGCCCACCCAGGTAAGGCCCTTGTCCGGCGAGATGGCCCGCAGCACACACACTCTACCGGCTATCGTTTCATTGATCTCGATGCAATACTGCTCGTCCATGATTCTCTCCGGGCGGCAGTCAGACACTCAGACTGCCTTCTCATTGTTGGAGCCGCCGCATCTCCGCGTCGCCTTGACACTGACCGAGGGAGGCTGGAGACAAAAAAGCTCCGGCTTTGCGGAGCTTTTTTACTTGTTCTGCTTCTCTTGTTTCATAGCCTGTCACTGTCCTTGGGAGGATTTGTTGAAACAGACGCAAAAACCGGTTTTAGCCAGGCCATGAACTTGGCTTCAACAAACTCATAAGTACCGGCGTACACGTTGAAAATATCTTCGTTTGAAAGCTGCGCGTCCTCAGGGTAACGCTCACGCCAAACTTCAGCCGCCTTCTGATCAAGTGAGCCCATCATCTCTCTCCTATCCGTGAATGCTGCGTTGGGTATACCCCCCTACACATTGCACTGGGTTTGAATCCATAGGTCAATGCAATTAAACATTTGGAACATCCATCATGTTTTGAGAGCTATTGATCGAGGCAATGCCAGGGGTTTCCAGACACATGCAATGGCTTCTATTGCGCAGATAGACCCTATCGAGATGGCATGCGGGGCAACGCCAGTGTATTCTCGTCATAGGGTGGCGCTGCCTCCACGCGCTTGATCAAGACCCGGGCGAACTCACCCTACCCCTCCCAAGCAGGATTCCAAACAGCCTCCCACACCTGACCATCCAGGTCTTGGAAATAACCTGCGTAGCCGCCCCAAAACGTATTGTCAACGGGTTAGGCTTGCCCGGCTGAATCAGCCAGGCCATTGGAGAAAATATAATTATTTATGCGAAGTCTGACGCAGTATATGCCCCTGCAACTGCGGCCTGCGCTTTTAAGCGGGCCGCTCAGTCAGGGATTTTTTCCAATCCCCGGTAAACCCGAAATGCGGCGCCTCAATCTGATCGGGCATCCAAAAGTCGGTAAATGCGGCCACGTCGGGCTGGCAGTGCCAATAGGCATGGCCATTTGCGTCCATTGCCCACCATCGCGCCAAAGCGGGCGCCTGCTCCCAATCCACCAAATCGTATGCCATGTCAGTCTCCCACGGTTGTTTGGTGAATCGTACACCCCTTCCGCAGCGTCATGGGCCCTCTTAACAAGGCCGTGGAGCAGAAAAAAGCCCGAGGGCTGTTACTCCTCCCAAACCGCATTGGCCGGAAGAACACCGATCGCAGCATGACAACTTTTAGAGGCGCAAGCAACGATGGCAATCGCTTTGTCCGCATTCACAACCGCGTCGTCATGCAGGACAATAAAGCCTTGGTGACCGCATTTTGGGCATGCGGGGCGGATTCCCACGGAAAAATGCTTATCAAAAAATCCGCGCTCTTGTTCCTTTTTCATCAGTCAGTCGCTCTGTTGCGGCGCCAGGAAAAGGTCGATCCGAATCCTTCCAATTTTGCAATCTCCGGGCGAAGGCGGCAAGGGGAAAAAACGATCAAGCGAGAATTGAATCAGCGCAGAATCAACTGGGCACACGCGCGTCAGAACCACGACTCAGTATGTCAGAACAGGCTGGAGGAGGAAGGTGCCGCCAACGTGGTGAATCACGTTTTGCGAAGCAAGGCCGTTTTTGCGAGCAAGTTCTAACAAGAAACTCGCCGCAAACCCGCATGAATATTGGAGGCGCGACCCGGAGTCGAACCGGGCTCTACGGATTTGCAATCCGGTGCATAACCGCTTTGCTATCGCGCCTCACGAAGAAAAAAGATTCTATACGGTTGAGCGAGTAAAAGCAAGTTACACCCGAGGACAGCCTGATGCCCCACGCTCATCCATTTGCCGCCAGCCGTTGGTGGCGGATCTCGTCCGGCAGCAAGCTGGCAGCGGCGTCATCAAGAATGATACGGGCACGCGGATGCTGTTTCAGCATGCTCATCGGCAGGGCCTCGGTGGCCGATTGCCGGTGAAACTCGGCCACGATCGGCGCTTTCTTTTCACCCGTGGCGATCAGCAGAATTTCGCTCGCTTCCATGATGTCCTGCATGCCCATGGTGATCGCCGAAGCGGGCACGGTGGCCGGTTCGTCAAAAAAACGGCTGTTATCCTGACGCGTGCCTTCAGAGAGCTGCACAACGTGGCAACGACTATTGAAAGGCGTACCCGGCTCATTGAACCCAATATGCCCATTGCCGCCCACCCCGAGCAGTTGCAAGGCGATCCCGCCGCATTGCCGGATGTTCTCAGCGTAACGCTGGCAATGCGCATCCAGGTCAGCCGCCAACCCGTCGGGCAGATGAAGCCGGGACGCATCGAACGGCAACTGGCCGAACAAGTGCTGTTGCATATAGGCGCCATAGCTTTGCGGGTGATGAGCGCTCAAGCCTACGTATTCATCCAGATTGAACGAGGTCAGGCGAGACACGTCCAGCTGTTGGCGGCGCGCCTGTTCAACGAAGCGGGCATAGACCGGCTCCATCGTGCCGCCCGTGGCCAGCCCCAGAACGACGTCAGGTTTGTTGTTGATTTTGTCGACCAGGACAGCGCTGACATAATCAGCAATGGAAGCGGGGTCTGGAAAAATGAGGAACATAGGAAAGGAACTCGCCGTCAGTCATGAAGAATAGGCTGATTGCTATTTAGGCGATTAAATAAGAAGTGGGAAAAATCGTAACACGCCCGCTATATTTCTGATCAATGCATTTATCCGCAATGGGTGGGTATTTGAAGCGTCCGAAACGCTGCGCCCACTCAGGCTTCTGGCCGCGGATGAAAAGAGCTGCCCCGGCGGGCAGCTCTCTCGGCTATTGGGCAAGCGGAATTATAAATCCCTGGCCCGGCCGCCGCGCGTGGCGGCAAAACTTGCCACGAAGGCGCCCAACAACATGGAGGCAAAGGCCCACAGCGCAAAAATCGCGGCGGCCTTCCGTGCCTCGTCCGCAACCTCCCGCGTTTTTTGCTCCAGCTCCTC
>JBAYOI010000078.1:0-10996 GCA_041678365.1 Pigmentiphaga sp. | reverse complement strand
TGATCTGGAGCAGGCGCGTGCCTTGTGCAAGCTGGTCGGCCTGACCGGCTTCGAGAAGCGCAGCCCGTCCGAGCTCTCCGGCGGGATGAAGCAACGGACGTCGGTGGCGCGTGCGCTGTTCACGCAGCCGGAACTGCTGTTGCTGGACGAGCCGTTCGGCGCGCTCGATGCCTTGACGCGCGAGCAGATCACGGCGGATACCGAAGAAATCTGGATGAACAAAGGCTTTGCGGCCTTGCTGATCACCCACTCCATCTCCGAGGCCGTTCACCTGTCTGATCGCGTCATCGTGATGTCCGCGCGTCCCGGCCGGGTCGTGGCGGAGTTCAAGATCGATCTGCCTCGTCCTCGTACCAATGAGCTCGGTTCGCCCGAGTTCGCCAAGCTGTGTAGCGATATCCGCGCGAAACTGGAGCTGTAATCATGGGTAAACTCGCCATCCAAATCGGCGCGGTCATCGGCTTTTTCCTGCTCTGGAAGGGGTATGTGCATTTCGGAGAGGTTTCGCCGCTGGTGCTGCCGCCGCCGGAGCAAGTGCTGACCGCATTGATCCGCCTGTTGCAGGATCCCGAAACCTACTATCACCTTTACATCACGCTGATGGAGTGCGTGGGCGGTTTCCTGTTCGCCATCATTTTCGGTACCTTGATTGGTCAAGTGCTGGGCCGTGTCGCCATTCTTGACACGATCTTCAAGCCGTTCGTGATTGCCCTGCAAGTCACGCCCAAGGTCGCGCTGATCCCGCTGTTCATCGTGTGGTTCGGTTTCGGCCTGGAGTCGAAGATCATCGTGTCGGCCGTGCTGGGCTTCTTCCCGGTGTTCGCCAACAGCTACCTGGGCGCGAAGTCCGTGGATCGTGGCTTGGCCGAAGTGTTCGCCGTGGGCCGCGCCAAGCAGTCGCGCCGCTTCCGCTTGCTGGTCATCCCGAGTTCGCTGCCCTACATCCTGACCGGGATGGAAATGGCGATTGTGCTGTCCATCATCGGCGCTGTCGTGGCGGAGTTCGTTGCCGGTACGCGCGGTCTGGGCTTCCTGGCCATGCACAAGTTGAACGAACTTGAAGTGGATACGCTGTTCGCCGTCGTGCTGGTGCTGGCAACGATCGGTTTCACGCTGTATTTTGCCGTTGGGTCGCTGCGCAAGTTCCTGATCCCGTGGCATGAGTCCGCTAATAAAGTCACGCTGTAATGGCTTTTCTTGACGTGTTGAAGCAGACGCTGGGCGACGACGTCGTCCAGCTTCCTCCGGCCATTCCGGCGCGCCACCTGCGTGATTGGGTGGTGGCCGCCGGGCCGGAGGATCAACCGATCGCTTTGGTGCTGCCACGCAGCACGGAGCAGGTGGCGCAAGCCTTGCGCTTGTGTCATCAGCACCGGGTGCCGGTGGTGCCGCAAGGCGGCCTGACCGGCTTGTCCGGCGGCGCCACCCCGACCCAAGGCTGTGTGCTGTTGTCCTTGCAGCGGATGCAGGGCGTCTCCGAACTGGACGCGGCCACCGGCTGCCTCACGGTCTGGGCCGGTACGCCGCTGCAGCAGGTTCAGGAGGCCGCCCAGGCGGCTGGCTGGCTGTTCCCGCTGGACATCGGCGCGCGCGGCTCTTGCAGCATCGGCGGCGTGGCCGCCACGAACGCGGGCGGCAATCGCGTGCTGCGCTACGGCATGATGCGTGATCTGGTGCTTGGCCTGGAAGCGGTCCTGCCTGATGGAACCGTGATTTCGTCCTTGAACAAAATGCAGAAGAACAATGCGGGCTTCGACTTGAAGCAGTTGTTCCTCGGCAGTGAAGGGTGTTTGGGCGTGATTACCCAGTTGGTGTTGAAACTGGCGCCGCGCCCGGTCAGTGAGAACACGGCCTTGTGTGCTTTGCCGGACTACGCCAGCGCCGTCCAGGTGCTGCAGCGGGCCAAGGCCGCGCTGGGTCCGTCGCTGTCCGCGTTCGAACTGATGTGGCCGGCCTTCTATACCCGTGCCTTGGCGCATGCCGAGAAGCAGGGCAGGACGGCGGCGCCACTGTCGGCCGACTATCCGCTTTATCTGCTGATCGAGTCCTCCGGCTTCGCGCCCGAGCAGGATGCGGAAGCCTTCAGCCAGGTGATCGAAGACGGTTTCGAACAAGGCTGGATCGTTGATGCCGTGCTGGCGCAATCGTTGTCGGACACGCAATCCCTGTGGGACCTGCGGGAATCGGGCAGCGATTTTCTGCCTGCCCTGGGTCCGCGCGTGGGCTTCGACATCAGTGTGCCGACCGGCCGGATCGGGGCCTTTCTTGACACCTGCCGTGAACAATTGAAGGCCGCTTGGCCCGGTGCGCACGACATCGCCTTCGGCCACGCCGGGGATGGCAACCTCCACTACATCGTGCTGGCCGATCTGACGCCATTGCCGGTCAAGGAGATCGAAGCCGTGGTCTATGCCTGCGTGCAGGACTTCGGCGGATCCATCGCCGCCGAGCATGGCGTCGGGTTGCACAAGCAGCCCTTCCTGCATTACTCACGCAGTCCCGCTGAAATCGCCTTGATGCGGACCGTCAAGGCGGCGTTGGACCCCCATGGGATTCTGAATCCCGGCAAAGTGGTGGGGCCGATGCAGGCGTAATCCCGTGGTTCAGCGCTTCACCGTGACCGCCGCTTCTCGCAAGCATTGCATCAGCAAGGCGGTCGCGGGCGATAGCGCCCGTTGTTTATTCCACGTCAATCCGATGGGCCGCAGCAGGCCCAGCAACTCCAGCGGCAGGACCGCCAGGACGCCCAACCCGTTATAGTGGCGCGCCGCCACTGGCGAGAGCAGGCCGATGGCATCGGTCGAATGCAGGTAGTGCGCAATGCAGGGCACCGAGAGCGTTTCGATCGAATCGCTGGGCATCGGCAGGCCGTATTCCTGGAAGGTGGTTTCCAGCGGACCGCGTGGCAGCGAGCCGATAGGCGGCAGGACCCAAGGATAATCGGCCAGGTCCGGCCAACGGATCCGCTTCGCTTTCAACAGGGGGTGATGGCAGCCGACGACAACCTGGCTGGCGCCACCGAACAACTCCTCTTCTTCGAAGTCCGCGGAGGGACGGTTGCTGAGCCGTCCGACCAGCAGATCCAGATTGCCGCGCCGCAATTCCGGCAGCAGCGAATCCATTGATCCATCATGAATGCGCACCGAGGTGGTGGGCGACAGGCGCTTCAGCGCCGTCAGCGCCTGCGGCACCAGCGAGGTCGTCATGGCGGGCATCGCGCCGAGGGCGGTGCGGCCCGAGACGCCGCTTTGCAGCGCCCGCAGCTCGTCCCGGGTTTCGGCCAGGGTATGGAGCATGGTGCGCGCCTGCCGGATCAGGCATTCGCCGTAGGCATTCGGCTGGACGCCGCGTGCGTTGCGGTCGAACAGCTTGAGTCCGAGGCCTTTTTCCAATTCGCTCAGTGCCAGCGAAACCGCGGGTTGGGTGATGTTGAGGTAGAGCGCCGCCTGACTGATATTACGCAAATCATCCAGCGTCACCAGCAATTGCAAGTGCTTGGGTTTCAGGTTGGCCCGGATATACCAGTCGAGTTGCGCCATGGCTGTTCTCCGCTTAGGTATAAGTAATTTCTAATATTTTATGCGGTTATTTTAATTGGTTTGTTTATGGTTTGTTCGGCATGATGGCAACCATGGGCCGAAGTGAGGCCTTTCATCGGAGACAGACAGCATGACCTTGGGTAAACCGCGTTCCATCATTGACCTGCATACGCATGTGATTGCGTCCGATCAGCGCGCTTATCCGCTGGCGCCGTTGTCGGGCAAACAATCGGACTGGGCGCGCGAGCGGCCCGTGACGCGGGAGGCCATGTTGGCGGCCATGGACGAGGCAGGTATCGGCCAGGTCGCGTTGGTGCAGGCTTCCACTACCTACGGTCATGACAATCGCTATGTGGCGGATTCGGTGGCGGCGCACCCGGACCGTTTCATCGGTGTGTATTCGATCAGTTTGACCGAGGCGGATGCGGTGGAACGGATTGACGCGTGGCAGGGGGCTGGTTTGCACGGCATGCGTGTGTTCATTGCCGGCCATACCGCGTCGGATCAGGGCGCCCGCCTGGATGATCCGCTCGGCTTTCCGGTCTGGGAGCATGTCCAGAAACACGATATTCCGGTCTGCGTACAATTGCGCGCCCATGGCTTGCCGCAATTGGAAGCGATTCTTCAGCGTTTCCCCGGCGTGCGGATCGTGCTGGACCATTTCGCCCGCCCGTCGCTGGAGGAAGGCGCGCCGTACGCGGCGGCGGCTTCGCTGTTCGAACTGGCCCGCTATCCGCAGCTGTATTGCAAGTTGACCACACACAATGTGCGCGAATCCAAGCTCGGCAACGCGACGCAGGCGAGTTTCCTGCGCAAGGCGATCGACGCTTTCGGTGCGTCCCGCATTGCCTGGGGCTCGAACTTCCCGGCCTCGAACGGCTCGCTGGCCGCCTTGCTGCAAGAGGCGCTTGAGGCCACGGCGTCGTTGTCGGAGCAAGAGCGTGACTGGATTTTTGCCGGGACGGCCCGGGCGATTTACCCGAGCTTGGCCGCGCAACGGGAGCAGGCGTGATGGAAGCCTTGCGTTTATCCACGCTGCTCGGGGATTATCCGAACACCTTGGCGCTGAAGCGCGGCGAATTGGTTTCTCCGCGGGTCGCGTTCGATTTCGATCCGGTCAAGACCGCCAACCGTGCTTTCAAGCGCGTGGTACGTGACGGCGCGTTCGACGTGGCGGAGCTGGCGCTGGTCACCTTCCTGCAAGCCAAGGCCTATGACAAGCCCTTGGTTTTGATGCCCGCCGTGGTGGGCGCGGGGCGTTTCCAGCATCACTGTCTGGTGTATAACGCGGAGCGTGGGAAGCTCGGGGTGGCGGATCTGGCGGGCAAGCGCATTGGTATTCGCGCTTATGCGCAAACCACGGTGACGTGGGTACGCGGCATTCTGGCCGAAGAGTATGGCGTGGATTTGAGCCGCATCCAGTGGGTGACGGCGGAAGACGGGCACTTGGCCGAATATCCGGATCCGCAGGGCGTGATCCGGGATGAGCGCCGCGCGGTGGACCTGCTGCTGGCCGGTGAACTGGATGCGGCCATTATCGGCACCGATCTGCCGGATGATCCGCGCCTGGCGCCGGTGCTGCCGGACCCGCATGAAGCGGCTGCCGCTTGGGGCGCGCGGCTTGGCCTGACGCCGATCAATCACATGATGGCGATCAACCGTTCCTTGTGCGAGCAACATCCTGAGGTAGTGCGGGAGATTTACCGGCTGCTGCAGGAAAGCAAACAGCGCGCGGCGCCGGGCGCGAACACGCCCGACTTGACGCCGTTCGGCATCGACGCCAACCGGCGCGCGCTTGAAACGATTATTCGCTATTCCCACCAACAAGGTTTGATCCCGCGTTGCTACGCGGTTGACGAATTGTTTGACGACGTTACGCGCTATCTGTAGGCATGGGCCTCAACGCGTCCTTGTGTTCGACATCTCGACACATCTATAAAAGCAGGCAAGGAGACATTATGAAACAGTGGGTTGCCATGGCAGTCATCGGTGCTGCATCGATCATTCCGTTGCAGTCGGTTCAAGCACAGAGCATGACTAGCATCACCGTGCCGTTCGCATCAGGGGGGGCGCGCGAGTTGCTAGCCCGCACCTTCTATCAGGAAATGGCGCATGAGCTGGGCGAGAACGTCATTATTGAAAGTCGTGGCGGCGCGGGTGGCGCGATCGGCACGTCGTATGTGGGACGCTCCAAACCGGACGGAAAAAACCTGGTGATGGCGGCTTCCAGCCATTTTGTGACGGCGGCGCTGGGCGCCAAGCCTTTCTATGATCCCATCAAAGACTTCACGCCGGTTGCCAACATTGGTACGCAGAGCTATGTGATGATGATTGACAGCCGCTTGCCGGCCAAGACCGTGCAAGAGTTCATTGCCTATGCGAAGACGAAGGCGGGTGATCTAAACTACGGCTCAGCGGGTATCGGGAGTTCGACCCATTTGGCGATGGCTTATTTTGCCAGTGTTGCCGGGATCGACATGCTGCACATTCCGTACAAGTCTACCCAGGAAGCCGCCAACGACGTGGCCGGTGGACGGGTGCATGCGGTGATTGTGCCGAATGCGGGCATTGGCGCGTACGTGCAAGATGATCGCTTGCGCATTATTGGCGTGACGTCGAGCAAACCGTCGCCGTTGCTGCCGAACGTGCCTGCGATTGCAGAGTCGGGTTTGCCCAGTTACGTGTTTGAGTCATGGTTTGGTCTGCTGGCGCCCGCCGGGACGCCTGCCAGCACGGTTCAGAAGATCAATGATGCCGTGAACAAAGCCATTGTGTTGCCTGAGGTCCAGAAGCGCCTGGACGCGCAAGGCGTTGATGCCGATCCGATGAGCGTTGAAGCCTTCACGAAAATCTTCCTGGAAGACCAGAAGTTGATGACGGGGATCGTCCAGGAGGCGAAGCTGAGCCGCGATTGACGCAGCCTGTGGGGCGCGTTCCACCCGCGACCAGCATTCGGTTCGCGGGTAGGCAGTCACCGCCTCAAGCGTCCGCCAGCGGCGGCTGAAAGCGGCGCAGCCGCAGCGCATTGCCAAGCACGAACACGCTGGACAAGGCCATCGCGCCCGCCGCGAAGATTGGCGAAAGCAGGATGCCGTAGGCCGGGTACAAGACCCCGGCCGCGACCGGAATCAGCGCCGTGTTGTAGGCGAAGGCCCAGAACAGGTTCTGGCGGATGTTGTCGAGGGTGGCCTTGGACAGCGCAATGGCGTTCGGTACGCCTTGCAGGCTGCCCGACATCAGCACCACGTCAGCGGCCTCCATGGCAATGTCGGTGCCGGTGCCAATGGCCAGGCCCACATCGGCCTCGGCCAGCGCAGGCGCATCGTTGATGCCGTCGCCAACAAAAGCCAGCCGACCGTGCTCGGCCTTGAGCCGCTGGACCGCCTCCACCTTGCCTTCCGGCAGTACTTCGGCCACCACTTCATCAATCCCCAGGCGGGCGGCAATGGCCTGCGCGGTGCGGGCGTTGTCGCCGGTAATCATCGCCACTTTCAGGCCGAGCCGATGCAGGGCTTCGATGGCGCCGGGGGTGCTCGGCTTGATCGGGTCGGCCACGGCAATGATGGCGGCCAGTCGGCCATCAATGGCGGCATACAGCGGTGATTTTCCTTCATCACCCAGCCGTTGGGCTGTTTGCGCAAAGGGCCCAACGTCCAGGCCGAGAGACCGCATATAGCGGTCCGCGCCGACCTCGACCCGGACGCCGCCCACCGTGGCGCGCACGCCCATGCCGGTCACGGACTCGAACGTGTCCAGGGCGGGCACGGCAATACCTTCCTGCTGGGCAGCTTCAACAATGGCGCGTGCAATCGGGTGTTCCGACCGGGACTCCACGGCGGCCACCTGCGCCAGCACGGGCTCACGCTCAAAACCGGGGGCAAGTTCCAGATCGGTCAAGGCGGGGCGGCCTTCAGTCAGCGTGCCGGTCTTGTCCACCGCCACGACCTTGGCGTCTTTCAGCAATTGCAGCGCTTCGCCTTTGCGGAACAGCACGCCCATTTCCGCGCCGCGGCCAGTGCCGACCATGATCGAGGTCGGGGTGGCCAGGCCCATGGCGCACGGGCAGGCAATGATCAGCACGGCAACGGCATTGACCAGCGCAAAGGTCAGCGCGGGCGCAGGCCCGAAGACAAGCCAGACGAGAAAGGTCAGCAGCGCCGCCGCCATGACGGCGGGCACGAACCACAGTGTCACCTTGTCCACCACCGCCTGGATCGGCAGCTTGGAGCCTTGCGCCTGTTCCACCAGGCGAATGATCTGCGCCAGCACGGTCTGGCCGCCCACCGCGGTGGCCCGCAAGGTGAAGGCGCCTTGCTGGTTGACGGTGCCGCCGACGGCCTCGCTGCCTGGGGTTTTTTCAACAGGAATCGGTTCGCCGGTAATCATGGACTCATCAACGAAGCTGCGTCCGTCAAGCACGCTGCCGTCAACCGGCACGCGTTCCCCGGGGCGCACTTCAACAACGTCGCCCGTCACGACGTCCGCAATGGGGACATCAACGGTGCGCCCGTCGCGGATCACATGCGCGACCTTGGCTTGCAGCCCAACCAGGCGCTTGATGGCTTCGGAGGTACGGCCCTTGGCTTGCGCCTCCAGATAGCGGCCCAGCAGGATCAGCGCCACGATGACGGCGGCCGCCTCGTAGTAGACGTTGACGGTGCCCGAGGGCAGCAAGCCCGGCATGAAGGTGGCCACCACCGAGTAGGCATAGGCGGCCAGCGTGCCGACGGCCACCAGCGAGTTCATGTCCGGCGCCAGACGGAATAGGGCGGGAAAGCCAAGCGTGTAGAAGCGGCGGCCGGGAAGCAGCAGCACCAGGGTGGTCAGCGCGAATTGCAGATACCAGCTCTGTTGCAGGCCGATGGTGCGATCAATCCAATGATGCATCGGCGGAAACAGGTGGGCGCCCATTTCCAGGATGAAGACCGGCAGCGCCAAGGCAATCGCGAGGAACAGGTCGCGTCTCAGTGTCAGGCGTTCGGTTTCTTTCTTGGCCTGGTGTTCGTTATCAAGGCCAGGCGCGGCGGGGGCCAGCGGCTCAGCGTCATAACCGGCCTTGGCAATGGCGGCGATCAGGCTCTCAACGCTGGCCTGGCCCCGGATGGTGGCGCGTTCCGTGGCCAGGTTGACCACGGCCTCCGAGACGCCGTCCACGGCTTGCAGCGCGCGCTCCACCCGCCCGACGCAGGACGCGCAGCTCATGCCTGACACATTGAGTTCCACCGTTTGCGGCGGCACGGCGTAACCGGCTTTCTCAATGGCCTGGACCAGGGCCAACCGGTCCACGGTGCCGTCGGTCTGGATGTTTGCGCGTTCCGTGGCGAGGTTGACGTTCACGCCGCGCACGCCGTCAAGCTTGGCCAGCGCGGCTTCCACGCGTCCGACGCAGGAGGCGCAGCTCATGCCGTCAACCGGCAGGCTGATTGGTTCACTGCGGACAGGGGCTTTATGGGGGGTGTTCATGATGTTTTCCGTTCATGGACTGCATTGCCTGCCATCTTAGACCTTCCCATGATGGGAAGGTCAACGCTGTTTTTCAGGGGGTTGTCTGGACGGCCATGTGCTTCTGCGCTGTAATGAATTCTCCACCAACACAAGGACATGCTTCAATGACCGTGAGCAAACCACGCGGCTGCGCTGCTTTGCAAGAGGCGGCGGCCTTGCCAGGCACACAACAAACAGACGCTCATGGCGAAGTCGCGTTCGAGTTATCGGCGCTTTCACAGAATGACATCACCATTCTGGCGGAAACCTTTCGTTTGCTGGGCGATCCGTCCCGGCTCAAAATCCTGCTGTGTTGCCTGGAAGGTTCGTCCTCGGTGGGTGAAATCGCGGACCGCCTGGCCTTGTCCCAATCCTTGGTCAGCCATCATCTGCGCTTATTGCGCGGGGCGCGGCTGGTCAAAGGCGTGCGCCAGTCCAAACAGGTCTTTTATGAAGTGGCCGACGCGCATGTCAGCCAGGTGCTGCTTGACATGGCCAGCCATATTGTTGAGGAACATACGGACGATTGAGAACGGCGCCGCCGCTAAGTCATCAATTATTCAATCCAGTATATGAATATATGTTCATGTGTGGTATTGTTTGTGCTGAGATACCGTGACATAACGATTGGGTTGAGGCGCGGGTTTCTGAAAGCCGCAGCTCACCAAGGAGAAAAGCATGGCTGCTCACTCGCATGACCCCGACCGCGCGCCGGATGCGGAGCGTCTCGGTTTTCGCGTTGAAGGCATGGATTGCTCCAGCTGCGTGGGAAAAATTGAAAATGCGCTGAACCGCTTGCCCGGCGTGTCGGAGATCGCGTTGAACTTCTCCACGCAGGTGCTTGAGCTGCGCCTGTCCCCGGACGGCGGCGCCAGCGCGGATGACATCGAAAAAACCATTGAAAGCCTGGGCTTTGGGGTGTCCGCGCTGCCCGGTCAAGCGGAAGCGCCATCCAGCGCGCCGCGTCTTCCTTGGTGGCGCATGAAAAAAGGCCAGCTCGTCATCGGCCTGGGCGTACTGATGGGCGCGGCGTATTGGTTGGCGTGGCGGTTTCCGGCGCAAGGCTCGGTCTTGTTCACGGTCGCCGTGCTGCTTGGCGTCTTTCCGTTTGCCCGCAAGGCGCTGGTCCTGGCGCGCTCGGGTTCTCCCTTTTCCATTGAAATGCTGATGTCGGTGGCCGCGCTTGGCGCGCTGTTCATTGGCGAAGGTGAGGAAGCCGCCGCCGTGGTCTTTTTGTTCTCGGTGGGGGAGTTGCTGGAAAGTGTCGCGGCTGACCGGGCGCGCGCGGGGATACGCGCGCTGACCGCCTTGATGCCCACGGTGGCAGTCCGGCTGGATGCGCAGGGGAAGCAGCAAACCGTGCCGGTGTCGGACTTGCGCCCCCGGGACCGCGTGCTGGTGCGCCCCGGCGACCGGGTGGCGGCGGATGGCCGGATTCTGGCCGGAGACTCCAGTCTTGATGAGTCGCCGGTGACCGGCGAATCCATGCCGCGCGCCAAAGGGCCGGGTGACCCGGTTTTTGCCGGGTCCATCAACGTGGATGGCGTGCTTGAGATCGAGGTTGAGAAAGCGTCGGCGGACAACACGATTGCCCGCATCATTCGTCTGGTTGAACAAGCCCAGGCCGCCAAATCCCCAACCGCCCGGTTCATTGAAGAATTCAGCCGCTATTACACGCCCGCCGTGATGGCGATCGCCGCGTTGATCATCATCGTGCCGCCGCTGGCGCTGGGCGCCGCCTGGGAAACTTGGCTGTATCGGGGATTGGCCCTGCTGTTGATCGCCTGCCCCTGCGCGCTGGTGCTGTCCACCCCGGCGGCAATCGCCTCGGGGCTGGCGGTCGCCACGCGCCGAGGTTTGCTGATCAAGGGCGGCAATGCCCTGGAAACCATTGGCCGTGTCCGAACCATTGCCTTTGATAAAACCGGCACCCTGACCGAAGGCCGCCCGCGCGTCACGGAGGTCATTGCGCT
>JBAYOI010000077.1:0-11017 GCA_041678365.1 Pigmentiphaga sp. | reverse complement strand
GCGGGCACGGCCTGGCCGTCGATGATGACGGTTTCTCCGGCCAGCGCGTGGCCTTCGGTGTTCATCAGCACGTAGCGGGTGGCGTTCCAGAGCTTGTTGCAGAAGTTGCGGTAGCCTTCGCAGCGCTTCAGGTCGAAGTTGATGTTGCGGCCCAGCGTGGCGTAGGCGGCCATCGTGAAACGCAGTGCATCGGCGCCGAAGGCGGGAATGCCGTCGGGGAACTGCTTGCGGGTTTTCTTGGCGATGGACTCCGCCTGTTTCGGGTTCATCAGGCCGGTGGTGCGCTTGCCGACCAGGGTGTCCAGGTCAATGCCGTCGATCAGGTCCACCGGGTCCAGCGTGTTCCCTTTGGACTTGCTCATCTTCTGGCCTTCGGCGTCGCGGATCAGGCCGTGGACATACACGTGCTTGAACGGCACCTGGCCGGTGAAGTGGGTCGTCATCATGATCATCCGCGCAATCCAGAAGAAAATGATGTCGAAACCCGTGACCAGCACCGACGAGGGCAGGTAGCGCGCCAGGTCCGGCGTTTGGGCGGGCCAGCCCAAGGTGGTGAACGGCACCAGCGCCGACGAGAACCAGGTGTCGAGCACATCCGGGTCGCGGGTCAGCGGGCCGCTCACGCCCGCGGCGCGCGCCTTGGCCTCGGCCTCTTCCTGATTGCGGGCCACGAAGACCTGGCCGTCTTCGGCGTACCAGGCGGGGATCTGGTGGCCCCACCAGAGCTGGCGGGAAATGCACCAGTCCTGGATGTTGTTCAGCCACTGGTTATAGGTATTGGTCCAGTTTTCCGGATAGAACTGCACCTGACCGTTGGCCACCACGTCCAGCGCCACATCAGTGATCGACTTGCCTGGGTGGAGAGTGTTTTCCGGCGCGGGTTTGCTCATTGCGACGAACCATTGATCCGTCAGCATCGGTTCAATCACCACATTGGTCCGGTCACCGCGCGGCACCATCAGCTTGTGCGGTTTGACCTCGACCAGCAAGCCTTGCTGCTCCAGGTCCGCCACCACGCGCTGGCGCGCCTCGAAACGGTCCAGGCCCTGGTAGGCGCCGCCTTGCTCATTGACCAGTCCTTCCAGTGTCAGCACCGAGATCAGCTCGAGCTGGTGCCGCTGGCCAACGGCGTAGTCATTGAAGTCATGCGCGGGCGTGACCTTGACCGCGCCGGTGCCGAATTCGCGATCCACGTAGTCGTCGGCGATGATCGGAATCAGGCGGTCCGTCAGCGGCAGGCGCACTTGCTTGCCGAGCATGGCCTGGTAGCGCTCATCTTCGGGGTGAACCATCACGGCCACGTCGCCGAGCATGGTTTCAGGACGCGTGGTGGCCACCACCACCGAGCCGCTGCCATCCGCCAGCGGATAGCGGATGTGCCACAGATGGCCGTCTTCCTCTTCGGAGACGACTTCCAGATCCGACACCGCCGTCATCAGCTTCGGATCCCAGTTGACCAGGCGCTTGCCGCGATAGATCAGACCCTGTTCATACAGACGGGTGAAGGTTTCCACCACGCCATTGGACAGGTCTTCGTTCATGGTGAAGTATTCGCGCGCCCAGTCCGGCGATGCGCCGAGGCGTCGCATCTGATGGGTAATGGTGCCGCCTGAATACTGCTTCCATTCCCAGACTTTCTCAATGAAACGGTCCCGGCCCAGGTCATGGCGGCTGACGCCTTGCGCATCGAGCTGGCGCTCAACCACGATTTGGGTGGCGATGCCGGCGTGGTCCGTCCCGGGAATCCAGGCGGTATTGAAGCCGCGCATGCGATGGTAGCGGGTCAGGCCGTCCATGATGGTCTGGTTGAACGCATGCCCCATGTGCAGCGTGCCGGTGACGTTGGGCGGCGGCAGTTGGATGGCGAACGCCTGCTCGTTGTTGGCGGTCTTGACGTGTACGCCCGAGGTGAAGTCGCCGCGCTGTTCCCAGCGGGGATACCAGCGGGATTCAATGTCGGCGGGCTCGAAACTTTTGGGCAGGGTGGCGTCCAGCACGGGCTGGGCAGAAGATGCGTCGTTCGTCATCAGTATTCCGGGAAGGCAAAAAAGCGCACGCGATACGCGGCAAACCTTGAATTTTAGTCGATCCGGCTCAAGTCGTGGCGGGATCGCCGGGCTCCGCCTTTTCGCGCAGTTTCTCTTGAGCCAGTTGCGCTTCGCGCTGGATCAGTTCCTTGTTCAGCGCTTCATCAAGCAGTTGATCAAGTTCATGATGAAGGCTTTGCGTCAGGCTGCTTGTCAGACGCTGGGCCGCCTCGGTGAGATGTTCACGGACCCGCTGTTCCAGCCACGGGTCGATGCGCGCCTTCAGGTCTTCGAGCAAGGCAAGCCGGATGTCTTCCAGCGCGATGTCGTGGGAGACGGAGGGGGCGGGGTCCGCGGCGGGCGCAGGCGGTTCGGCCTCAGGCGCTTCTTCGGCCGGGACGGTTTCCTCAAGCGACGCTTTCTCAACGGCTTCGACAAGCGCGGACGCGGCTGCCGAGACCAGTTCGGCGTCGGGTGCGGGGTCGAGCTTGGGTTCGGGCGCGGGCGGCGGCGCGGGGTCGAAAGGCAGCTCGACCACGTCGGTGAGGACCGGCAGCGTTGACGGATCGGGGCGGGAAGAGATGTTCTGCATATCAGGAGGGAGCTTGGTTGGACAGGTCCACACGCTGGATGTCGTGCCCTGCTTGTTGATAGTGGCGCCAGCGCTGGCGCGCCGCCTCGCGATCGTCCGCGTCTTGGGAGACGACTTCAAGGACGGTCTTGAATTGGGAGAAGAACGGCGGACAGTCATCGTCCAGGTTCAGCAGTAGATCGTAGCGCGGCAGCTCCAGCGCCGCAGCCGTCAGCAACACCGGTGTTTGCGCCGCCAGCGGATCCTGGGCCCAGACATGCGGAACAAAGGAAAGATCGTCAAACGACCACAGCAAGGTATCAAACTGCGTCAGGCGCGACGTATCCGCGCAATAGACGACCAGCGTCTGCGCGTGGCTCCATCGCCGCGCCGCGATTTTGCACGCGGCATGCAGGCGATGGGGCGCGTTGAACGCGAATTCGATGTTGGTCAGCATTGCGACAGCAGGTATTGGACCAGCATCGGCACCGGGCGGCCCGACGCGCCTTTGTCCTTGCCGCTGACCCAGGCCGTGCCCGCAATATCCAGGTGCGCCCACGGGTAGGACTTGGTGAAGCGCGACAGGAAGCAAGCGGCGGTGATGGCGCCCGCGTCGCGGCCACCGATATTGGCCATGTCGGCAAAGTTGGACTTCAACTGATCCTGGTAGGCGTCATCCAGCGGCATCGGCCAGGCGGGGTCATTGGCCTGGATCGAGGCCTGGCGCAGCGTTTCGGACAGCTCGGCATTGTTGGCGAACAGGCCCGTATTGACGTGGCCAAGCGCCACCACGCACGCGCCGGTCAGGGTGGCAACGTTGACCACGGCGCGCGGCTTGAAGCGCTCGGCGTAAGTCAGCGCATCGCACAGGATCAGGCGGCCTTCGGCGTCGGTGTTGAGGATTTCAACGGTCAGGCCCGACATTGTGGTGACGACGTCGCCGGGTTTGGTGGCGCGGCCGCTGGGCATGTTTTCGCAAGCGGGAACGACACCGACGACGTTGATCGGCAGCGCGAGTTCGGCAATGGCTTTCATCGTGCCGAAGACGCTGGCGGCGCCGCACATGTCGTATTTCATTTCGTCCATGGACGCGCCGGGTTTCAGCGAGATGCCGCCAGTGTCAAAGGTAATGCCCTTGCCCACCAGCACGATGGGCGCGGAGGCCTTGTCTTTTGCGCGCGCGCCGGTCTTGACGCCCTCATGGCGCATCACAATGAACTTGGGCGCTTCTTCCGAACCTTTGGCAACCGCCAGGAAAGCGCCCATCTTCAGCGCTTCAAGCTGTTTGCGGTCAAGCACCTCAATCTTCAGCTTGTGGCTGCGGCCCAGCGCGCGCGCGGTGCTGGCCAGATAGGACGGCGTGCAGATATTGCTGGGCAGGTTGCCGAGCTCACGCGTCAGGTTCATGCCGTTGGCAATGGCCTGGCCTTGCGTCAGGCCTTCGTTCACCGCTTTGTTCTGGCCGCGGCCGCAGGCGATGGCAAGCTGTTTCAGCGCTTGAGGCTTCGGCTTTTCGCGGCCATAGGTGGGATCAAAGCGGTACGCGGCAAGGCCGGCGGCCATGGCGGTCTGCCGCGCCAGCGCGGTCAGGTCGGCGTCAAGCTCGGTGGTCAGCAGCGCGGTGGCGACGCTCGGCAGGTTCATGCCTTGGGCGCTGGTCAGCGCGGCGCGATGCGCCTGTTGCAGGACGGTTGCGTTGAACTTGGTCGGGTCCCCGAGGCCAACCACGATGACGCGTGGCGCGGTGACGCCCGCCAGTTGGCGCAAGACCAGGATTTCACCGGTCTTGCCGGAAAACTCGTTCGGCAGCAGCGCGCTGATGGCGCCATTGCTGGCGTCATCGACCTTGGCGGTGGCGGCGGGGAGCTTGGCGTCCGTGTGGATGCCAACGATCAAGGCGTCCGTTTTTATACGCTCGGGGGCGGTGTTAATTGTGCTAAAGTCCATGCGCGATTCGTCCTGTAAGATGTCAGCTATAGCTCAAGCCGTGAGATTCGCCCATTATCCCGCAAGCGGTATGCCCGCACAAACCTGATACGTGTCTCTCTTTCAACGCTCCGTCCGATCCGAAGTCACCAGCAATGCCAGCGTCGTCTTTTCAACGCTGGTCATCGTCTGGTTGAGCGTCCTGCTGGTGCGCCTGCTTGGCGAAGCGGCGGCGGGGCGGATCGGCGCGGATGTCGTGCTCGGCATCGCCAGCTTTTCCCTCATCAATGCCTTGCCCACCGTCATTGCCGTGGCCTTGTTCGTCGCGGTGCTGACCACGGTCACCCGCAATTACCGCGACTCTGAAATGGTGGTCTGGTTTGCCAGCGGGCTGAGCCTGAAGAGCTGGGTGCGGCCAGTGCTGCTTGCTGTGCTGCCCGCCGCCGCGCTGGTGGGCGTGCTCACTTTATTGGCTTCGCCTTGGTCGCAGAAGCAGATTGCCGACTACCGCCTGCGCTTTGAGCAGCGCTCCGACGTCTCCAAAGTGACGCCGGGCCAGTTCCTGGAATCCAGCGGCATTGACCGCGTTTTCTACGTGGAATCGGCCACTGAGGCCCTCGACAAAATCAATCACATCTTTGCCCGGTGGTATGAGAACGGCCGCCTTTACGTGCTGCTGTCCGGCTCGGGAGAAATGGAAGATCATCCAAACGGAGACCGTTTCATGGTCTTGAGCGATGGCAGCCGGCTTGAGCTGACGCAGGGAACGGGAGAATTCCGCCTGATGCAGTTCGAGAAATACGGCGTCAGGATGGAGCGCGACCTGCGCGATGGAGACGGCGATCATCTGGGCGACAAGGCGCGAACTTCCGTGGCGCTTTGGCAGGACGGCGACCTGGGCGCAATGGGAGAGTTGTTCCGGCGCTTGAGCCTGCCTTTGCTGACCATCAATCTGGCCTTGTTCGCCATTCCGCTGGGCGCCGTGAACCCCCGCCGGGGCAAGTCCGGCCACACCATTATTGCCCTGCTGTTTGCGCTGGCATATCTGAACCTGGTCAATCTGGGCAAGGCGTGGGTAAGCCAGGGCCTGCTGTCCGCGGGCCTGATGCTGCTTGCACTGCATGGTGGCGTGGCGCTGATCAGCGGATTGCTGCTGCGCTGGCGCGCCCGCCTGGGGCGGCGCTAAGCCACGGGCCAATGGCGCAAGACGCCAACCTCCCGCTACGCCGCAGAAGCCCTTCTGCCTGTAAGCTCTTTGCTTATAACTAAAAGAGTCATATGAAGCTTGCCTTATTACATTATGATCTTTGGTCGTAGATAGGCACCGGCATTGGGTTTCGGAGCCTGATGTTTGGGTGCCTATGCCATGAATCTTCAGCAATTCAAGTTTGTTCGAGAAACCGTCAGACGCGACTACAACCTGACCGAGGCGGCGCGCGCGCTCTATACCTCGCAACCGGGCGTCTCGAAAGCCATCATCGAGCTTGAAGACGAGCTGGGCGTCAAGATCTTCGAACGCCATGGCAAGCGCATCAAGGGCCTGACCAAGCCGGGCGTGGCGGTGGCGCAGATCGTGGACCGCATCATGCGCGAAGTCGACAACCTGAAAAAAGTCAGCGATGAATTCGCGCGGCGTGACGAAGGCGGCCTGACCATTGCTTGTACCCATACGCAGGCCCGCTATGCCTTGCCCAAAGTCATCCCGGCATTCCGCAAGCAATATCCCAAGGTCCATCTTTCCCTGATTCAGGGCAGTCCGGCCCAGTTGGCGGAGATGGTCTTGAGCGAACAGGCCGACCTGGCCGTGGCCACGGAAGCGCTGGAGCAGACGGCGGGCCTGGTGACGATGCCGTGCTACTCCTGGGAGCACGTGGTGGTGGTGCCGCCGGATCATCCCTTGGCGGATCTGACGTCTTCGCAGGCCAGGAATTTGTCGCTGGAACAGTTGGCGTCTTATCCGCTGATCACCTACGACCGGGCCTTTACGGGCCGCTCAGCCATGGATTCGGCGTTCAACGCCAAAGACATCCATCCGGACTTCGTCCTGGAGGCCATTGATGCCGACGTCATCAAGACCTATGTCGAGCTTGGCATGGGGGTAGGGATTATTGCCGGCGTGGCCTATGACATCCGGCGCGATCCAGGCCTGGTTGGTATTCCGGTCGGCCATCTGTTCGGCATGCATACCTCCCGGTTGGGCGTCAAAGGCGGTGTTTTCCTGCGGGACTTCGTCTATACCTTTATTGAGCTGCTGGCGCCCGAGCTCAATCGCGACTATGTGCAGAACGCGATTTCTCCCTCGCAGGACTAAGCGATCGCTTGCTGCTCCTATTTGAAATTGAAAGCTGATTGCCAAATTAAATGAGAATCATTCCTAAACAGCTTGACTGATTAATAGGAATCATTATCATTTAACCAAGTTCAAATGCTTCAGGAGCAGACGATGTTTGTAAGTGCTGTGGTGGTGGGTGCAGATACTTTGGGCAATATCCCCGATCTGCTGAAGAATCATAATATTTCAATTACGCATCACATCAGTGGGCGCAATCCTTCTCATCAGAAGAAGAACCTGTCGTTGCCGTCGGGCACGCAGCTATTGATCTTGCTGACGGATTTCCTGGGCCACAACGTGATGAAATCATTCCGCCAGGCCGCGCAGCGAGAGGGGGTACAAGTCATGGCGTGCCGCCGTTCTGTCTGTTCCATGCAGCAAGCGCTACAAACCTGCGGTCTTTGCCAGGCCACCCGCCCGGACCAGTGTCCGCGGGCTCAGGAACAGGCCGTGATCAAGATGACGCCAAAAGGGAAGAAAGGCGCCTGGCGCCATTGAAGCGCTTTTTCCAGTAGGCCACTTCCATGCGCTCCACGCGCACCACGCCGCCCGACGACGGCGCATGGACGAACTTCCCGTCTCCCACATAGATGCCAACGTGAGAATACTGACGGCGCAAGGTGTTGTAGAACACCAGATCGCCGGGCTGGAGATCGGCCGTGGAGACTTTCTGCCCGAAACGCGCGATTTCCTCGGCGCGGCGCGGCAGCTTCAGTCCCATGGCCTTTTCACTGACGAACACGACCAGGCCGCTGCAGTCAAAGCCGTTGTCCGGTGAGTTTCCGCCGTATTTGTAGCGAACCCCCAAGTGTGCCAAGGCTTCTTCAACGAAGAGACTGCTGGGAGAAAAGTCTGTTTCTTCCTCTGGCGGGAGCGTGTCTTCCCAATTGGTTTCCAACAGCAGCAAAGGACTCTTTTTCTTGACTTTGATTGTGCTCTTGGAGGAGGACGGCGTGGCGGGCGACTGGGCGGCCAGGGTGATTGGCGCTTCTTGTTGAGCGGTGGTTTTGGGAACGGAACCGCAAGCTGCCAGCCCGGCAACGGCGATGACCAGCAAGCACGTCCTGGCGATTGGGAGGACGTTGAACGACGTTGGAATGAAAAAGGACGCTGCTTGAGGCATCATGCAGGAGGGCGTTATGTATGACTGGTTGCAAAACCTTACCCGAGCATGGCGCCAGGGTCAACCGCAGGCCCTGTTTTCCCGCCAAGTTCTGTGCCTACAATGCGGTTTTCTCCTCATGGAACAATGACATGGAAATGAAGCCGGTTCTGACTGCCGAGGACGTACAAAAAGTGTTACATGCCGCGGATGCCCATGCGCGGACCCAGCAGTGGGGCGTTTCCATCGCCGTTGTTGACGAGGGCGGCCATTTGCTGAGTTTCACGCGGCGAGACGGGGCCTCCGCATTCACCGCGGACATTGCCATTGCCAAAGCGCGCACCGCGGCGATTGCAAAACGTGAAACCAAAGTCTTCGAGGGCATCGTCAACAATGGGCGTCCCGCCTTCCTGTCCATCGGCGTGGACGGGCTGCTTGAAGGCGGGGTGCCGCTCGTCTATGAAGGGTACGTGGTTGGCGCGGTCGGCGTTTCCGGGGTCAGGTCAGACCAGGATGCCGAGGTGGCGAACGCGGGCGCGCAGGTGCTGGCAAACGCTTGAGTTGCGAAGGCCGCCGTCAAGCGGGTGGTTTCACTGGAGCGTGCTGATGCAGCAAGCCTTGAATGAAGGGGTCCGTCGGCGGGAACTGTTCGCCTGGGCCTTTTACGATTTTGCCAACTCGGGCTATACCACGGTCGTGTTGACCGCGGTGTTCAATGCCTATTTCGTCAGCGTCGTCACCGGCAATCAGGTGTGGTCGACGCTGGCCTGGACCACGGCCTTATCCTGTTGCTACCTGCTGGTGATGTTGACAATGCCGCGCCTTGGGTCCTGGGCGGACCGGCATGGCAGCAAGAAAGCCGTCCTGCTTGTCAGCACCTTGGCCTGCGTCGGCGCAACCATTGCGCTTGGCTTTGCCGGACCGGGTTCGATTGCGTTGGCGGTGGTTGCGCTGGTCATCTCAAACTACGCCTTCAGCGTGGGCGAATCGATGATTGCCGCTTTCCTGCCGGAACTGGCCCGGCCGGAAGCCCTGGGCAAAGTGTCGGGATGGGGGTGGGGCATCGGCTACCTGGGCGGTATGCTGACCTTGGGCTTGAGCCTGGCGGTCGTCCTGCATTATCAGGCGCTTGGTGAGCCCGCCACGCGCTACGTACCGCTGACCTTGTGGATCACGGCGCTGATCTATGTTGTGGCCGCGCTGCCCACCTTCCTGCTCTTGAAAGAGCGCTCCGTCAGGGCGCCCGCCGAGGCGCCGCGCGCGCATCCGACGCGCGGGAAGCAATGGGCGCAATGGAAGCGGCTGGCCGTCTTCCCTGATTTCAGGCGCCTGCTGGTCTGCGGCGTCCTGTATCAGGCGGGCATTGCGGTCGTGATCACCCTGGCCGCGATTTACGCCGAACAGGTCATGCAATTCAGCCAGTCCAGCATCATGGCGCTGATCTTCATGGTCAATATCGCCGCCGCACTGGGAGCCGTGCTGCTTGGCTTTCTGGAGGACCGCATCGGGCATCAGCGCACCTTGGCCTTGACCTTGCTGGGGTGGATCGTGATGGTGCTGCTGGCCTCTTCCTCACAACACGCCAATATGTTCTGGGCGGCGGCGGTGCTTGCGGGCTTGTGCATGGGCTCCAGCCAAAGCATCGGCCGAGCCATGACGGCGGCTTTCGCACCCGCTGCGCAGCGGGCGGAGTTCTTCGGCCTCTGGACCACCGCCACCCGGCTGGCTTTCATCCTCGGACCGATGTGCTATGGGCTGGTGACCTGGGTTACAGCGGGCAATCACCGAACGGCCATGCTGCTGACCGGCGGCTTCTTTGTTGCGGGCCTGGCGGTGTTGGCCAGTATCCAGTTCGAGCGGGGGCGGGCCCGGGCGCTGGATAGCGTTGCGGTAGGTGAGCCTGAAACGTTATGAGTTTTGATCGGCGTGCGGTGCGTGATTTTTAAGCGACGTCACCATGCGCGTCTGCCAACCTGGGCCTGTGCTTTTCCAGCGCTCCAGAACATCGGGAGGGATGCGCAGGCTGATGGAGACGCTCGGCGCGGCGGATTTTGGCCGTCCGCGTCGAACTATCCTGTTTCCATCGCGAAGCTCGGCGGTTTGAAACCACTCGTCAGTGAGCTCAGGCGCATCGTCCGGGTCAACCCAGGTGGCGCGCATACTTTTCTTGTTCGCGGGCATTTGCTTTCCTCATACTGATAATGCGGCGCGCCGTGCCGCGTGGCGTCCAGACCACGACAACAAGGCGATTATCCAGTTCGCCGATCGTAACGTAGCGAGGTTCACCATAATCAAGCCGATCGTCGGTGGCGGTAAAGTGAAGCCTGTTGAAGATTTCATCCGCCCGCCGCATATCCAATCCCCGTGCTTCGAGAGTACGAACACGTTTACAGCGATCATAAGTGATTCGCATGTTTATTTATTGTATATACGATAAATTTGGATAACAAGCGATCATTGGCAACTGGCCTACGACGCCACCTTGCCGAAGCATAGGCGGCAGGCGCGGACGAAGGCGCGTCCTGAGGACAGAAAAATCAGTAGGAAAAAGCCCTGCCCGGCAGAACGCCGGGGAGGGGGGGGCCGTGAAGGCCGGGGTTGGTGGTTTGCGGGAAATCAGACCGCCGCAACCGGGATCGTGAACTCGGCGATCTTGGCGGACCATTTTGCCGGGCCGGTCGTGTGGACCGAGGTGCCGGAGGCGTCCACCGCCACGGTGACCGGCATATCTGCCACGTCGAACTCGTAAATGGCTTCCATGCCGAGGTCTTCAAAGGCCACGACGCGCGAGGAGCGGATGGCTTTTGACACCAGATAGGCCGAGCCGCCCACCGCCATCAGGTAGGCGGACTGATGCTTGCGGATGGACTCGATGGCCACCGGACCACGCTCGGCCTTGCCGATCATGGCGATCAGGCCGGTTTCGGCCAGCATGGTGTCGGTGAATTTGTCCATGCGGGTGGCTGTGGTCGGGCCGGCCGGGCCGACGGCTTCGTCGCGGACCGGATCGACCGGGCCCACGTAGTAGATCACGCGGTTGGTGAAGTCGACCGGCAGTT
>JBAYOI010000076.1:0-11090 GCA_041678365.1 Pigmentiphaga sp. | reverse complement strand
GGCATTTATACCGAGGCTGTGCCGGGCCACACGCCGGGGTCGGTGCTGATCCATCTGGAAGACGGCGGCCATGGCATCTGCACCGGCGACCTCATCCATCATCCGTTCCAGCTGTTCTGCCCGGACATGGGGACACGCTATTGCGCCGATCCGGCCCAGGCCTCCGCGCAGCGGGTGGCGTTCTGCGAACGCTATGCCGACACCCGCGCTCGCCTTCTCACGGCGCATTTTCCCGCGCCGTCGACTGGCCGCATCGTGCGAGACGGCAAGGCTTTTTCTTTTGTTTTTGAGGCCGACTGAGCCCGCCAGGACTCATGGCCTCAATCCGTTAACACCGCCACTCCCTCGTCCCAGTCGCGGATCGTTGAAAACCGCTGCAGTTCGCGTTCTACGTCGATGCCAAAACGGCTCAGCGTGCTGGCCAAGCCGTTTGCGTTGCGAGACAAGGTGTCATGGTCGGGCAGGTTTTCCCGGCTGGCGATGATTACGCGATTGCCGGACCGCAAATTGAAGAAATCGCCGAAGACGGCCGCGTAGGTGGCGGATTCCCGGTCATAGCCAAGACGGCGGGTAAACGTGTTGGCCACCAGTACGCCCGAGGGAGAGAGCAGGGCGCGAACCTGCTCCAAAAATTCCCGGGTCTGCAGGTGAGGGGGAATGTAATCCACATCAAACGCGTCCAGCATCACCATGTCGTAGTGCTGACCGTTTTGCCGGGCACGTTCAACAAAAGCGCGGCCGTCCTCAATGAACACGCGCTGCCGGGGTCCCGGCTTGTAGCCGAAATAGCGTTCGGACATGCGCGCAACGGCGGGATCCACCTCAACGCTGTCTATCGTGGCCCGCGGCAGTATTTTTTGCAGCGCGTTTTGCAGAGTCGCGCCGCCCAGTCCGATGATCAGGATGTTGGCGGGATCGGGATTCACGAACAGTGCGCTCGTCATCATGCGGGTGTAGGTGAATACCATGTGGTCCGGGGCGGCCAGATCAAAGCAGGTCTGCCGTCCGCCGTCCTGGATGGCGTTGAAATCCAGGCAGCGCTGGCCGTGCTCCTCAAACACCAGTACAGACCCGAACTGGGACGGCTCACGGTGGAGCAATCGGGTGGATTCTGTGCTGACCGGCCGATAAAAAATCAGCAAGGAAATCAGCAAGACCAGACCAAGCGCCAGCACCGCGTAGCGTGCTTTGGGTGTGATGGCGCCGTTCTGCCGTAGAGCGGCGATGCGATGACGGCGGGCGCGATGTAAGGGTGGGCGGTGGTGCATGCAAGCTTATTTCCGATACGTTTCATCAATAAGGCGAGCCAGCTGGATATCTCGCTGGCTCAAGCCCTGGGCGTCGTGTGTGGTCAGGGTGATCTTCACCCGCTTGTAGACATTGGACCACTCCGGATGATGGTCGCTTTTCTCGGCATGCAGCGCCACTTGCGTCATGAAGCCGAAAGCCCGGGTGAAGTCGGGGAACCGGAATTCACGGGTGATGCAGCCGCCGCGCTCGGGCGCATAGGCCCAGTCCGGCAGTTCGCGCAAGGCGGTCTCGCGCTCAGGGTCGGTCAAGCGTTGAATGCGGTCTTTCATTGTCCGCCCTCCTGATGATTGTTGGGGAGTCAAGGTTGGTGAAACCTGCAAGGCGTAGCCTTGAGCCGACGGGTAGTCTATACTCTTGCGCAGCAGGGGTACTTGCCGTTCGTTTTGCACCGGAGCGGCAGGTTGAGAGAGTCCCTTTGCACCAGTACGGATAATGCCGACGCTGGGAGCGCATACAAGCAAGCAGACCGTGGACCCGTGCGTCCGAGGCCTGTCCCTTCTTTCTTGTATTGAAACTTCTGTGTCGGCTCCAGAATTAATTCTTTGGAGCTTTCATGCAATCTTCTTCCCGTCCCCCGCGCGCCACGTTCAACGCCGCTTCCGCCACCGTTGACAGCGCCGCCATTGCGTCCTTGCCTGCCTCGCGAAAGGTATACCAGTTGGGCTCACGGCCGGACATCCGGGTTCCCTTTCGTGAGATCACGCTGAATGATACCCCGACTTCTTTTGGCGGCGAGGCCAACCCCGCGCTGACCATCTATGACACGAGCGGGCCGTATACCGATCCCAGCGTCAACATTGATATTCGCCAGGGCTTGCCCAGTGTCCGCGCCTCCTGGATCGAAGCGCGCGGCGACACGGAGCAATTGCCGGGTCCCAGCAGCGCTTTTGGGCGCGAGCGGCTTGATGATCCGGCCTTGCTGGCGATGCGATTCGGCTTGCGGCGCTTGCCGCGCCGCGCCAGCGCGGGCCGCAACGTGACCCAAATGCACTATGCGAGGCAGGGCATCATTACGCCGGAAATGGAGTTTGTCGCCATTCGTGAGAACCAGCGGCGCGAACTCTACATTGAGGCTTTGCGGCAGTCCGGGCCGCAGGGTGAAAAAAGCGTCGAGCGCATGACCCGGCAGCATCCGGGCCAGCCGTTCGGCGCCGCGATTCCCGCGCTTGTCACGCCCGAGTTCGTGCGCAGTGAAGTGGCCAGGGGGCGGGCCATCATCCCGTCCAATATCAACCATCCAGAAAGTGAACCGATGATCATCGGCCGCAACTTCCTGACCAAGATCAATGCCAACATCGGCAACTCCGCCGTCAGCTCGGGCATTGCCGAGGAAGTTGAAAAAATGACCTGGGCCATCCGGTGGGGCGGTGACACCGTCATGGACTTGTCAACCGGCAAGCATATCCATGAAACCCGGGAGTGGATCGTCCGCAATTCGCCCGTTCCCATTGGCACCGTTCCCTTGTATCAAGCGCTGGAAAAGGTTGATGGCAAGGCCGAGGACCTGACCTGGGAGATCTTCCGGGACACGCTGATCGAGCAGGCCGAGCAAGGCGTGGACTACTTCACCATTCATGCCGGGGTGCGACTGGCCTATGTGCCGATGACGGCAGACCGGATGACCGGGATTGTTTCTCGGGGTGGATCCATCATCGCTAAATGGTGTCTGGCGCATCACCGCGAAAGCTTCATCTACGAACACTTCGAAGAAATCTGCGAGATCATGAAGGCGTACGATGTGGCGTTTTCATTGGGAGATGGCCTGCGTCCCGGCTCGATCTGGGATGCCAACGACGAAGCCCAGTTCGCCGAGCTCAACACCTTGGGGGAGCTGACGCAGCTTGCCTGGAAGCACGATGTGCAGGTCATGATAGAGGGGCCGGGCCATGTGCCGATGCAGCGGATCAAGGAGAACATGGACGTGCAGCTTGCGCTGTGCGATGAAGCGCCTTTTTACACGCTGGGTCCGCTGACCACGGATATAGCGCCGGGCTATGACCACATCACGTCAGGCATAGGCGCGGCGCTGATCGGCTGGTATGGCACCGCCATGCTGTGCTATGTGACGCCCAAAGAGCATTTGGGCTTGCCCAATAAGGACGATGTCAAAACAGGGATCATCACCTACAAGATCGCCGCGCACGCCGCGGACCTTGCCAAAGGCCACCCCGGCGCCGCGTTGCGCGACCATGCCATGTCCAAGGCGCGCTTCGAGTTCAGATGGGAGGATCAATTCAATATCGGGCTGGACCCTGATACGGCGCGGGCCTTTCACGATGAAACACTGCCGAAGGACTCGATGAAGGTGGCGCATTTCTGCTCGATGTGCGGGCCCCATTTTTGCAGCATGAAAATCACCCAGGACGTCAGGGAGTATGCGCAGAAGCAGGGCTTGGCGGAACAAGCGGCGCTGCGGCAGGGGATGCAGGAAAAGGCTGTGGAGTTCATGTCTCGCGGCGGCAAGCTCTATCATCCTGAGTAGGGGGGCGGGGTTTTCTCCTTAGCGGTGCGCATCAATGGCGCAGCGGTCCAAGCCTCATCGGGTTGATAGGTCCGACCTCTCGGCTGTTGACGGCAGTCCATATCGCCCGGGAGAAATCACGCCTTGAGGATCGAACAGGGTCTTGATTCCGTCACCCAGGCGTGTCACCACCGGTGATCGCCTGGTTGCATGATGGGGGTGATAACGAATGGGAGCGCGTCCTACGGAATAGCCGCGTTCGTGGAACGCATTGGAGAGGGCCAGGTAGGCCAGGTCCGCGCGCTCGGCCTCGTCCGGGTCGCGCAAATTGAAGACGATATTGTGCAATCCTCGCGCAAAGCGCGCGGCGCAGACCCACATTGACAGGTACTCAAGGCCGTGATCGGTCAGGATGGAGCGCGCCAATTGCTGGAGTTCATTCGCCTGTTCCCCGACCATCGGCGCGCCGGGCGTAAAACAGCTGACGCCGCCGCCCGGCCGCCACCCCAGTTGACGCAGTTCGTTAGCCGAAGGGTGGCCGCCGAAGACCGATGCCGCAACGCCCAGTCCGGGGTAGCGTTCTGACTGCGCATGCGGAATGAACGTCGCCCGGCCCGTTTTGAGGAAGGGTTCAATCACGCGGCCGATTGCCTCATCAACCTGTTGTTCCGATCCCCCGTATATCGCCGCTGATGCCGTCCATGCCCCCAAGCCGTGGCGTTGCTGCAAGGCTTTGCGCCCGGCGTCGCTAAGGCTCGCCCGGCCACCGGTGGAAGCATACTCGGGATGCTGTTCTTCTTCACCGATGAGCCAGAGGTCGTTCGAGATGCGAAACAGGCTGGGTACCGCGCCCGATAGTTTGAGCGGGCGAGCGAGGTCGATGAGGGTGCCGAGGTCGTCGTCATCTGGAAAGGTCAGATGGAAGGCCTTCATGGCTGGCGGCCTGGGCATCAGCCACAGCCCGGCACGCGTCACCAAACCGAGGTTGGACTGTACGAGCAGGCCGTCCAGAGCCAGTCCGAAGGTGTATCGGGACACGTTCCACATGCGATGGTCGCCGAGGTAATCACCGGTATGCAGCAATTCGCCGTTCCCCAGAACGATTTCCATGCCGCAGATAGACCCGAAATGGTCGGCATAGGGGGTATAGCCGGCGCCGCGATCCATGGCGTTGCCCAATACCGAACCTTGCGGAGGGCCTGACGTGCAGTCGATCATCAACGTGTCGCCACGCCGGGCCAGCTCATCATGCAGCATCTGGTAGGTCACGCCCGGCTCGATGACGCAGTAGCCGAGGCGCTCATCCACCTCGAGAATCCGGTTCATCCGACGGCCGAGGTCCACGATGACTTGGTTCGGCTTAGCGGCGGCGCGGGTGCCGAGGCTCATGTTGTTGCCCATGCTGATCGGATGCAGCGGCACCCGATATCGATTGGCGGCGTTGACGACCGCTTGCACCTCTTTTACAGAACCGGGATAAACAACGGCGGTTGGCGGTACGTCCGGGCCTGGCAACGTGTGCTGGCCGTAACGGTAGGCCGTTGCTTCGGACGTATTGACCCATTCGGGGCCCAACTGGTCTCGAAGGGTGGACAGGAAGGCATTGAGATCCATGACGAGGACGCTCCGGCGTGATCAGGTTATTGGGCGAGCGGGCCGTTTCGAAGGTGTTGGGTAGGCCACGAGGCGGGGCGCGGCCCGCCGGTCGCCCAGTCGACCAATTCGACGGTGTGGACGATCGGCGTGTTCAAGTAGCCGTCCAATTGGGTGAGACAGCCGAGGTTGCCGGCACACGCTACGTCTGCCGCCGTGCTGTCGATATGCGCAGCCTTTCTGGCGCCCAGTTGTGAGGCCGTCTCCGGCTGGAGCAGGTTGTAGGTTCCCGCCGAGCCGCAGCAGAAGTGGGCTTCCGGGACAGGGACCAGCTCGAATCCGACACGTTGGAGGACGGCGCGGGGCGGCGTGCGCACCTGTTGACCATGTTGCAGCGAACAGGCATCGTGATAAGCGACCCGGATGGCATTGCGTGGCTGTTCGGGCAGCTCCAACTCGGCCAGCACCTCGGTGATGTCCTTGGTCAGCGCCGCTACCTCGCGGGCAGAGGCCAGCCGCTGCGCATCGTGTGCGAATAGATGGGCGTAGTCTTTCATCGTGGTGCCACAGCCCGATGCCGTCACGACGATGGCGTCCAGCGGTGCTGTCCGATGGATGGCCAGCATGATGTCCAGTGTTTCGGCTGCCGCCGAGCTTCCTTCCGCCATCCGCCCCATATGCCCGGCCAACGCGCCGCAGCAGCGCGACGTGGGCACGATGACCTCGCACTGATGCCGTGTCAAAACACGAATGGTCGCGGCATTGATATGTGGCGCCAGCACCTGTTGCGCACAGCCGGGCAGCAAGGCTACGCGCATCCGCCGTGTTCCGTGGGCCGGATAGATACCGGCGTTTGCGCTCGTGGCGGTGTTGGACGACGTCCGCTGCGTTGCCAGCGCCGCCATGCCACGTATACGGCTGCCGAGCAGCCCTGCAACAGGCCGCCCGAGCTTGGCCAGGGCAAGCGCAAAACGCAGCCTTCGTGGATGCGGGACGACGGCGGCCACCAAGCGGCGCATGAATCGGTCCGGCCAGGGCCGTTTGTAGTTGTCTTCGATGTGCGCCCGCGCTTCATCGATCAGGTGAGCATAATCGACACGTGCGGCGCAGGTCGACATGCAGGACAAGCAGGAAAGACACTGGTCGACGTGCCGGACGGTATCGGGCGGGGGCGCAGCGTCGGACGACAGCATCGCTTGAATCAAGTCGATGCGTCCACGGGGTGATTCGTCCTCGTCACGTGTCAGCACATAGGTTGGGCAAACCGAAACGCAGAAACCGAAATGGACGCACTCGTCGGCGATTGACAAGGCAGCTTCCGTTTTAGCTGAACGGATAACGGGAGCGGTGTCATGCATGATGGACTCCCTTGTCAGCGTGTCGGCATATCCGCTAATGAACAGATCGGAGAAACGGTCGCCTCTACGGGAATCGGCGCCATATCCTGGTTCCAGGCTTCCCAGGCGCTGCGCATCGTCGCTAGTCGTTCCGGTGCTTGTCTGGCCTTGTTCGCCCGTTCCCGAGCATCGGTTTCGAGATCGAACAGATATTCGTGTTCTTCAACTTTGAGGTATTTCCAGCGCCCGTCCCGCATGGCCCGCTGGTCCCGGTATTTCATGCGCCAGAACATGGGCCGGGGAAAGAGGGCGTTGGGAGCGTCCAAGACTGGCAGCAGGGATACGCCATCCAGCGGACTGGCCGGGTCCGGCTGGACCTTGGCCGCCGCAAGCAGGGTTGCTGTCCAGTCCATCGTGAGATGGGGCTGGTCACTGAGGGCGCCCGGCGCAATGGTTGCGGGCCAGTGCGCGACGCATGGCACACGGATTCCGCCCTCGGTCAGGTCCATCTTGCCGCCGACCAAAGGCCAGTTGTCTGAAAAACGCTCGCCACCGTTATCACTGGTGAAGATGACCAGCGTGTCGTGGCTCAGGCCGGCCTCTTCCAGCGCCGCCAGGAGCCGTCCGATTCCTTCGTCCATTTCCCGGATCATCTGGTGATAGATGTGAATGGAGCCGCCGTCCAGATGTTCCATGGTTGGGCCGGTCACGGGCGGGTCCGCCGGCGCATGGCGGGACTCCCACGGCCAATGGGGCGCGGTGTAATGGAGGCTCAGCAGAAACGGGTCGCGGTCCTTGCCCCGAGCCTGCACGTACTCTATGGCTTTATTGCTGAGCAGGTCGGTGAGGTATTCCCCCTGCCGCATACAAACCTCGTTATTGGCGTACAGGTCCACTTCACCGAACCGGTCCAGGTGGGTAAAGTAACTGGCCCCGCCCGATAGCGGCCCGAAGTGCGTTTCATAGCCGCTGAGTAGCGGTCCAAAATGTGGCGGGTAGCCTAGGTGCCATTTGCCGATCAGCGCAGTGCGGTAACCCGCGCCACGTAGCAGAGATGCCATTGTCGGCTGCTCGGGGGGCAGTCCAACGGTGGTGCTGCCTTTGAACTTGCCGGTCAGCGGTTCTTCCGCTGCGCCGCGTAACCGATACTGGTAGCGCCCCGTCGCCAGCGCGAAGCGGGTCGGCGAGCAGACGGGGGAGTTTGAGTAGGACTGCGTCATGCGCAGACCTTGGGCCGCCATACGGTCCAGCGAGGGAGAAATCTGCTCGCGTCCGCCGTAACATCCCAAGTCGGCATAACCGAGATCGTCAGCCAGGATGAAGATGAAGTTGGTAGTCAATTGACAGTCACTCCCGCAGCGTTGACAAGGCGCCCATATCTCTCGGCTTGCTCTTCCAGCCGGACTCGCGCCGTTTCACCACTCAGTGTTTCCGGCTGGAGATCCAATTGCTGGAAACGCTGCACCACACCGGGGTCTTTCACGGCATCCGCGAACGCACGCCGGAGGACGGTGGAAACCGACGAAGGCAGGCCTTTGGGCGCCATGACGACGTAGAGAACCTCGAAGCCGAGTTGATCGAAGCCCGCTTCGCCCACGGTTGGAACCGTTGGCAACAAGGGGGAGCGCTGACGGCTCGTCACGGCCAACGCCGAGATTTTGCCGCTTTTCACATGGGGCAGCATACCGGGCTTCGCCAGTGTGCCGCCCTGCACATGGCCGGAGATGATGGCGAGCACGGCGGGCGCATTGCCTTTGTACGGAACGTGATTCAACCGTGCACCGGTTGCTTGTGCGATTTGAGCCATCGATAAATGCCCCGGACTACCGTTTCCGCCCGACGCAAAGTTGAATTCTCGGTTGCCCGCCTCGGACAGAAAGTTCGGTAAGGTCTTGATGCCTAAATCAGCGTTGACGCCAATGAGCATCCCTGACGAACCGACAACGGCCAAGGTGTCCAAATCGGAGACCTGGGTGAAGCCCTGCGTGTAGATGTGCGGATTGATCGTGAAAGTGCTATCAATGCCGACAAGAAGGGTGTAGCCGTCGGCGGCGGACTTGGCCAGATACTCAGCGGCGATGCTGCCACCGGCCCCCGTTCGATTGTCCACAAGAACGGTTTGTTTCAGGTTTTCGGACAGGTGGGCCGCCAAGGTTCGCGCGACCAAGTCGGATGGCCCACCTGCCGGGAATGGGTTGATGATCGTGATGGGCCGATCAGGGTAGGCAGCGTGAGCCAATGATAAGAAGGGCGCGCCAAAAAGCAAAGTAAGACAAAACCTGCCTAGACGCCGATACTGTGTATGAAGCAGCATTCTCATGGTTGTCCTCTTGGATGACATTGATCACAGAGGATTCTAGGAAGCCTGGGTAGAGAACAGGCTGAATTTTTTGCGGTAACGATTGAGCAACAGGAAACCCATGATGAGCACCACCCATCCAGATGCGGCACACAAAGCACTTCGTGCACAGATTAAATTGCGCCATTTGCAGGCGCTGGTGGCGATCGCTCAAGGCCAGACGCTCATGCAGGGCGCGGAGATCTTGGCGCGAACTCCGTCTGCGCTCTCCAAGTCACTCGCTGAACTGGAGGAGTTGCTTGGGCAACGTTTGTTCGCACGTACCTCGCAAGGCATGCAGCCAACGCCGGTTGCCGAAAACCTGATCGCTCAAACGCAGCGGGGGTTGGGGCTGCTCTTCGATGCGCTGGGGCAAGCCGCCACCCGGCAACTCAGTGATACGACGGAAGTCGTGCGTGTGGGCACGTTGCCAACGGGCGCTTATCTCACCGCTTCGGCGATCAAGGTGTTCCGACAGCAGTGCAGTGAGTACGACATTCGCGTCTTGGAGCGGCGAAACAGCGAGCTGCTGTCCATGCTGCGCGCGCGGGATATTGATTTCATCATCGGAAGACTCGGCCAGCCCGACCAGATGACCGGCATGACATTCGAACCGCTCTATGAAGAATGCACGATCTGTGTTGTGTCGCCAGCGCATCCCCTTAGAGAAATGGAGCGGCTTGCTCTCAAGGACGTTTGCAAGTATCCGCTGCTGCTGCCCGAGTCCGGCACGGTGTTGCGAACGACACTTGACCCGTTGCTGTTCGGGCAGCTTGGCGGTTCGGCGACGCAGATCGTGGAAATGATGTCTGCCGCAAGCGCCCGTCCATTGATGGATCAATCAAACTTTGTCTGGTTTACCGCACCGGGCTTGGTTGAGCTTGATCTGCAGCGGGGCTGGCTGACCAAGCTGGAGGTCGAGCTTCCCTCAACGCGCCGCTATGTTGGGATTACGACATTGATTGATGAGCCGCCCCCAGTGAGCGCCGGGCTACTGATGGAGGTTATCCGGCGCCAGGTGCTTCAGCCGGATGTGCCGGTTTTCTGAGCAACCCCCGACCTGCTTTATCATGTCCACCACTGAAACAAGCAAGAGATGCACAATGACTGAAATCAGTAGTACCTTGGCAAAGCCGGACGGGCGTTTTCCCAAAGGAACCGCCAAGGGTGTTGCCATATTGATCATCGCCGCGTTGCTGGCGTATGGGCTTTATGCCGTCCTGCCGTACCAGGACAGCGCCAACAAGGGCTTGGCGCTGCTGCTGTTCATCGCCATTCTCTGGTTCACCGAGGCGATTCACATCACCATTACGGCCTTGTTGATCCCCGTGGTCGCTTTGGCCATCGGCATGCCCGATCTGACCACAAAGAAGGCTTTTGAGACGTTTGCCGATCCGATCATCTTTCTGTTTTTTGGGGGCTTTGCGCTGGCCACGGCGCTGCATGCGCAAAAGCTGGACCGTAAGATCGCCATGTGGCTGATCTCTTTGTCCGGCTCCAACCTTGCCATCGCTACGCTGGCCATTTTCGGGGTAACGGCTTTTCTTTCCATGTGGATCAGCAATACCGCCACAGCCGCGATGATGCTGCCGTTGGCGTTGGGCATGCTGTCTCACCTAGACAAGGGGCGGGACCGCAATACCTTTGTGTTCATCCTGCTGGGCATTGCGTATTCGGCCAGTATTGGCGGCCTGGGCACCTTGGTTGGTTCGCCGCCCAATGCGATTGCCGCGCGGGCGCTGGACATGGACTTTGCGGGTTGGTTGAAGATAGGCCTGCCAATGATGCTGTTCCTGCTGCCGATGATGCTGTTGGCCATGTTCATCGTGCTGCGCCCCAATCTGAACCGGAAAATGGAAGTGGAGATCGAGGATATTCCATGGACGCCGCTGCGCGTGGTCGCGATGCTGATCTTTGTTTGCACGGCGGTGGCCTGGATCTTCGGCGGAAAAGTGGCCGCGCTGCTGGGCATTACTTCGCCTGACAGCTGGATTGCGGTGGCCGCCGCCATTGCGGTGGTGGTGTCCGGCGCGGCGAGCTGGAAACAGGT
>JBAYOI010000075.1:0-11136 GCA_041678365.1 Pigmentiphaga sp. | reverse complement strand
TTTGTAGCTGACCAACGCCTGTTCGCTCAAGGTCAGGAAGCCGTGGGCAAAGCCCGGTGGGATCCAGCATTGCACACCGCTTTCCTGATCCAGGCGATTGGCCGTCCAGCGGCCGAAGCTGGGCGAACCGCGCCGTAGATCAACCGCCACGTCAAGAATCGCGCCTTGCAGCACCTGGACCAACTTCCCCTGCTCGGCCCGACCGATCTGATAATGCAAGCCGCGCAAGACATGTTGACGTGAGCAACTGACATTGTCCTGGACAAAGCTGACGGAACAGCCCAAGACCTGTTGGTAACGCTGCTGTTGATAGGCTTCAAAGAAATACCCCCGCGCATCATGGTGCCGCCGTGGCGTCAGCAACAAGACCTCTGGGATCGAACTGGGACGGCATTCCATTAGCGCTCTCCTGGTCCCGGCAACATGGAGGACAGCAACTGCGCCAGCCCCCGCCGCCAGCACAGCGGCTGCCAGTCAAAGGTTTGACAAAACAAGGCGCTGTCCAGACAACTGTAATCGGGACGCGCAGCTTCACTTGGATACTCGGTGGCGGCAATGGCCTGCACCGCATCCGGCGCGAAGGGCAAGGACACGCCGTGGTCACGCAGAAAAGACAGCATGAAGGTAGCCACCTCCCACCAACTGGCTTCGCCTTGCCCGGCCAGATGATAAATCCCGGGCGACGCAGCGCCCGGCGCGCTCAGCACCCGCTCCACCAAGTGCAGCAAGGCCGCCGCCAGCCAGTCAACCGGCGTCGGGGTCCCGTAGCGGTCCGCCACGACGCGCAACGGCTGGCCTTCGCGGGCCCGGGCCAGGATGGCATTCAAGAAGCCCGGCGCCTGCAAGCTGAGCAGCCAACTAGTGCGAACGATGTAGGCCTCGGCCGCTTCAGCCAGGATCAAGGTTTCCGCCTGCGCCTTGCTGCGGCCATAGACCGACAAGGGGCGCACCGGATCTGTTTCCTTATAGGGCCGCCGCGCTTGGCCATCGAATACATAATCCGTTGACAATTGGATCAATGGCGCGCCGTGCGCGGCGGCCCAGCGGGCCAATTGTTGTGGCACATCGCGATTGATGTCCATCACGGCCCCGGGATGGCGCTCGGCCAGATCGACCTGCGTCCAGGCGGCGGTATTGAGGATCAGGCGCGGTTGCAGACGCTCGAGGCAGGCATCCAGCCGATCCCCTTGCGTCAAATCCAGCTCACGACGGGTCAAGCCGCGCACCTGCTGGCCATAACGCCGCCGCAGGCCGGGCAGCAACGCCGCGCCCAGCTGTCCCGAAGCGCCCGTCAACAAGATAGGCCCCGAGGCGGGGTGGTCCGGCTCCAGCCGGTTCTTCTGGCGGAGGCGCGTCCCTGATTGCGCGCTCATGGCAGAACATTGTCCGGGTAGTGCAGCCGATACCAGGCGCTCAGCGCGTCATCGGACACCGCGTCAAACCAATCCGGGTTCTCCAGATACCATTGAACCGTCAAGGCAATGCCGCGCTCCAACGGAATTTCGCAGCGCCAATTCAGCAGACGCTCGGACACCCCGCTATCCAGCGCATAACGCTGATCATGCGCAGGCCGGTCCGCGATGAAGCAGATCTGCGACCGATAGGACGCCCCGCCCGGCAACGGGCGCAGTTGATCCAGTTGATCGCAGACTTGTTCAAGCAAAGCCAGGTTGCTGATGTTGGAGCCGCTGCCGAAATGGTAATGCTGGCCTGCCACGCCGTGCTCCAGCACGCTTGCCAAGGCGCGGCAGTGATCGAGCACATGGATCCAGTCCCGTTGCTGCAGGCCAGTGCCATACAAGGGAAGCGGCTTGCCCGCCAGGGCTTGCCGGATCATGAAGGGAATCAGTTTTTCCGGATATTGATGCGGGCCATAGTTATTGCCGCAAAACGTCACCATCACCGGCAGGCCAAAGCTTTGATGCCAGGCGCGCGCCAGATGATCGGCGGCGGCCTTGCTGGCCGAGTAAGGATTGTTGGGATGAAAGGCCGCGCCCACGGGCGTGGGCGGTGCTTCCGCGGGCAGGCTTCCATAAACCTCATCGGTTGAAACCTGCACGAACTTGAACGCGGCGGCCTGCTCGGCGGGCAGGCCCTTCCAGTAGTCCAGGCTCGCCTGCAAAAGGTGCGCGGTTCCCATGACATTGTTGTGCACCGTCTCCACGGGGTAATACAGGGAGCGGTCCACGTGGGTTTCCGCGGCAGCGTGCAGAATTGCCCTTGGCTTGACGTGATCAAGCAGCCGTTCAACGGCTTCCCGCTCTCTCAAGTCCGCTTGAATGAAGCGGTGCCTGGCCGTCACGGGCAGATGCATCAGGTTGGCGCGATGACCGGCATAGGTCAAGGCATCCACCGTCACGACAGGTTCGGTCTGGGTCTGACACCAATGCTGAATGAAGTTGCTAGCAATAAAACCGGCGCCGCCGGTTACCAAGAGAGTCATGACACGCCCTGAAAAAACGCCCTCACGCAAGCCGCCATCGAAACGGCGCCGCAAAAAAAACGAACCTGACGGCGGTGATCCGTCAGGTTCGTATTTTACTCATGACGCGCGCTTAGGCGCTGGCGCGGGCGGACGGCGCCGCGGTGCTCCTCAAGATGCTCAGCATGGCGTCCGTGCTGCTCGGGCTGCGGGTTGAAAAGCAATGCACCAATCCATCCACGCAATCCTGATGCGCAAGTTCATTGCCCAACTGCTCGGCATCCTCAAGGGCTTCCATCCAGGTTGCCCGGATCAACTTTCCGTAGCGCAAATAGTTGTTGTCAATTTTCCCATGGCCATCAATACGGCTCACTTCAACATAGCCACGGAATCCATTGCCCTGTAAATCAGCAACCAAGGCCTTGATTCGGTATTCTCTTTCGCCCTGGAGATAGATCATATCGGATTGATTCATCGTGCACTCCTTTTGAAGACTGCTGCACCCATTACAGATCAGAATTTTGAAAAAGAGATAAACGAATCAAAACAAATGTCTAAACCAGGCGACATTTTTTGTTGAAAACCTCATAACCCTCACATTCGTGACGATTATGAAAACATTATTACGCTTTGAACCCAATCAAACCGCGCACAATCCCGCCCGTCAGGGGGATGCGGACTCCTCAACCGCGGCGGCGGCCCCCTTCGCGCCGCTGCCTTGAATCGGTTCGAAACCGGAACCAAGGCTGCCTTTTTTGATTTCAGCCAACAGCCACTCCATCGTGCTTTGCGCCAAGCGGGTCAGCGGCCGCTGATTTGACGTGGCAATGAACAGCCTCGCCTCCACCATCGGATCCACGATTTTGCTCGCGCTGAGCCCATGCCGCTGGCGGCCGGCAATGGCATTTTTTGACAGCACCGCATAGCCCATGCCGCGCTCCACCAAATCCAGCAGAGACTCGATGCCATCGATTTCCAGCGAGATATTGAGCGCGATGTCCCGCCGCGCGCATTCCACTTCAAGCAGATTGCGCAAGGCATTCGGTTGCCCCGGAATGATCAGCGGGTAGTTGGCCATCTCCCTGAGCGGCACTTCCGCGGGCATCGGCTTGCCATTGGCGCCTGTCTTGCCGATCAGGCACAACGCTTCCGACCAGATATGTTGATAGCTGACCTGTTGGTTTGGAGAGGGGTTATACAACAGCGCACAGTCCAGCCGTCCCAGCAGCAGCCATTCCTGCATCGACATGGTCAGTCCTTCCACCACGCCCAGCGACGCGCGCGGAAATTTGGCCTTGAAGGCGGAGGCCAACGGCACCGTCATGACCTTGCCAACGGTGGGCGGCATGCCCACCACGATCTTGCCGGACGGCGAGCTGCGCTGATCTGCGATCTCTTGTTTTGCCAGCTCGACCTGGTGCAGAATCCCCTTGACCCGCTCAAGCAGGCGCTTGCCCGCCTCGGTCGGCACCACGCCGCGTCCGTTCCGGTCAAGCAGATGCTCTTTCAGCTCGATTTCAAGTTGCCGGACATGGCGGCTGACCACGGGTTGGGACAGGTTCAGTGTGACAGCCGCGCGCGTTATACTTCCAAACTCCACCACGCGGACGAAACATTCTAATTGTTTTAGATCCATTCATTCCTCCGTTCATGCATATTACGCATAACAGATAGTGCTGATTTGTGTTTCGCAACCTGCGAATTCAGCCCACAATGGGCTACAAGTAGTTCTATTCTTTCAGTTCATCCGCCAGCCACCTCAAGCAATACAAGACAAGAGGTGTGCCGCAATCAAGAGGAAGACGTCCCATGATCACATCCCGTATGGTCAAAGTTGGGCTCAGCGCAGCCTTGGCAATGGCTTGGCTCCAACCCGCCGCCGCGCAAACCAATTACCCGACCAAACCCATCCGCGTCATCGTGCCCTTCGGCCCCGGCGGCGTGGCCGACGTAACCGCCCGTCTGGTTGCGCAAGGCCTGAACGAAAAACTGGGTCAATCTCTCATTGTAGAAAATATGCCCAGCGCCGGGGGTATTTCCGCAGCGCAGAACTTCTTGCGCGCCCCCGCCGATGGCTACACGCTGTTCATCGTGAACAACCAGAACGCCGTCAGCCCGTCGCTGTTCAAGAATCTGCCCTACGATCCCGTCAAGCAATTCTCGATGATCAGCATGGTTGGCGAGTTTGACCTGGTGGTTGCGGTGGACAAGGCCAGCCCGCATAAAAACCTGCAGGACATGCTGAAAGCGGCGCACGCCAATCCTGACCGCTTCAACATCGCTACCATCGCGGTCGGCAGCACGCAGCACCTGTCTTCGGAAATGTTCCGCGCGGCCGCCAAGGTCGAGTCCCCGACCATTCCGTTCAAGTCCAGCGGTGAAGTCATCACGGCCGTGCGCGGCGGCAATGCCGACGTCCTGTTTGAAACGCTGCCCGCCGTCATCGGCAACCTGAAATCGGGTGACCTGCGCGCACTGGCGTTCACCGCCGCGAAACGCAACCCGCAGTTCCCCGACGTGCCGACCGTGGATGAAAGCGGTGTGAAAGGCTACGCCGCTTCGTCGTGGAACGGTTTTGCCGCGCCCGTCGGCACGCCGAAGGAAGTCATCGAGAAACTCAACACCGCGATCCGCGAAGTCGTGGCTGACCCCAGCTACAACAAGCGCTTGGTTGACATCGGCATGCAGCCACGCACCAACTCGCCGGAAGAGTTCCACGCGTTCCTGCAAGACGAAATCAAGAAGTGGAACAAAGTCATCGTTGACGCCAAGATTCCGCAGCAGTAAATCCTTCTCGGGCTGTCTTGATGACAGCCCGCTTACCATCTAGGAGCCCCCATGTTAGGCGTCGTCGTTCGCAACAAACCGAGCACGGATCCGGCCATTTGTGAAAAGCTGGCCACTCACGGTGCAACCACCGTTCATGAAGCGCAAACCCGTGTTGGCTTGATGCGCCCCTATATGCGTCCCATCTACCAGGGCGCCGCCATTTGCGGCCCGGCCGTGACGGTGCTGGCCCAGCCCGGCGACAACTGGATGATCCACGTTGCCGTCGAACAATGCCAGCCCGGCGATGTGCTGGTCGTGGCCTGCAATACGGAAAACGCCGACGGCATGTTCGGCGACCTGCTCGGCACCTCGCTGCAGGCGCGCGGCGTCAAGGGCCTGATCATTGACGCCGGTGTGCGCGACGTCTCCACGCTGACCGAGATGCGTTTCCCGGTCTGGTCCAAGGCCATCAACCCGCAAGGCACGATCAAGGCCACGCTGGGTTCGGTCAACGTGCCGGTGGTCTGCGCGGGCGCCTATGTCCGCCCCGGCGACCTGATCATTGCCGATGACGATGGCGTCGTGGTCGTTCCGCATGAAAAAGCCGCCGCCGTCCTGGCCAAGGCCGAGCAGCGCACCGCCGATGAAGGCGCCAAGCGTGAAAAGCTGGCCTCCGGCATTCTGGGCCTTGACATGTACAACATGCGTCCCAAGCTGGAAGCCGCGGGCCTTCGCTATGTTGACAGCCTGGATGACCTCAATCCGTAAACCCGCGTAAAAAAGGAAGTGAGCAGCATGAAAACCTGCGCAGCACCGGATCCGAATCCCGTAAAACCCAAATCCTCGCTGCCCGCCGGGGCATGTGATGCGCATTGTCACGTCTTCGGTCCTGGCGATGTGTTCCCCTACGCCCCCGATCGCAGCTATACCCCGCCCGACGCTCCGTTCGAGAAGCTCAGGGCCTTGCATGATTTCCTCGGCCTGGACCGGGCCGTCATCGTCCAGGCAAGCTGCCATGGCGACGACAACCGCGCCATGCTCGACGCCATCGCGCGCAGCGAAGGCCGCTACCTCGGCGTTGCCATCGTCAACGGCAGCGAGACCGACGAACAACTGGCCGACCTGCATGCGGGCGGCGTGCGCGGCGTGCGCTTCAACTTCGTCCAGCACCTGGGCGGCGCGCCGGACCTGGACATCTTCGACAAGACCATCGAGCGCCTGCCCGAATTGGGCTGGCACGTGGTCCTGCACCTTGATGCGCAGGACATTGAAGCCTACTTCGAGCGTATCCAGCGCATCAAGGTCCCGTTCGTCATTGATCACATGGGCCGGGTCCAAGCCGCCAAGGGCCTGGATCAAGCGCCGTTCAAGGCCTTGCTGGACTTGATGCAGAACCCGCTGGCCTGGGTCAAGGTGTGCGGCAGCGAGCGCGTGTCGGTCGGCAAACGTCCGTTTGACGATGCCGCCCCGTTCGCGCGCAAATTGATCGAGACCGCGCCGGACCGCGTGCTGTGGGGAACCGACTGGCCGCATCCGAACATCTCGAAAGACATGCCCAATGACGGCGAACTGGTCAACCTGATGCTGGATTTCTGCCCGGATCCGGCGCTGCGCCAGAAACTGCTGGTGGACAACCCCGACCGGCTTTACGGATTCACGCAGGCCCGCTGATCCAGCACCTGCCGCACTCCGTCCCGAAACGCCTTCGGCCCCGCGCCGAAGGCGTTTTTTTACAGGCGCCGCGCCGCGCTCAATCCACCGTCTGCCCGCCATCTAGCACGATATTGGCGCCGGTCACGAAACTCGATGCATCACTGGCCAGCCACAAGGCGGGCCAGACGATTTCCTCCGGGTCGCCAATTCGCCCCAGCGGCACTTGCGTGACGAAGCGCGCATATTTATCCGGGTCTGACATCTCCGCCTCGGTCAACGGCGTCAGAAAGCGGCCCGGGCTGATCGCGTTGACCCGGACCCCCGTTTCCGCCCATTCCATCGCCAAGGACTTCGTCAGCGAAATCACAGCGGCCTTGGACGCGGCATACGGCGTATTTCCCTTCCGGCCCCTGAGACCGGCCGTCGAGGCCAGATTGATGATTGACCCTCGCCTCGCGCGCGTCATGTGGCGCCCCACTTCACGGCAAAAGAAAAAGGCGGAATCCAGATTCATGGAAACGGTCTTGCGCCACGCGTCGTCCGACATGTCCAGCACGTTCTGGCGCAGGCTGCCGCCCGCCGCGTTGACCAGCACATCAATCCCCGGAAACCAGATGCTCACTTGTTCAACGCAAGCCCGAACCTGCGCCGGGTCAGTGGCGTCCGCCACGATGAACCGGCAGACCGCGCCTTCCTGCTGCAACTGCTTCTGAGCCGCAATAAGCTTGTCTTCGCTTCTGGCAACCAGAACGATCCGGGCGCCCGCGCGCGACAGCCCCTGGGCAATAGCCAACCCCAGACCCTGGCTGCCGCCAACAATCAGCGCGGTTTTGTCATACAGCGACGGCATGGCGTCATTTTTTTGATTCATCATGGTTCCGCTTCAGGGCTGGGGTGCGGCTTTCAACACCGCCGTCCACTTCTGGATGTCATTCAACAAAAACTCCTCCGCCTGCGCCGGCGTCGATCCGATCACGTTGGCGCCCAAGGCCTTGAGGCGCGTGTTCATCTCCGGCGAATCCAGGCTTTTCCGGACACTTCCGTTGATTTTCTCCACCACGGCGGGACGCATGCCAGCGGGGCCAAACAGGCCATACCAGGCGCCCATTTCAAAATCGGCCAGGCCGGCTTCGATCATGGTCGGCACCTCCGGCAGCAGCGGAGAGCGCTCCTTGGACGTGACGGCCAAGGCCTTGAGCTTCTTATCCTCGATCATGGGCAGCAAGGCGGGCATGTTTTCAAAGGCAAAGGTCACCCGTCCACCGACCAGATCGATCATGGCGGGCGCGGTTCCCTTGTAGGGAATGTGGATGGTCTCCACCTGGGCCAGGCGATTGAACAATTCCCCCGCCAGATGGGACGACGAGCCGTTGCCGACTGAGGAAAAGCTCAGCTTGCCCGGATTCTTTTTTGCGTACTCAATCAATTCCTTGACCGAATTCACCGGCAAATCCTGGTTCACGACCAACAGATTCGGCACAATGGCCACCATTGAGATCGGCGTAAAGTCTTTCTTGGGATCGTAGCTCAGCGTGTCATAAAGCAGTTCAGCCGTGGAGTACGAAGGCAGGCTGCCCAAGGTCAGGGTATAGCCATCCGGTGCGGAACGCGCAACGTGCGCCGTGCCGATCGTGCCGGAAGCGCCCGGGCGGTTTTCAACAATGACCGACTGCCCCCACTCCTCGTTGAAGTCCTTGGCCAGAGACCGCGCAATAATATCGTTGGCCCCGCCCGGGGTCCAGGCGCTCACCAGGGTAACAGGCTTGGTCGGCCAGTCCGCGGCCAAGGCCGTGCTGGAACCCATGCCCAGCAAGCCAACCGTCACAGCCGCCATCAAGGTTTTCATGTCGTTCTCCTCAAGCTTTCAGGCCAAAGACGCAAATTGTCTCGACCGGAGCGGTATAGATCAGATCGGGCACGCTCAGGCTGGCCCGCGCCATGGCCGCTTTCTCCGCGCCAAACACCTCGACGAAAAGATCGGACGCGCCATTGGACACATAAGGCGCTTGCTCGAAGCCCGGCGCGCCGTTGACGTAAATGATCAGCTGCACCACGCGCTCCAGCCGGTCAAGACTGCCAAGCACGGCCTTGGCCTGCGCCAGGTGATTGATGGCGCACAACCGGGCGGACTGATAGGCCTGCTCAACCGTGACGTCGGCGCCGACCTTGCCCAAATAGGGGAACGTGCCGTTGGTGTGCCCCAGCGTTCCCTGGCAAAAGAACAAACCGCCCGCCTCCACCCCGGGAACCAGTGCCGGGTTGGCCTTGATGACGGGGGCATCCGGCAACGTGATGCCCAAGGTTTTCAGTCTTTCCTCAATCATGGTTGCTTTCCTTGCAGCTTGGCGCTTTTGACGGCTTGCTCCCAATACGGGAACTCATCGAGCCAGAAGCGGGTCAGTTCTTCGGTATTCATCTGTGTGGGGATTGCGCCCAGCTCACGCAGCTTGTCCTGAAACTCCGGGTCCCGCGCCGCTGCCAGGACGGCGGCCTCCAGTTTGCGCAACACGGCATCGGGGACGCCCGACCGGGTAAAGACGGAGATCCAGCTCGAATTGCTGAATCCCTTCGCGCCTGCCTCATTCAGCGTTGGCACATCCGGCAATTCCGCCACCCGCTGATTGGTCGTGACGCCCAGAGCCCGGACTTGGCCGCTCTTGATGAAACTCATCGGGCCCGTCACGTTGTCAATCACGGCGGAGATATTGCCGCCCAGCAAATCCTGGATGGCAGGCGCCGCGCCTTTGTAGGGCACGTGCGTCCAGGTAAAGCCCAATAGATCGCCCAGCAATTCGCCGGTCAGATGCTGGACGCCTCCCGGCCCGCCGGTTCCGAAGGTTGCCTTGTCGGGATGGGCCCGTGCCCAGGTCACGAACTCGCCAAGATTGCTGGCCGGAATATTCTTGTTGATGATGACGACGTTCGGCAGCATGCCAACCAGCGCGACGGGCTGCAAATCCTTGACCGGATCATAAGGCACCGACGGCAGTGTCATTGAATTGATGACCGCCGTCGTCACGATATTGACCAGCAGCGTCTGGCCATCCGCCGGCGCCCGGACCAATTCGCTCACGCCGATGGAGCCGGACGCGCCCGGCTTGTTCAGCACCACCACGGTCTGATTGAGCTGTTCACCCAGTTTTTGTGCAATCAACCTGCCGACGATGTCGGTGGACCCCCCTGGCGCGAAAGTCACGATCAGGTTGAGCGGCCGCGATGCAAACGACTCGCCGCCGCTGCGCGGCTGCGCCTGGCTGACCGTCGGGCCAAGCGCGCACAGGGCACTTGCCAGGACAACGGCGAACAGCCGCCGGGCCGTCCCAAGGTTTTCTCCGTAAGTACGCATTGATGTCTCCTTCTTTCGTGAACCCGCTAGATGAACTGCCGGATATGGCTGATCGCCTCATCCTGCGTGCCGATCCAGATATCCGGCTGCGCCTTGGCTTTCTCGATCAGTTCCTCAAAAACCTTGATCCCGGTCTGCCGCCCGAAGACATGGGCATGGATGGACGGTGAAATCCGGCAAGCGCCCTCCTCATGCGTTCTGACAAAATCCAGCCAGTCATCGAATATGTCATGCATCATCCGCGGCGAATTGCCATAGCGGATGGACAGGGGCGTATCGTTCAGCTCCATGCCGCCGGGAAAGGCGAAAAGGCTGGACTGGCCGAACTCCACTTTATAGGGCAGGTCGTCATTCATCGTATCGCCATGCCATAGATAGCCCGCCTCCGACAGCAGCCTTGCGGTGTGCGGGCTTGGCGTGGCGCGGGGACTGATCCAGCCCAACGGCCGCCGTCCAAGCAGGCTTTCAAAGATGTCGCTCGTTCGGCGGATGTTAGCGCGCTCCGCCGCTTCATCCAGGTAGGCGGGAATGACGTCCATGCCATACGAATGCGCGGCAATGGCATGGCCCGCGTCGGCAATGTCTTTCACCACGCCCGGGTAGCGCTCCGCCAGAACGGCGCAAATGAGCATCGTGGCCTTGATTTGCTGCCGGTCCAGGACCTTCAGGATGCGTTCCATGCCGCGGCGCATCCCATACTCGACCCAGCCGAGCGCATTCAAGTCCGGCACGCCCGCCTTCAGCGGGTTGCCCATTGGGCCCAGCGCCGGCCAGGCGCCGTCGGACCACCCTTCGCAGGCCACCCGGAAAAACACGGCAACACGCTTGTTGTCCGGCCACCGGAAATCCGGGGGCAGTCCGACTTCACCCGCGCCCGCGTGCGCGCTCAAACCTTGCCTTGCCATCGTCATCACCTATTGAGAAAAAAAGAAGGAGCGGAAACCAG
>JBAYOI010000074.1:0-11178 GCA_041678365.1 Pigmentiphaga sp. | reverse complement strand
CGAGCTGCACGAAGAACTCGGCATCACGCTGGTCACCGCCACGCCCTGGGTGACCCTCACCCACAGCTATACGCACGCCACGGTCCGGCTGCACTTTTGCCGGGTTTCGCAATGGCTGAGTGAACCGCAAGGGCGTGAAGGCCAGGCGCTGCAATGGGTCCAGCTTGCTCCAATCAGTCCAGCCGAACACCAGGCAGCGCGCTACGCGCATCAACAAACCCTGGCCGAACTGGCCCGGCAACCGATGCTGAGCGAAACCGACCGCGCGCGTCTGGGCGCCGCCTCGCCGGAACAGGCGCTGGGCTTGAGGCTTGAACCGGCTGTCGGACCCTTGCTGCCCGCCAGCCTGCCGCCGCTCAAGTGGATGATGCTGCCCGACAGCTATGCCATCACCAACATCAGCCGCACGTCGCCCTCGTGCTTTTTCGATCGGCTCGACGAAGCCTTCGAGGCGGGCATCCGGCTCATTCAGTTCCGCGAACCGGACTGGCCGCAAGGCAGCGACGACCCGAACCTGCTCCGCGTCCTGCAACAATTGGTGGAACGCGCCCATGCGCATGGCGCCAAGGTGCTGGTCAACAGCATTCATCCCCGCAGCTGGAGCGCGATTGCCGATGGCGTGCACGTGCGCGCCACGGACTTGAGCCTGCACCGCAGCCGCGAAGAGTGGATCGCACCCGGCCAGTGGCTTGGCGCGTCGTCACACTCCTTGCTGGAACTGACGCAGGCGCAAAGCCTGGGCGCGGATTTTGCCGTGCTGGGATCCGTCTTGCCAACCGACTCCCATCCCGGCAACCCGGGCATGGGCTGGGCCAAGTTTGAACAATTGTGCCAACAGGTCAGCCTACCGGTCTATGCCCTGGGCGGCCAAGGGGAGGCCACGCGCGGCGAAGCCGCCAAGCACGGTGCGCACGGCATTGCGGCAATCCGCGCCTTTTGGTGAGCGATAAATCAGTCGGCCTTGCCGGGACGCGAGGCCGACTGAGGATCCAATTGATCACTCAGGCCATCTGACTCAAGCGGTGCGCCCGGGATGACGAAACTGTCCGACGCCCAGGCGCCAAGATCGATCTGCTGGCAGCGCTCCGAACAAAAGGGGCGCCAGCGGCTCTCGGTCCGCCATTCCACCATTTTTCCGCAATTGGGGCACTTCACTTTTTTCATGACGCTTTACTCGGGATTGGCTTAGATCGTCGTGCACAAGGCCAGCTCGAACGACATGTCCTCGGCCGCGACGTAAGGTTTCCATTCCTCCGTCTGCCGGTACAAACGGATGGAAATCATATATTTATTGGCACTGGCTTCCGGATACAAGCCCGCTTCATCCGGCAGGTAGACCCGCAGCAGCTGGTAGGCCTTGCCGCCCAGCATCTTCTGGTACTGGCCGTTCTCGGCCACCACGGCGACTTTCCTGCCCGATTCCCGCAACAGCTTCAGGACGATACTCAACCCTTCATAGATGGGCAGCAAGGGCCGGGCCCAGCTCAGCAAATCCTGAGAACGGCGGCTGGCGGGCAAATGCTTCCAGGCATGAAAGGAAGGCATGTCGAACTCGCAGGCCCCACCCGGAATCGACAAACGGCTCCTGAGCGAGGTCAACCATTCATTCTGGCGCAGGGCCATGCCGGTTTTACCCTGGTGAGCCAGTTGCTCGGACGCACTGGAGATAGAGCCCAGCATCGTATTGAGCGTATTGACCTCAATGCCGGGATGGTCTCTCAGCGCGTTCAGGGACTGGCGGTAGCGCTCCAGGTCCTGCAAGAGATCGGACTTCAGATCCGCCCTGGCGGAGACGTCCAGGATTTCAAACAAAACGGTGGTGGCAACGTGATGGGCGTGCGCGCTTTCCTGGCGCAGGAAGTAAAACAGGCTCTCGAACAGACTTTCCAAACGCAGCAACGTACGGACCCGCTCGTTGAAAGGATATTCGTATAAAACCACGTAGACCGTCCGTCAAAATTTGGAAAGTTTTCCGCTAACGGCGTTGCGCCAGCTCAAGCCACATAGCATGACAGGATTGCGCCTGTCGTTGCAAGTCTTTCAAATCCGTAGCCGCGCCGTTCAAAATCACGTCATCCGCCGCTGCCAGCCGGGTTTCTCGCGGGACCTGCGCCGCGATAATCTTACGAATGACATCATCGGTTAACCCATTTCGCATTTTGACACGGGAAATCTGAGTGCCGACATCGCAATCCACCACGCACACCCGGTCAATCCGTGACCGCCACACCGCCAGCCTTTCCACCAGCAGCGGCACCACCACCACTTGATACGGGCTGGTTGGCCGCGCCAACGCCGCCTGAACGTCCTGCTGGATCATCGGGTGCAGAATACCTTCCAGGCGCTTGCGCGCCCCAGGATGCGCAAACACATGCTCACGCATGGCCGCGCGGTCCATGGCGCCACCCGGTGCAATGAACTCAGGGCCAAACACCGCGGCAATCTGCGCAATCGCCCGGCCGCCCGGCGCCGTCAGACGGTGCGCCAGCACGTCGCTGTCCACCACCTGCACGCCCTGTTTTGCCAAATAGTCCGCCACCCAGGATTTCCCGGAGCCGATGCCGCCGGTCAGCCCGATGATGAAGGGCGCATAGGGCGGCGCGCCCTCGGCATCAGGGACGGAACGCGCGTGTTGGCCTGTGCTCATAGCCCCCCCTGCAAGCCAAACAATAACTGAACACAGCCGCTGGCCGCCAGATAGGGGCCGAAAGGCAGCACCTCGTCCAGGCGCTTCCCTTTTTTCAACATCAGTCCGCCGCCCACGAACACACCGGCAACAGCGGCCATCGTCATCATCCAGGGCAAGGCCTGCCAGCCGAACCACGCGCCAAGCGCGGCAAACAGCTTGAAGTCTCCATGGCCCATGCCTTCCTTGCCTGTCAGCAGGCGGTACACCCAATACACGGACCATAACACCGCATAGCCCGCGGCGGCGCCCAGCACGGCATCGGCCAGGGCTACCCGATCCGCCCACACATTCACCAGCAGCCCCAGCCACAGCAGCCCCAGAGTCAGCGTGTCCGGCAGCAACTGCGTCCGCCAATCAATCGCGGCCAAGGCCACGCAAAATGCGCAGAAGACCCAAGCCAGCACGGTGTAGGCCTGCCATCCGTAAACCAGTACGCAGGCCATGAACAACAAGGCGGTGACGCCTTCCACCACCGGATACATTGTTGAAATACGCGCTCCGCAATCGCGGCAGCGCCGCCGCAGCGCCGCCCAACTCAGGACCGGCGCCTGGTCGCGCCAGCGCAGGCGGTGTTTGCACTGCGGACAATGAGGAGCGGGACGAAACAGCGTGAAGCGCTCAGGCGGGGGGAGAGCCTCATTGCGATACTCGGCAATGTCCTGCTCCCACGCCTGCGCCATCATGACGGGCAAGCGCGCAATCACGCTGGTCACCAGCGTCCCGGTCAGCAGTCCCAGCGTGCCTGCCACGACCAAGGTCCACCAGGGGTAAAGATCGAGCGCGGCGAAGTGGCTCATGGAAAACTCAACGGAAAAGGCAAGCTTCACACTTTAACCGCAGTCGTGATGAAAAACAGCCGGATGCGGTAGACTTCCAGCACCCACCCAACTGTTCGGAAAAGCCATGTCAGTGACCACAAGCCAAAGCGCAAGCCTCGCCCCCTGGATCCGTTCGCCCGCCCGTTGGCTATGTGCGGCCTTGGCCAGCGCGGGCCTGGCCGCGTGCTCAATCCCGCTGCAACAGCCAGGCGACACCGCCGGGCGCGAAGCCGCGCCGCCCACACTGACGCACGCGCAGCAGCAACCGCCTGCCGCCCCGGCACGCGATCTCGGCCGCCCCTTGCCGCAAGCCTTGAGCTATCGCGGCGTGATGCCGTGCGCGGATTGCGAGAACCAGCACATCACCCTGACCTTGCTGCCGGACTGGACCTGGCGCATGCGGCGCGTTTACCAGTATGCGGGCGGCAAACCGCCGCTGTCCATCGTCACCACCGGCGCGTGGGAGCGCGGACCCGACGATGCCAACCGGGTGACACTACGCGGTGACCGCTATGAAAACTACCAGCTCCAGTGGGTGGACGGCAACCGCTTGAAGTGGCTCAGTCAGCGTGGCGAGCCCATTCCCAGCGCGCTGAATGCCTTCCTGACCCAGCAATTCGAACTTGACCCGATAGCCGACGTCATGCCGCTGCGCGGCAAAGTCTCCCCGCAAGGCTCGGGCATTCAGTTTGCCGTCTGCGGCCAGGGCAAGGCTTACCCGGTTTCAGCGCAACAGCAAGGCCGCGCACTTCAGGACAACTACCAGCGCTTGCGCATCGCGCCGGGCACGCCGGTCCTGATGTGGGTGAACGGGCGTTTTGCCATGGAAGGCTCGCCCGCGCAGCAGGTGTTGATTGTTGAAAGCATCAGCACCGGCACGCTCGACGCGCCGTGCGAATAGGTCCACCCCCTACCCGCTTACGCGGGCCCCCTCAAAGGGGGCGACACCGGCGGCCTGGCGGAGCCAGATCCGCGGTGTCCTGAGTTGCTGAGCTTCTTTTGTTATTGTGGGTTCGCGAACAGCGCTCACTTCTACAGTAGAACCTCGGCCCGATCCAGTGCACTGCGGATCTGGCCAGTCCGCTAGCGCTTCCCAGCCATGCCCACCCCATCAGCGGGCACGTGAAATCCGGACTTCGGCGCCGCGACGCTTGACCTCCAGACCTTCGGACGGCAGGATTTTCAAGCCTTCCAGGCCCTTGGCATAGCTCGATCCCTGCATCTGCATGACCCGGATTTTGTTGCGCATCACACTCGGATTGTGGATGGGCATGCCGAACAGCCAGACTTCGTCAAGAATCCGGGCGGAGTTGAACTCACCGGTATGCGTGGCGGTGGGCCCCAGACACAGCATGTGTCCTTCACGGCCAAACACCGGCAAGGTGTCCAGACCGCACTCCATGGTCCAGGTGGTGCCGCCTTCATAGCGGTGGCCGGTGCGCAAATCCCACCAGGCATCGCCTTTAGGCAGGTATACCGTGGCCTGCGTGCCTTCGTGCAGAATCGGCGCAACCAGCAACGCCGGGCCCAGCAGGTATTGCGTCTCGTACTCGTGCGCCTCGGTATCCTCCGGGAAGCTCAATACCATGGAACGCTGCACCGGCAGGCCGGTACGGGCCGCATCTTCAATCACGCCCAACACGTAGGGAATCAAGCGATACCGCAGATCCAGCCACTGGCGCGCAATGGCTTCATGGGCGTCTCCCAGCGCTGACGGCAACAGTTTCTCATGGGCATGGAAACGGAAGTTGGCACTCAGCACGCTTGCGCCCAGCCACCGCAGATACAGCTCGGGGGTCAGGGTTTCCAGCAATGCCTCCGGATTACCGACATCATGTACCTGCGCATGAATGCCGCTCATGCCCACTGTCAGCGCCGCGCGGATCGACGCGGCCAGGCCGTCAAAGGTATTGGGCACGCTGGGCGGCGCCTGGAACGGCAGGCGCTGGCCGGTCGGGAACAGGTCACGGCTCCACACCACCCCTTCGGACGGCACTTTATTCCAGGCGGCGGCTTCATACAGACAGCGCTTGACCAGCATCGGGTAGACCAAACGCAAGCGCCCATCCGTGTCGCCGTTGCGCGCCGAAACGCCGTTCGGCAAGTCAAGTTGCGCATCGCAGGAGACCGCCTCCACACCTTCATCCTGCAAGGCGCGCAATTTATCGCGCCAGAAGGTAAAGACATCTTTGTGGGTCAGGTCCAGCAAGCCGAAAGGCTCACCTGAGGTGGCCGCAATGCCGTCAAAGACGAAAGCACCGCCTTCCTCGTCCGTCAACAGCCAGCCTTTGTCTTCCAGTTCCTCGAACATCAGCTGCGATTGCAGCACGGCGGGAAAGCCCGGCGCGCAAACCTTGACATCGAGCGCCTTGAAGCCGTTCAGCAGCGCCTTGACGTCACCAAGACGCTCCGACCATTCCACATTGAGCTTGGTATTGATCTCAAAGACGTTCGGGCCGCTCAGCGTCACGGCGTCGAAGGCGAAGCCCGACTCACGCATCTGCGCGGCGCTCTCCAGCACGGACTCCGTGCTGTAGCCCGGCGTCTGGCCCAGCCAGGCGCCCATTGCCCACAGCGACGGTTGTCCGGCACGGCCCGTGATTTGCGTATATTGATTCAGGATCTCCGCCGGTTCGCCGATGAACAGGTAAAGATCAATGTAGGTATGCGCGGAAGCCAGCACGTAATGGCCGGGAGCCGCCTCCGCGCCAACCGCGTGCGTCAGCGGATCCAGGGAGTTGACGTAGATGCCCCAGCCTTTCGGGCTCCAGGCCAACGGCAACGCCCGTTCAGCGGGAATATCGGAGTGAATCGTGCGGCCGCGGCAGTCCAGCTGTTCCAAGCTTTCAGCCAGACCGTAGACGCCCTCTCCTTCGGCCAGTTCGAACGATGCCGTCCAGCCTGCGCGCGGATCATCGGCGTCTATGCCAAGGGCAGGCAAGGCGGCATCAGCGCTGGATCGCAGCACGCACTGATCACCCCGGTACAAGGCCAGGCGCAGCGGCTCGGCCCTCAACTCCAGGACCATGTCTCCCTGGGCCAGCCGCACACCCGGCTCTCCCGTCGGTAGGGCTGCCTGCTCGGCTTCGCCGACCGCTTCGTCCCGCGCCAGCAGATCATGCAGGGCAGCCACCCGGGCCGCGCTGGTCGACAAGGGCTTCTCAGTGGCGCGCGGCCCCCCAACGCACAGACGAAACACGCCAGGCGCACTGGCTTCAACAAGCACATCCAGGCTTTGATCGGTTTTGAATCGATACGCTGATGATGTAGAACTGACAGGGGTAAGTGATTCCAGACGCTGGTAGCGGGAGGATTCGAATTGGAGTGGCACAGGTTCCCTCGATCGCTTCGGCAGAATTGGCGAGATGTTGACCAGATGGACCGAACGCCGTCCTTCACGCCAGATCCTTTCAGTTCCGGTGAATTCGGGCCATCAAAAAAAACAACATCCTCTATTTTCCCACGTTTTCGAGATTTTTAGCGCCAAACGACCGTATCCAGTAAATCCGACTCGATCAACTGCGGTTCGACCTCCAGATTCGCAGCCAAAATATCGCCCGCCAGCGCCGCCCAGCTCATGCCCCGCGAGGCATAACCCGCGCACACCCAGAAGCCCGGCGCGCTCGGATGTTCGGCGATCAGCGGCAAGCGTCCCGGCAGCACATGCCGAAAGCCCGCCCAGGCGCCCACCGGCTCCCGTCCGGCCATCCGTTGGCTCTCCGGCAGCAACGCGTGCAGATGGGCCAGGTTCAACGCATCCCCGTGCGCATTGGCGGCAAAGCCTTCCACCTCATGCACATAGGTGCCGCCCACCACCGTCCGGCCATTCACCGGCGGGAGGACATAGCCATCGCCCGCCACCATGCAGCGAACGTCCAGGCTGGCATCCGTCTCGAACAGATTGATCTGCCCAGCCACCCGTTTCGAGCTCAGGAACTGCGGCGCGTCCAGATCCGCGGCAAGACCGCTGCGCGTCAGCAAGGCCACCGACTCCCAGCCATTGGCCAACACCAGCGTCGGTGCCGCGGCCAGCGTCCGGCCGCGCGCATCGTCAACCCGCCAACCCTCGTGGTCACGCTGGATACGCCAAGCCTCGGCCTGGTAAACGCGGGCGCCCTCCAACAAAGCACGAATCATGACGTCAGGTTGAATCCGCATCGCCTGCGGCAGCCACCAGGCGCTGCGCGCCACCTTGACGCCCGCTAGTCGGCTGGCCGCGTCGGCGTCCAGGTATTGCAGCCATGACGAAGGAAACCGCAATGCCTGCACCGCGTCGGCAAAGCGCGCCGCCTGGGCCGCATCACTGGCCAGGTGCAACGTGCCGCAAGGCAGCAGCGCGGCAGACCCCAGCCAGGGCGCCCAGCGCGCCCGCGCCCGCAGCACCGCCGCCCGCGACAAGCGGGCCCGCGCATTGTCGTCTCGGGCAATCAAGGGCGTGATGGCGGCCGCCGGATGGCCTGTGCCGGGGGCGCTTGCCGACATCACCGCCACGGTCCAGCCGCGCTGACGCAGGGCATAGGCAGCGCCTGCCGCGGCAATCCCGCCGCCCACCACCACACATGTCCGCTCACGCGCCGGTTGCCGCTCCCGCAGGCCATGGCGCGGCGTAAACGCAGGCGCGTAGCGGGCCACCGTCATATGCTGCTTGCCCGCAAAGCCCGGCCGCTTCTCGACCTCGAAGCCCACTTGCCGCAAGGCGCGGCGAACCGCACCGGCTGCGCACCAGGTCGCGGCGGTGGCGCCGCGCCGCGCCAGGTAGGACAAGGATTTGAACAACTCGACCGACCACATCTCCGGGTTCTTAGCAGGCGAAAACCCGTCCAGAAAGAAGGCATCCACGTCCGCCCGCAGCAACGGGGCCAATTCCCGCGCCAGCCCGAAAGCCAGCGTCAGCGTCACCTGGCCGCCCTCAAACTCGAGCCGATGCAGCCCGGGGGTCAGCACAGGCCATTGCGCCAGCAAAGCGCTGACCGGGGCCTGCCAGTCAGCGGGCGCTCGCTGCCGCCATAGCGCCGCCAGATCTTCGCGGCAAAAAGGATGGGCTTCCAAGGACAGGAAATGCAGGCGCGCCGGGCGGCTCGGGTCCTGCCGCCAAGCCGCCCAGGCCGTCAGGAAGTTGGTTCCCAGGCCAAACCCGGTTTCACAAATCGTGAAGCGAGCCTGGCCGCGCCAGCGCTCAGGCAGGCCGTTGCCATGCAGAAAAACGTGACGCGCCTGGGCAATCGCACCTTGTTCGGCATGATAAACGTCGTCATAGTCATGGCTGAAAGGCGTCCCTTTCTCGGAAAAACGTAAGCGGGCGGGTAACAGTGGTTTCATGGCAAGGTAAATCATACTGCGCGGCCATGCATCCCACCCGGCAGGCCCTACAATAAAAGCACGCCAACTCTGCCTGGATCCTCATGCCCACCTCCTCGCCAGCCTTCGATCTGTTCAAAGCCCTGGAAGCCGCCATCGAGGCCGCGCATGCGGGCGCATCCGTGCTGCGCTCCTATCATCAGCGGCGCACCGATCTGATCATTGACCGCAAAGCGCGCAATGACTTTGTCTCGCAGGCGGACAAAGAGGCCGAGCTGATGATCATGCAGCGCTTGCGGCAGGCCACGCCGCACATCGGCATTGTGGCCGAGGAAAGCGGCGGCACGCCGGACGAGCACATCAACTGGATCATCGACCCGCTCGACGGCACCACCAACTACCTGCACGGCATCCCCCACTACGCGGTTTCCATCGGCCTGGTCGGCAAGGCCGGTCTCAAGCTGCCCTACGGCGAAACCCTGCAAGCCGACACCCCGCTGGTTGGCGTCGTCTACGATCCTTGCCGGGAAGAAATGTTCACCGCCGTCAAAGACGTGGGCGCCTGGCTCAACAGCCACCGCATCCATTGCAGCCAGACGCAGACGCTGGAAGATGCCCTGCTCGCCACCGGCTTCCCGTTCAGCGATCTCAGCTTTACGGACACCTACTCCGCCATGCTGAACAATGCCTTCGTGCGCACCCAGGGCGTGCGCAGGAACGGCGCGGCGGCGCTGGACCTGGCCTGGGTCGCCTGCGGGCGCTTCGACGGCTATTGGGAACTCCGGCTCAGCCCCTGGGACGTGGCCGCGGGCGCCTTGCTGGTGCGTGAAGCAGGCGGCCTGTGCGAAGACCCCTATGGGAGACATGCCTGGCCGGTGGAAGGCAATGTGGTGGCGGCGGGCAAGGCTTTATTGCCCGCGCTGAAAGCCATGATTGCGCCCGATCTTGAGCGCACGCCCCCGTTGGCGCCGGACGGGATCTGAAGCGGCGCAACCGGGGACGGACGGAAACGCTCAGGCCAGGCCTTCTTCACGCAGCGTGCGCTGCACCGCGGGGCGGGCCGCGACCTTGGCCTGCCAGGCCTGCACATGCGGAAACGGCGACAAATCAAACCCGGCGAAGGCGGTCCAGTTCAATACCGTCCACAGATAGGCATCCGCAACCGTGAATGCTTCTCCCGCAATAAAAGCCTGTTTGGACAATTGCGCCTCAACATAGCCAATGCGCCGTGTCAGCAAGGCACGGGCCGACGTCTTGACGGCGTCCAGCGTATCAGGGCGGAAGAAAATGCCAAGGTTCTTGTGGAGTTCGGTCGCGGTGAACGACAGGGCCTCAAGCACCCGATAACGCGCCATGGATCCCGCCTCGGGAATCAAGCCGCTGTCGGGGGATTGATCGGCCAAGTACTGTACCAGCACCGAGACCTCCGTCAGCACCACGCCCCCATCCAGCGCCAGGGCCGGGACAAAGCCATTCGGGTTGACCTGGAGATAATCCTGGCCGTCCGCCGTGCGCTTGGTGGCCAGATCAACCGGAACAAGATCCAGCTTGATGCCTGCCTCGTTGGCAACGATGTGAGGCGCAAGCGAACATGCGCCAGGCTTGTAGTAAAGCTTCATGTGACACCCCTCAGAGATAGCCTGTTATTGACATGCGCCACGGCGCACTTATCTGACAATCATCAAGCCAAGCCGGAACTGAGAATCCGCCTTGCGATTGTAATCGAGCAGGGTTTCGCCATAGCCCTTCACGTATTGCAGGTGAATGAACCCGTTCACGCGCCGGAGCCAAGTGCCTTTCAACGGATAGGCAAAATCCAGTTGCAAGTGCCCTTTTTGCCTGCCGCGATAGGCCGCGCTGGCCATATAGCCGTGCGGGCTGGTCCATTTGAGCTGGTAATCCACGTTGCCGCGATAGTCACGGATATCAGGATTGTCCGACAGGCCCATGTAGTGCCTGATGCGGGGAGAAAAGCTCAGCAAGCTACCGTTTTCAAAGCGGTAATTGAAAGATGGCCGAACATACAGGCTATTCATTGAACGCGACAGGGTGGCGCTGCGCCCATTCGACTCATGCTCAAAGCCCAGGTTCAGGCCCAACGAACGGCGCTGATCCCCGCTTTCCGCCACCCGTTCGTTCAACCAGAAAAAAGCGGGCCGGTAGCTGCTGTCCCGGAACGGCGAGGAATCCTCCCCGAGATCCCAGATCGATGTTTGGGTATAGGCAAAGTAGAACTTGTCCCACCACGCCGGATCGGCCGACGGCGAAATCAGCCGGTACTTGAAGCTCAACTGAAAACGCGCATGAAAGTCATCCTTTGCGCCGAAGCTGAAATAGACCGGCTCATACGGCGACATCGCACTGCGCAGATGG